>NZ_AP018316.1:1465430-1519110 GCF_002368115.1 Dolichospermum compactum NIES-806 | reverse complement strand
ATATTAATGGTGATTTAATAACTCCTAATTTACAAACTGAAGATATTTATGCTGGTGATTTTGTGCAAATGGGTGTATTTGCTATAAATCGCAATACTGCTACTATTAATATGTTAGTGAAGCGGAAAGTTAAACTGGTAAAGGCTGAAGATCATACTCCTATTATTGAGATTGCAGGGTTGCTGGCTCATGATTTGCATAATTTCAATAATTATACCATTGTCAAAGATGGTAAAGTTCATATTTCGACTTTAAATATCAAAATCAGCAACAAGAAAGTATTTGATTTATTGCAATCTAAAGGTGTAATTATTGTTGATAAATTTGAATTTGATTGTGAATATCAAATTCAATTAGATAATTTACCATTAGTTCCTGTTAATATCAAGTTTGGCAATATTGATGGCTTATTTACGCAATTAGCAGAAATTAAGGTGATTATGAGCATTTTATCTGCTTGTTTACGCCATCGCCATCAATCAGAATTATTTGTGAGTAATCAAGTAGAGGAATTAAAACAACATTATTTGTCAAAAAATCTCTACCTAAATTTTCCCACTACTCAAGAATATTCAGAACCAATTGATTCTCATATTAGTCATAAAATTGAGTTTGGTAATCAGGATATTCTCAATTTGAGTAAATTATATGCTGCCAACCAGTTTTTAGCGCGGAGATATGAAGTTTATGACCAAGAAACTGGAGAAATTTTTCTGAAACCAACTTGGGAAATGTGGTTAAATCAAAATATCGCTTTTCGACAAAAAGCCATTTCTGCAAGAATGAAACTAACTAAAGTTGATGATTTGATGAAACCCATTTTTGACGACTTTCTGGGAATCAATATAAATGGCAAAGTAGGAGAAATTCTCAGCAAAGTTGGTGAACATAACTTGGCGTTATTATATACTCAACACGCTAATAAATCTGTTAATAGAGAGGATTTGATTGCAGTTATGACGACAGCTTATAAAACATTAGCAGTTTATGTTGAGCAAATTTACCGAGAAAATATTTCCCCTATGGTCTTTTATATTGGTTCGACAGGATTATTACCAAATAAAATCCCTGCTACAGCGTTAACGGCTGATCAATTAGCGGCTAAATACCCCCATTTGCAATTTTCTAAAAATGAACAGTCAGGAACATTTTTTGAAGTGGGAAATACCATTATTAGCATTTACCCGCAAACAGAATATTACAGTGAAAAATCATTAGCTGTTAGTTAGTTCATAAATAAGATCCCCAACTTATTCAAAAAATCGGGTATCTGACGAACCTGAATCTTTGAAACCCTAAATTACCTGAGTTCGACATAAGATAATTTTGGAAAAACTCGCCCCAAGTATGAGTCTCAAACCCTTATTCTCTCCTTGAAAAATCATAACTCCGTTCGCGTAGCGTCTCCGAAGGAGAAACTCCGAACTCCTAACACCTAACTCAGGTTAAATCTGTACTTTTCCCATTGCTAAAAGTGCTGTTCCATAAGCTGCTTCCGTATGAATTGATGAAACAACGGGTACTTTTAAATAACGTTGACGAATAGCTGTCCAAGTGGAATTAGTCGCACCACCACCAGCGGTATAAATATTAATTAAAGAATCTGCACCTAGATTTTGTAATAGTTCATATCCTCTGGTTTCTATTCTCGCCATACTTTCTAATAAACCATGTAGAAATTCTTTATTTTGATCTGGACGCGGTTCTAGTCTGGGTAATAATTGAGGATCATTAATGGGAAAGCGATCGCCTGGTTTCAATAATGGGTAATAATCTAACTCACTGGGTTGAGTCGGATCAATTTCCCCACTTAACCTCACTAACTCAACATCGCTGAAAAAATGCTTTAAAACAGCACCTCCTGTATTAGAAGCACCTCCAGTCAACCACAAATTACCTAAACGATGACTATAAATTCCATATCGCGCATCTTCAATTCTGTGCCGACTTAAAAGTTTTAGTACCAAAGTTGAACCCAGGGAAGTTACCGCTTCCCCTGGAAATTTAGCTCCACTGGCTAGAAAAGCCGCAATACTATCTGTCGTGCCAGCAACCACCAAACAATCGCCTTTAAAGCCAAAATAAGCCGCAATCCGGGGAAGTAATTCACCAATAGCCGTCCCCGGTGCTAAGACTTGTGGTAACTGGAGGGGAATTTGTAACTGTTCCAACCATTTTGGATATTGCAATTTTTCCACGTCATAACCTAATTTCAAGGCGTTATGGTAATCGCTAATACCTAACTTTCCATGCAGAAGAAACCCCAACCAATCGGCTTGATGCAATAAATATCTAGCTTTTGCAAAATCAGGTAATACTTGCATCCAGAGGAGTTTCGCTAGACTGGATGTAGCACTTAACACGGTGTGATTAGTTGGAGCAACCTGACTCAACTGTTCTAAAGCCATTGCACCCCGACCATCGTTGTACAATAGCGGCGCGTCTACAGGCTCTCCAGCCCCATCAGTCAGCAAAATAGTCGAAGAAGTCCCATTAATAGCGATCGCCCCTATATCCCCCCTTAAAGCGCCCGGAATTTGCCCTAATAGACTCCATAAAGCCTCTCGCCAACATTTAACCCAGTCAATAGTCTCAACCAGCCAATAATGACGCATTTCCGACAAAACGCGACCTTCTTCATCAATTACCACACCCCGTGCGCCAGAAGTGCCAAAGTCAATACCAAGGGATAAAGTCATAAAATTCAGGGGACAGGTGACAGGGAACAGGGAACCAATGAGAAACCCCCAGTTTTTGTTGCATCTTGTAACAAGATGTTTCCTAATCTTGCTAAAACAGGGAAAAGTAGTAAACGAAGTCTTGAAAATCTAGTTCAATTTAGGAGGATTTCCATTATGCCTATCTCAGATACTCAAGTTTACATTGCGTTGGTTGTAGCACTAATTCCAGGAATTCTAGCTTGGCGTTTAGCTACAGAGCTATACAAATAACACCAATGTAACTCTGTTACAGGTGATCAAGCCTAGTATCCGTAAGCGTGATTTCTAAGTTTTTGTAGTTCTAAGCTATGGGAATTTTGAAAATTGCACCTTACCTTACTAGGTAATATTTTATTTATTCTCATACTTGTATAAATTTCCCAAAAATGGAGTAATATAGCAGCTAAATTAAGCCGCAATTAGCACCTGTTTGCTTCTGACGGTCATTACCGTAAATTATGCAAGCCTTTTCTTAGCACCATGAATGCGTTCCAACCATCTAAACCTCCTCTACAACCCGTAGAAAAAAAACGAACTGTACCAAGACCTAAACGACACTTACGCCAACGTGCTTATCAAGTCATGGCACTGGAAACTACAGCTAAAGTAGCAGTTAATATAGTTATTAGTGCAGCAGCGGTATCTGCCTTAGTACAATTATTACCTTATCATTGGTCACAACAGGATAAGTTGCGAACAGTCCGTACCGAAGTAAAAGTGATGGAAGGGCGTGTGCAAAATTTGCAGACAGAATTTACCCGCAACTTTGATCCCGGTGAAGCTAAAAGTATTATGCAACAAAAATCATTTCGCTTTGACCCTAATCAGCGTCCAGTTATATTAATGAATCAAGATCAGACTGTAATAGAACCATCTAATTCAGCACCTTGATACTCCCCCTGATAATTCTGAATTAAGTCATCTACTGCTAAAATTAATCTTCAAAAAACAGCAACTCGTTTAACCAGGTTTCGAGTTGTAAACGCAAGCGATAACCAGAAACATCTTGATAATTCAAAGATGGTAGCTCTGCCAACGCGCGACGATAATCTGCTATTGCACAATTCCAATCACCCCAGAGATGATAAGTCCGTCCCCGTTCTGCCCAAATATTGCCTTTAAGTTGACCAAATAGCATAGCAATTTCCAAGTTTTCAATAGCTTCAGCATAGTTTCCCAAATCGCGTAAAGTAATACTGCGATTAATCCAAGCCCGAACATGATGGGGATTGAGATCCAACGCTTGTTCATAATCAGCTAATGCGTCAGTTAATTGACCACAAGCAGCGTAATAATTAGCCCGGTTATTGTAGGCACTAGCTAATTTAGAATTTAGATCCAAGGCTTTGTTATAATCGGAGATGGCTTTTTGACTATCACCACTTTGAAAATAAATTAGTCCCCGGTTATTGTAATCAACGGCATTTTCGGGATGATGGTCAATCAGGTGACTTAACAGAGCGATCGCTTTGGTATAATCCCCTTGTTGTGCTAACTTCAAAGCACAAGAGCGTAAATAACGTTCTTCTAACATTGATTCATTACCATCCTGTAACCGCTCAGATTGATGACAAGGATTGTTTTGATCAGAAACACATACTTGATTGTTTTGAATACCAGAATTAAAAAAAGAGTGCTTATTCATGGGTTGCCTATTTGATTTACTTGATTTGTCAAATAAAATTACAGTCTTTGTGTCTTGATGTCTCTAGGATTGTTGAAGAACGTGGATTTTACATCCAGCAACAGACGAGCCATAAGCCTAATAATGTATACTTCATACCCAAGTTCAATTCCCGAATCAGTAAAATTCTAAAGAATTGAAGTGTAAATTTTAATGATGACAGGGAAAAAGCAAAGGAAAGAAGCACAAGACAAGAGAAATTTTTACCAGTAACAACGAACAACTGACAACTAACAAAGCCCTATTTCCCAATTTTAGAAGAGACATTTCTTATGACAACAACAATTTCTTATGCTGATGCAACCGACCTCAATACCGAGGACTATATTGTTCTTGGTTTAGCTACGTGCTTTTATAAAGAAGACGGGGAAGTGCATCAAATTGAAGTGATAGAACCCATTCCTTCCGCAGCTTTAGAAGCTATATGTAAACAAATTCCCACCTCTTACAGATTGATTTATGCAACAACTTTGGGATCTGTATTAGAGGGTGATAAACTATCTTTGCCAGAAGGGTTTCCAGAGTCAGCACAATTTGGAGATGAGTTTCCATTACGATTATTTTCTGCGGCTCGTACCTATAAGCGCCGTGAAGTAGCCCAAACCTTGATTCCCTTGGGAACTACTAAAACCGATTTGAATTATTCCACAGAGCGCAAACGGGTACTAAATGCAGCTAGAGTTGTCACAAAAGACGACAACGTAAAACAACACTCTCACACTCACAAAGTTCTTTAATATTTCAGATGACTATGTTGAAACTTTACGGCGGCGCTCGTAGTCGGGCTGCGATTATCCAGTGGTACTTAGAGGAACTGGAAGTTCCTTATGAATTCGTGCTGTTAGATATGAAAGCAGGGGAACATCTCCAGTCTGAGTTCCTCAAAATTAACCCTATGGGTAAAGTTCCCGCAATTGTGGATGGTGATTTCCAGCTTTGGGAGTCAGGCGCAATTTTGCTTTATTTAGCGGAAAAATACGCTAAAACCGCCTATTCCGTCGAAGAAAAAGCCATATTTACCCAGTGGGTATTATTTGCCAATTCTAGTTTAGGAACAGGTATTTTTATAGAAGCCAATCGTGAACGAGAAATGCCACGATTATTGACTCCTTTAAATGAAATTTTGACAAAACAGCCTTTCTTACTGGGTAATGATTTTACCGTTGCCGATGTGGCTGTGGGATCAATTCTCTCTTATATCCCCATTATGCTCAAGTTAGATTTGAGTGCTTACCCAGCAATTGTGAACTATATTCAGTCAATGTCTGAACGTCCCGCATTTCAAAAAAGCATCGGGGGAAGTAAGTAATTTGAGGTAATTGGTAATGGGAATATTCTTTCTCCCTGCCCCTGCATCTTGTCTCTTTCTAACGATAATTTGTAAATTGCAAGGCAACGGGGAAATCTTCTTGTTTAAGACGTTGAATCACCAGTTGTAAATCATCTTTTGATTTAGCTGTTACTCGTACAGCATCACCTTGAATTGAAGCTTGCACCTTTTTAATTTCGTCTCGAATCAATTTAGAAATTTGTTTAGCAATTTCTTGGCTGATGCCTTTTTTGAGAGTGATTTCTTGACGGACACGGTTGCCGCTGGCAGATTCGATTTTACCAAATTCAAAGATCTTCTGGGAAAGGTTACGCTTGGCTGCTTTTTCCCGGAGGATGGTATGAACCGATTCTAAGGTAAAGTCGCTGTCAGCGCCAATGGTGATTTTTTCTTCGCCTAATTCAATTGTGGTTTGAGTATCTTTAAGATCGTAACGGCTTTTAACGTCTCTTGTGACTTGATCAATAGTATTCACTAATTCTTGTCTATCAAAGTCGCTGACGATATCAAAAGAAAAAGTAGCAGCCATAAATAAAATTGGTAATGGGTAATTGGTAATTGGTAGTTGGGAACAGGGAAGAGACAAAGTTGAAAATTCCCCTTCCCTTTTTCTTAATTATTTGATTTGCATGAGACTGAGGTAAAACAGAGTTCCTGAACTAAAAGAAGCAATACCGAACATGAGCGATCGCAACAGGGGTATATTCGTAATATAGAAAATAGAGTATAGCAAACGAGCAATATTAAAAGCGATCGCTGCGGTTACTGCTTCAGTGGAACTTACCCCAGTAACATACGCCATTAACGCTGCTGCCGCAAAAACCATAAACCCTTCAAAGGAGTTTTCATGGGCCCATGTTGCCCGTTGGGCATAGGGTGGCAACTTGTCAAACATAGCGCGAGGCGCAGAAAGATCATATCCTACCTGCACTCTAGCAAAAGCTACCAATAAATAGGGTAGATAAATGAGAATAGCCGCGACGACAATAGAGTATAAAAAAATAGCAGGTACTGGTAATAGAGATAGCGACATTCAACTAATTTAATTAGGGTACTTGGTCAAGCATTAATCATTCTTATCAATGGATAAGGGGTAATTTAGTTAAATTATTACCCTTTACCCAAAAATTTCCCATCTCCATCATTCGCTTTGCAAAAACAGCAGTTCACTCTAGTCAAAGTAGAAGAGTGTTACCACTTTTCGCTGGTCTTCTGCATCACTACAGGTTTGTAGCAGAGTGCGACTATCATGAAATGCAAAGCAAATTAGTTGTTGACAACGAGAAATAATTTCTTTGTTACATAAGTAACTCGCTTCAGCTAGAGACAAGTTATCATTACTGGGGTTTTCCACCAGGTGCATCACCTGTTCTAATTGCTGGCGCGATTCCTGGGGTTGACGTTCCAAGCTCTGAGGTAAAATTACCGTGAGTAAGTTGGGATCAGCCTTAGTTGCGCCCCGGATGGCCGCAGAGTTTGTGCCTGTAGCACCAGAAGTAATGATACGGTTGCCCGATAAAATCAGAGCATAAGTCATCATTTCAATCAGATTCTGGTGGGTAATTGGCACATGACGAGAACCTAGCAAGGCAATCCGCTTGGAACCTGTTTGCTGGATAGTTGCTAGTTCTTGGGCTAATGTATCGAGGTTGATAGTATCTATTGACTGACTCAAAGATGAAGATCATGAGATTAAACAACCTAGACATTCTACCAAACAGCGTGTAGATGGCAAACTAACCAGAGTTACATCTTGCTACAATTTATTTATTAGTTATTTATGAGGCTCACGAGAATAAAATAGACTCATTTGCTCCCTCTAGAACCACTTTTGGAAACACCCATACCTCTTAATCCTCTCCACCCGATGACGATGTAACCAATTGACAACAATAAACTATTAATACCAGTTCGCAATTCCTTCCAGGCATCTTCCTGAGTTTTTTCCAACTGTTGTTGTGCTTGAGTCTGAATTTGGCTAATTCTCTGCTTTGCTAGTTGTTCAGGGTCTGTTTGCTGGGCGATGAAATTATCAAGAGAGTTAAGATTTGTTTTATACTGCTTCAGTAAATCCTTCTGCGCCTCTGGTAATTGGTTATTATTAAGTGCCTGATTATACTTTTGTTCATCCTTAACTAGTTCATTTAGCTGGGTTCTGAGTTGCTCTTTTAATGCAGCGCGTTGTTTCTCTACAGATGCTTTTACCTGATCATTACCAAGTTGATTTTGGAGTTGTGCTAATTGACTTTTAACTTGGTTTTCTGACTGTTCCGCTTCTTTCTCAATCCGTGTTAACCCCTCTGCCTTTACTTGATTAACGTTACTTAGATGTAGGGGAAAAATCAGCAAAAATATTAGTCCTAACAAACTAGATAGGATAAAAATTGGCAATTTTAGACCAGAGGACGAGGAACGACCACTTTCACTAGATCTATCAACCCAGTATGCAGTTAGAATCGCTCCTAGACCAAGCAATGGTACAATACCCTGATCTACAAGACTTCTGCACAGGTTAATTTGCCAGAGTTTATCTGTAAGTTGTAAAGGGAATAATAAAAATAGAAAGTCCAGAGAAAAACACAATATGCAGATGATACCTATTAACTGAAGCAAGAAGGATGTCCTAGAGGATATACTAGTGGTCATGTTTGTTTACAGTGTAAATACATTAGATTAATTAGCATATTTAATGTTACTTTTATCGTACTGTGTCGCTATTTTTTCATGAACAGGGCTAGAGCTTAAATCTTTCTCGCCATTCTTGTACCTGCTGTTGTAACCCTGCACCCAACCATTCGTCAAACTGGGGATACAGTGGTAAACGTGGTACTAACTCCCAGCCTCTAGACTCTAAAATGTTTCTGAGTTCCTGTTCCTGTAAATGGGGATAATCAGGATTAACTTCATCTTTGGGACTTATTCCTCCTAAATCCCTCGCTCCAGCGGCTATACAAGCAAGTAACCAATTTTCATCTTCAACTAAATTGGGGGGAATCTGAATTGTCATGTCTGCTGGTAAAATTTCCCGCGCTTTAGCGATAACTGTCGGTAATTGATGGGGATCAAATGGTGGTGCGTCAAAGGTTTGCACAGTTCCGGGGCTGTGGGGTTGAAGAATTACCTCTTGAATATGATGGTAATGTGCATGAGATTCGGAAATAGCGGTTAAAGTCTCCCACCAATCTGCGTCTGTTTCTCCTATTCCTAAAAGTAATCCTGTGGTGAAGGGGATTTTTAGATCTCCTGCCCATTGTAATTGTTGCGATCGCACTTCTGGCAATTTACTCGGTGCGTGACGATGGACTGTATTTAATAGTTTTGGTGTCAATTGTTCCAGCATTAACCCCATTGACACATTCACAGTTTTAAGTTTCTGCATTTCTGTCCAACTCAATGGACCAACGTTGGTATGGGGTAAAAATCCCATTGCTAACGCTAACGCACACAAATCATAAATTCGCTCAAACCAAGCTTCCCTTCTAGCTGAATGGGGATGGACTTCACCACTCAAAATCAGGATTTCACAGACATTTTGATTTTTAAGTTGTAAAAAAATCTCTTTAGCAGCCTCAAGGGTCAACCAAGGACTTTTACCCGGTTCTGTGCGGAAATTGCAATAGGAACAGCGGTTAAAGCATTCATAAGTCGGGACAATAGTATAAGCAGGACTGTAGGTAACAATATTTTGACCAGATAGCGACATATACAGTAGGGGTAAAGGGCTTGCTCCCAAAATTTCAGGAATAAGGTAGTAGCTTACAAGAAAATTAGAATTTGTTACCAAAAAAGATTAATGCTTAAAAAGCCGACTACATCTAGTTTATAGCCATAAAGATGACCCAACTTTTGAGATTTATCAAAAAATATTACGAAAACCCCTTTACAAATCGAAACATAGGGATTAATATAAATTCATGAGGTAGAAACACCTACCAAAACATACATAACTAAAACGCAATTATAAACACATGACAACCACCTTACAACAGCGCGAAAGTGCTAACGTATGGAGCCGCTTCTGTGAGTGGATCACAAGCACCGACAACCGTTTATACATCGGCTGGTTCGGCGTAATCATGATCCCCACCCTACTATCTGCGATCGCTTGCTTCGTAATTGCATTCATCGCTGCTCCTCCTGTAGACATTGATGGTATCCGCGAACCAGTTGCAGGTTCATTACTCTACGGAAACAACATTATTTCCGGTGCAGTAGTTCCTTCCTCTAACGCCATCGGTTTACACTTCTACCCAATTTGGGAAGCTGCTTCCTTAGACGAGTGGTTATACAACGGCGGTCCTTACCAATTGGTAGTGTTCCACTTCCTGATCGGCGTATTCTGCTACCTCGGTCGTGAATGGGAACTTTCTTACCGCTTAGGTATGCGTCCTTGGATTTGCCTAGCATTCTCTGCTCCTGTAGCAGCAGCAACCGCAGTATTCTTGATCTACCCAATCGGTCAAGGTTCATTCTCTGACGGTATGCCTTTAGGTATCTCTGGAACATTCAACTTCATGATCGTGTTCCAAGCTGAACACAACATCTTGATGCACCCCTTCCATATGTTAGGTGTAGCTGGTGTATTCGGTGGTTCTTTGTTCTCCGCAATGCACGGTTCTTTGGTTACTTCTTCCTTAGTTAAGGAAACAACCGAAAACGAATCACAAAACTACGGTTACAAATTCGGTCAAGAAGAAGAAACCTATAACATCGTTGCTGCTCACGGTTACTTCGGTCGCTTGATTTTCCAATACGCTTCCTTCAACAACAGCCGTCAACTACACTTCTTACTAGCTGCATGGCCTGTAATTGGTATCTGGTTCACAGCTTTGGGTATCAGCACAATGGCGTTCAACTTGAACGGTTTCAACTTCAACCAATCCATCATGGATTCTCAAGGTCGCGTAGTCGCTACTTGGGCTGATGTAATCAACCGCGCTAACTTAGGTATGGAAGTAATGCACGAGCGTAACGCTCACAACTTCCCCCTAGACTTGGCTGCTGCCGATGTTGCTCCTGTTGCTTTAAGCGCTCCTGCAATCAACGGTTAATAAGTTTAGCTAAATAAAAAACGCTCTCCAATTACGGGGGGCGTTTTTTTGTTTTTGTGTAAAAATCTGGTGTTGCCGATAGTTAAAATAGTAATTGTTCGTAATTAAAACCTTATGCCTAGTACCGCTAATTTTCTCGAATATACCCAATGGTCAGGTATTGCAACAATAGCTTTTGCCGTCCTGACAATCTTGGCTTTCATTTTAAAATGGGGCTTTCGCTTTCGATTGGTGGGTGCAACTGGCTTTATGCTGGTATTGACAGGGGGATTATTTTCACTTTCCCTCGTTCCCCTGAGTCGCACAGTTATTCCCGGCGCTGCCAAGTATACTCTAGTTTATGATAATGGTTCTAACCAAACAGTAATTGCGATCGCACCACAAATCACTCCCACAGAATTAGAAGCCACTTTACGTCAAGCAGCTAGTAACCTTTATTCCTATGGTCGCTTAGGTACTGGTGGTGATAAGCAATTAATAGTCCGCGCCCGCACTATTATCCACCCAGAAATAGGTTTATCTGTACCTGTGTACTTGGGTCAAGTAAATCGGACTTTGGTGAGTCGGGAAGACCCAGAAATGGCGGTAGAAGTTTATTTAGACAAGTTTGCTTCCTTACCAAAACCCACTGCTTCATAGGTGACAGGTGACAGGATAGTTAAGAGGGAATAGGAGAAAAATGTTCTTCCTCCTGACTCCTGACAGGGCGCAGGTCCTAGTCCCCTACTTCCTGATTCCTGATTTGCACATTTTTTGGTCATCTATCATACAATAAAGATTATTTTAAAATTTGATTAAGAAATATCAATAGTTTTGGCCAAATAAGTAGGTGAACAGAAAAATTTAAAGGTATGTGAAGAAAAGTAAAATCACTCAAAACTCTCTTCCTGTTCCCTGTTCCCTTGCCCCAACGACAATTTTTAACGCCCACCTACTTAACGATCATGCCTAATCAACATTCTACTGAAACTTTGTCCACTCAAACCTCTAGTTCATTTTTCAGCCTTTCTGTTGCCCCTGGGAAAGTAATTCGCGGTGCAGGGGTATTGTCAACAGTTGCGGGCGAAGTCGCTAATTTGGGAACTCGTCCCTTAATTATTGCTGGAAATCAGACTCTTAATCTGAGTCAAGAGAGTTTACAACCTCTTTTCCAATTTCCAGAATTGCATCCTATTTTGGTTTCTTATGGTGCTGATTGTTGTGAAGTTAGTTTAAAGACTTTACGCAAAGCCGTTAAGGAACATAAAGCTGATATGATTATCGGCATTGGTGGTGGTAAAGCCCTAGATACGGCTAAATTAGTCGCCCACCAATTGACATTACCAGTTGTGACAATTCCCACTTCTGGGGGTACCTGTGCGGCTTGGACTGCCCTTTCTAATGTCTATTCGGCGACAGGGGCGTTTTTGTATGATGTGGCTTTGTCTCGCTGTCCTGATTTGCTAATTTTGGATTATAATTTGGTTCAGACTGCACCTCAAAGAACATTAATAGCAGGAATTGGGGATGCGATCGCTAAATGGTATGAAGCTTCAGTGAGTAGTGGACATTTACAGCAAACTCTGATTATTGCCGCAGTTCAACAAGCACGAGTTTTACGCGATATCTTATTGCAAAAGTCTGCCGCTGCTTTACAATCCCCAGGTAGCGAAGTTTGGCAGGAAGTTGTAGACGCAACTGTACTTCTAGCTGGGGTAATTGGCGGACTTGGTGGGGCGCAATGTCGCACGGTTGCCGCCCATGCAGTTCATAATGGCTTAACCCATATTTCTAGACATGAGAGTATTCACGGGGAAAAGGTCGCTTATGGTATCCTGGTACAACTGCGGTTAGAAGAAATGATCCAGGGAAATCAATTAGCAGCGTCAGCAAGACAACAATTGTTGAAGTTCTATGCAGAGATTGGACTACCCCAAAAATTAGCAGATTTGGGATTAGGTAATATCACTCTAGGTGAGTTACAAACAGCAGCGGAAATTAGTTTAGAACCTAATTCTGATATCCACCGTTTACCGTTTAATGTAGCGTTGGAACAATTGATGGCTGCAATGGTTTCTACCACTGCACCAATAGATGTTAATCGTGTTTCCACCAGGGGAATAAGTGACGAGGTGAAGGAATGAGTTTGAGTTGGATGTCTCCCGCAGAACGGATACAAAAATTGCCGCCTTATGTATTTGCTCGTTTGGATGAATTAAAGGCTAAGGCTAGAGAACAAGGGTTAGATCTAATTGACTTGGGAATGGGTAATCCTGATGGACCCACTCCCCAACCAGTGATTGAAGCAGCTATGGCAGCTTTGCAAAATCCCGCTAATCACGGTTATCCGCCGTTTGAAGGGACGGCTAGTTTCCGTAGGGCGATTACTCAATGGTATCATCGCCGTTATGGTGTTACCCTTGATCCAGATAGTGAGGCTTTACCTTTACTTGGTTCTAAGGAAGGTTTGGGACATTTAGCGATCGCCTACATTAATCCTGGTGATACTGTATTAGTACCTTCACCATCTTACCCTGTGCATTTTCGTGGTCCGATTATTGCTGGGGGAGTTATCCATAATTTAATTCTCAAGGAAGAAAACAACTGGTTAATTGATTTAGCGGCTATTCCTGACGAAGTAGCCAGAAAAGCTAAAATCCTCTATTTCAATTATCCCAGTAATCCTACCGCAGCTACCGCCCCCCGCGAATTTTTTGAAGAAATTGTCGCTTTTGCACGGAAGTATGAAATCCTTTTAGTCCATGATTTATGTTACGCCGAATTAGCTTTTGATGGTTATCAACCCACTAGCTTGTTAGAAATTCCTGGTGCAAAGGATATAGGTGTAGAGTTTCACACTTTATCTAAAACCTATAATATGGCAGGTTGGCGCGTCGGGTTTGTAGTCGGAAATCGTCATGTTATCCAAGGTTTGCGGACACTGAAAACCAATTTAGATTATGGCATTTTTTCGGCGTTGCAAACAGCAGCAGAAACTGCCCTTAGTCTCCCTGATTCTTATTTACATGAAGTTCAGCAACGTTACCGCACTCGACGAGATTTTTTAATTGCTGGTTTGGGTAAATTGGGGTGGAATATTCCCAAAACTGAAGCAACTATGTATTTGTGGATAAAATGTCCAGTGGGGATGAATTCTACAGACTTTGCTTTGAATATTTTACAGCAAACTGGGGTGGTTTTGACTCCTGGAAATGCCTTTGGTGTGGGTGGTGAAGGCTATGTGAGAATTAGTTTAATTGCAGATTGCGATCGCTTGGGTGAAGTTTTACAAAGATTCAAGGAAGCGGGTATTTGCTATCAATCGGAAATTTCTGTTTCTGCGTAATAATTAGGGTGATATGGGATAGGGGAAAATCACCAATTACCAATCACCTCTTTTGGAGAACTTCAATGAGCGATCGCTCTTGAGTTTATGATATTTCTACTGTACCACGAATCGAGTTTATGCCCTAGTCTAATAACTTGGATGCTAATTTAAAAAGACTTTAATGTTTACATGAAAACGTTCTGCTAATTGTTGAATTTGATTTAAAGTTAATGCTTTTTCTTTGTTTAAAATAGCTTTTATCCCACATTCCGCACCCCCCGGTGTCACAATCGGTTTTTTCTGATTTTTATCCCCATTTAATGTTGTATTTTGTACCAAAACCAAGAAATATTGGTAGGCGATAGCGAAGCGCTGCTGCAAGCAGTTCGCTAAAACCAAATCTCCAAACGACTAATTTTCGTTGTGTGACAGTTTAGGGTGCGGAAGGTAGGTTAAAAGAACAAGGAAGAAGAGTATTGTAGGATGCGTTACTCTGTCTGTAAGAGATAGGAAAATCAAATCTGATTCCTATAAATTAGATCATAACCCCCTCCTCGCTTGCGGGGAGGGGGTTGGGGGTGGGTTTCTTATATCTCAGTCAAAACCCTACTCTACTTCCACCACACTGACAATCCTCTCATCCCTGTTGAGTTGACAAATACTTTCACCCTTACTATCTTTATTGAGATTAGGAACTGCATCTACCGATACGCGAATTACTCGCTCCTTATTTGTTAATAATGCGACCTCTGAACCTGGTTTTGCGGGAACCATAGCCGCTAAATTGTCCGTTTTATTATTAAATTTCAAAAGTTGTATGCCTAAATCCCCCCGATTCGCCGCCCTCAATTGATTTGCAGCCATAATTTTGCCATATCCTTCCTCAGTCACTAACAATAATTGGTTATATTTGCTGACATTGACACAACCAACCATCTGCTGATTTTTCAAAAGGCGGAAAGCTTGCAAGCCCATCGCAGCCCGACCCATAATCGGTAATTGTTCATCATTAACCGGAAACCTGAGTAGCCTACCGCTAGAACTCGCTAAAATTAAATGTTCTCCGCTGCTGAGGAATTGGGTAAACGCCAATTCGTCCTTGTCTTTAAGCTTCAAAATTGTAATTCCGCGCCGTGAGAGATTCACAAATTCCGATAAAGATAAGCGTTTAATCCGTCCTTCCTTAGTTAACAAAACCATTTCCAACGTTTCGGGTTTTTCTGGCAGCAAAAACCGGGTAATGATACCTTCCGTGTTACCTTGGGCGGTACTGGTAAGCATCGTAATCAATGGCGTTCCTCGCGCTGAACGTCCAGTAGTTAGGGGAATATCTCCCACCGTAATCGGGTAGACTTTACCACCGCTGGTGAGGATTAACAGGTCTTTGTGAGTATTAGTTAATTCAGTTTGGATCAGGAAATCATGATCCAGCAACCCATTTTCCCCTTTTGTTTTTTTACTGTTGGGGGAAATCCGCCGGATATAACCCCGTTGAGTAACTTCTAAAATGGTTTCTTCTGGGGGTTGTTCCGGTATAGGAGTGGGGATTTTTGCTGGAGAATTTTCTGCTGCGGCTACTGCTTTTGGTTGTTTAGCCTTACCTTTATCTTCAGAAACTTGTTTTTCTGTAGTGTGAACTATTTTTGTCCGTCGAGGATCATTATATTTCCGTTTGAGAGTTCGCAAATCTTTTTTCAGGGCTTTGAGTAATTCCCGTCTATCTTCCAACAATGTCTGCAATCGGGTAATTTCCTGATTAAGTTGGTCAAATTCCTGTTGTAAGTTTTGCTGTTCTAAACCAGTGAGACGACGTAATGGCATAGACAAAATGGCATCTGCTTGGACTTCAGTTAAATCTAAGCGGGTACAAAGTGTCATCTTGGCTGTACTGCCATCGGGGGCTTGTCGTAATATAGCGATAACATCATCTAGATTTGCTAAGGCTTTTAACAATCCTGCTAGGATATTTACCCGATTTTCGGCTTTTCCTAATTCGTAACTGTAGCGACGATTGAGGGTATGTTCTCGGAACTTGAGAAATTCCTGTAATAGTTGCCGTAATGTTAATTGACGGGGTTGTCCATCAACTATAGCTAAGAGAATCGCGCCAAAGGTGGTTTGTAAAGCTGTTTGGTGATACAAATGCTGGAGTAGTTCTTGGGGATTAGTATCGCGTTTGAGTTCAATAACTACGCGCATTCCCTCCCTGTCACTCTCATCTCGAATGTCAGAAATTCCGTGTAACCGACCTTGATTGACTAAATCGGCGATTTTTTCAATCCATCCAGCTTTATTAACTTGAAAGGGCAGTTCTGTGACTATTAATGCTGTGCGGCGTTTAGTTCCCCTCGTGGCGGGAATTTCTTCCATTGTGACGATACCGCGCATGACAATACCACCTTTACCAGTGGTATAAGCTTCTTTAATACCACCATGATCAACAATTTCCCCACCAGTAGGAAAGTCTGGACCGGGAATTAATTGAAATAATTTATCATCGGTTAAATCTGGGTTGTCAATTAAGGCAATTAAGCCATCAACGATTTCTCCCAAATTGTGGGGGGGAATATTTGTCGCCATACCGACAGCAATTCCCGCACAACCATTCAGTAACAAAAATGGTAATTGAGCGGGGAGTACGGTTGGTTCTTGTTGAGAATTGTCGAAATTGCCAGTAAACTCCACAGTCTCTTCGGCAATTTCCGCCAGCATTCCTTCATGTCCTACAGGTGCAAGACGGGTTTCTGTGTAACGCATGGCTGCCGGTGGATCATTATCCACGCTACCAAAGTTACCATGTCCACCAAGTAGGGGATAACGGCTGGAAAAGTTTTGGACTAACCGAACTAAGGCATCATAAACTGATTGATCGCCGTGAGGATGATATTTACCGAGAACATCTCCCACCACACGGGCGCATTTTCGATAAGGTCGATCTGGTGTTAAACCCAGTTCGTGCATAGCATATAAGATGCGCCTATGTACTGGTTTTAATCCATCTCGAACGTCTGGTAAGGCTCGCCCCACAATCACACTCATGGCATATTCTAGGTATGACCGTTGCATTTCGGTGTGCAGGGCGGTGGTGATGACCTGTCCCTTGGAGAGAAGGTTTAACTGTTTTGCCATGAGGTTTTTCCCTGAATTTTCACTACACAACAGCCGCTAGAAGATAACACGCTCTAAAATTACAGCATAACGGATGATCAAATAGAAATACTCACATAATCTTGATACTCATGATGAGAAAAAGCAGTAGTATTATTTTTGATGTGATCTATGCTTATGGATTATTAAAAATACAATAGATGTTGATCAGATGTTAGCCCTATTTAGTATGAAATCTCATGAAAACTGTTCTAATTGTTGAAGATGATTTAATTAATGCTCGTGTTTTTTCTAAAATACTGAGTAAACGTGGGGGGTTGGAGGTAAAACATACAGAAGATGTAGATGAGGTGATGAAAATAGCTCAATCCCATGAAATTGACCTGATTTTGATGGATGTGTCCCTATCACATAGTGTATACCAAGGTAAGTCTGTTGATGGGATCAAAATTACACAAATGTTAAAGTCTGACCCACAAACAGCTAATTTACCGGTGATTTTAGTAACAGCACACGCGATGGAAGGCGATCGGGAGAATTTTTTGAACCAAAGTGGTGCTGATGGTTATATTTCTAAGCCTGTGGTTGATCACCAACTGTTTATTGACCAAATTATGGCTCTTTTGCCACAAGGATAGTTGGGTAATTAATCATTGGTTATCGGTCATTGGCAAATTCTTTCCCCCTGCTCCCTGCCCCCTGCCCCCTATTAGGGTATTTCCTCCTTTGGCTGTGAGGCTGATTTAATTTCTGGTATTTCTAAGAATTTTTTGGTGTCTGCAAGTAGGCGATCGCCCCATAGGTTTTCTTTGAGAAAATCTAAATTGGCATAACGGGAATCTATGCGGAGTGCGGATACTCCCATTTCTAAACTTTTTCGTTTATCGCCCTGATAATAGGATGCTACGGCTAAAGCTAGTAAAGGTTCTGCGGCTTTTTTGTCAATACTAACTGCTGTTTGCCATTGCTGAATTGCGCCCGGAATGTCGCCTTGTTCGTATTTGATTAAACCAATATTGTTAATTGCTGGCCAAAACTTTTTATCTTGGTTAACTGCTAAATTAAATTGAGCGATCGCCTCTGGGAATTTCTGTAACATAAAGTAAGCATTACCCAAATCAAACAACCCCCCAGAATAATTGGGTTTTAATTTCAAACCCGCTTGATAATGGCTGATAGCTCCTTGGTAATCTTTTTTTTGAAATTTGGCTGAACCCAATGCAAACAGCACTTCAGGATTTTTAGGGTTAATGGTTTGGGCTTTGTTCAAGGAGATAACTGCTTGATCAAAGTCTCGATTTTGTAAATGTAAACTTCCCAGTAGCCACCATACTTTGTCATTTTTCGGGGCTAATTTCGCAGCTAATTGCGCTCTCAGTAGGGCTGGTTCAAGCTGCTGAAACTGCGCTAATTGAGCCGCTTCCTGGGCTAAGTTCAAGCCCTGTTTCTCTAACTGAGCATTATCAATTTGTACTGTATGCGGAATGAATGCCTGAGCATGAGCAGCTTTTGGCAAACTCCATAAACTGATTGCTACCAAAAGAGAAATCAACCGAATATATTTTGGCACACTACTACCTTCTAGTCCGAATATTGGAATCTTATCGCTAACGCTTTCGCTTAAGATAGCTTAACAAAATCAGATAGGTTGTTCATTAGTCATTGGTCATTGGTCATTGGGTAATTTTATTCTTCCTCCGAACTCCTAACTCCTAACTCCTAACTCTTAACTCCTAACTCCTGGGACAAAATTGGCAAAATAACGGTGAAAGTAGTACCTTCCCCCAGATTGCTAGTTACTTGAATTTGTCCTTGATGATGCTCGATAATGGCTTGAGCGATCGCTAATCCTAATCCTGAACCAGTAGTTGTGGCTGTAGCCGTTTTCCCACCTCTATAAGTTCGTGCCGGATCAACTCGATAAAAGCGGTCAAATAATTTTGGTAGCGCGTCCGCAGGAATACCAGTGCCAGTATCACTAACTTTTACTTGTAAATGAGAATTAGTGTAACGCCTTCCTGTAACTCGATTTATCCCCTCTATTCTTTCTAACTCCACTTTTATGACTCCTTGGGGTGGAGTATATTGCAAAGCATTACCAATCAAATTTGTAAATAACCTGACTAATTGCTCCCAATTCCCCGTCAGACTAAACCAATTTTCTAATAATTCTGGATTAACTTCCGTCAACGCAGAATCAACTAAATTCAAACCTAGATTAATTTGTTTTTCTCTAGCTACAAATTGTTGTTCTTCTACAACTTCCATCAACAAAGCATCAAGAGGACAAGATGAAAATAAATCTATATTAATACCACTATCTTGTCTAGCCAAAAATAGCAAATCATTAACTAACTTACCCAATCTTTGAGTAAGTCTTTCTACTACCTTTAATTGTTGTTTATATTGAACCGTATTTTTTTCTTCTTCCCCTGCATCCAAATCAGCCAAAGCAATTTGCACATTAGTTTGAATTAAAGCAATCGGACTTCTTAATTCATGAGAAGCATCAGCAGTAAATTGTTTTAAGCGTTGATAAGATTCTCGCACAGGTTCCATAGCCTTACCTGATAAAAACCAACCACTGGCAGCCACTGAGAATACCATTAAAATAATACCTAAAGCCAAATCAAAAATTAATTCCCGACTAGGTTTTGTTACCTCAAACCAAGGATGACTAACTCGTAAATAACCTAAAATCTGTCTTCCTACTTCTATCCTTTTTGTCACTTGTCTAAATAACTGTGCAGATTCTCCCCATCCTCCCATGCCCTCTATTCGCACAGTTTCACCTGTATGATGAGTATGAATAGGAATATCTAATTTTTCCGAAAAAGTTGACCACAGTAATTTACCATTAGGACTAAACCACTCTAAATCAATCCGATCATCTTCAGCACTTTCAGACTTATTAGGAAAACTAGCTTCTACATTTACTCGTAATTGAATCGGTTGAAATTTTATCGGTTCAATTACTAAAGAACGCTCGACAACTTCCACAACATGATACAATGTATCGTCAATTCGCTCAACTAATGTACTGCGAACATATAAATATACTCCACTAGCAAATAATAATAGTAAAATTGCCGTTATAGCCGTGTACCAAATTGCCAACCGGCGACGAGTAGCTTGAAACAGGTAAATAGACATAAAATTAATAACCAGTCATTACTTCTTGAATTTCAGTTTATCGGGACGGGAAATCAGTTTCCTTTCCTTCATTTGCGTATCTTTCCCGCGCATACCCCATGAATCGTTCCCGACTTTCTGAAGTAAACAAGGCTTTTTCCCAGTCTTCTGATTCACCCTCAACACACAACCAACCAGATTCCCAATAATCATCATTAAGTAATGGAAACCATACCAACTTACGCACTAATACCCCATTAAGCCTATGTTCATAAACGAACCCATCAACCGAGGTATCTCCATAGACAAAAATGATCTCCCGTAGTTCTGGTGATTTAAATTCAGTGATGGATTCTTGTCCCCAAAGAACCTCATCCTCTGGAGGATAGTCGTCTTTGCAAAAATCACACAACAGCCAGGATGAGTCTACAATGGGAACTATTTTACTAAAACCGGCTTGTGCTATATCAAAATCTTCCGTGCGAAAAAATAAGCTGAATATGATTTCATGGTTCCCATCCATGTTTGATATTATTTAATCAATTACTCTGTTTCTATTGAAACACTTTAACTAAAAGATTTTATCTAAAAATATCAAATTAAAAAACTTAATCAGGTTTCTAGATCAAGAAGTGTAAAAATCTATGCAGTAGCAATTAAGATATTGATATTCACGCTCTATAAACAATGTCTACCTATATCTAGGTGATTATGGCGAAACCAAAAAAGAATTCTGCTTCCATGAATCTGAGTGATCCACAATACTACATCAACCGTGAGTTAAGTTGGCTAGAATTTAATAATCGGGTCTTACATGAGGCTTGTGATCCCAGAACTCCTCTGTTGGAAAGGCTGAAATTTTTAGCCATTTTTAGTTCCAATTTGGATGAGTTTTTTATGGTACGAGTCGCAGGTTTAAAGCAACAGGTGGAAGCCACTGTTAATTTATTAAGTCCTGATGGACGGACACCACAGAAACAACTAGATGATATTCGTTTGCATTTGAATCCTCAACTCAAAAAACACAATGCGGAATTTGAGGAAGCGCTGCAACCACTTTTAGTCCAACAGGGAATCTATATCCTGGATTACATAGAATTGAACTCAAAACAGCGAAGTTATCTAGATAACTATTTTGAAGAGCAGATTTTTCCAGTTCTGACTCCTCTTGCTGTTGATCCTAGTCATCCCTTTCCTCACATTTCCAATCTCAGTTTAAATCTAGCAGTGGTGGTCAAAAATCCTGATACAGAAGAGGAGTTTTTTGCCAGAGTTAAAGTTCCTCAAGTTTTACCAAGATTTTTGCCATTACCTCCAGAGTTGAGAGTCCAAGACAATGGGAAAATTGCTACCTGGTCAGGGATTCCCTTAGAACAAGCGATCGCTCATAACCTAGAATCTCTCTTTCCCGGTATGAGTATCCAAGAATATCATCCCTTCCGCATTACCCGCGATGCTGATCTGGAATTAGAAGAAGATGAAGCCGACGACCTGTTATTAGCCATTGAACAGGAACTTCGTAAACGCCGCATGGGTGGGAATACCGTCAGGTTAGAAATTCGCTCCCAAACCCCTGCATTAGTCCGTTCCCGTCTCTTAGAAGATTTGGGACTCACTGAAAGCGATATTTATGAAGTTGATGGTCTGTTGGCACTACGGGATTTAATGTATTTTCTGGCACTACCACTACCAGAACTTAAAGATCGCCCCCGTCAATCCGTCGTTCCTTCCCGCTTACAACGACTCAGAGAACCCTGTACTGATGCTGATGTTCTCGAACCAGAAGAAGGAAAAGACTTTTTTGCCGTAATTCGAGAAAAAGATTTGCTAGTTCATCATCCCTATCAATCCTTCTCTGGTACAGTAGTACGCTTTATTACTAGTGCTGCCCATGATCCCAACGTCCTAGCCATCAAAATGACTCTCTACCGGACTTCTGGAGACTCACCCATAGTTAATGCTTTAATTGCAGCAGCAGAAAATGGTAAACAAGTTTCCGTGCTAGTCGAACTAAAAGCCCGATTTGATGAAGAGAATAACATTTATTGGGCTAGACGTTTAGAAAGAGTTGGCGTTCATGTCGTCTATGGTTTAGTCGGTTTGAAAACCCATAGCAAAATCGTCTTGGTAGTGCGACGAGAAAAAGACAGAATGCGCCGTTATGTCCACATTGGAACCGGGAATTACAACCCCAAAACCGCACGACTCTATACAGATTTAGGCTTATTTAGTTGTCGAGAAGAATTAGGCGCAGACTTAACAGATGTGTTTAACTTCTTAACAGGCTACTCTCGCCAAAAATCCTATCGAGAAATTATGGTAGCACCTGTGAATATGCGCGATCGCTTTCTCGAACTAATTAAACGGGAAATTGACAACGTGCAAAACGGATTTTCCGGTCGCATAGTTGCCAAAATGAACGCCCTAGTTGACCCACAAATAATAGTTGCCCTCTACGAAGCCTCCCGCGCTGGAGTCCAAATAGACCTGATTATTCGGGGAATATGTTGTTTGCGTCCCGGACTACCCAATCTCAGTGACAACATTCGCGTTATCAGCATCATCGGTCGATTTTTAGAACACTCCCGCATATATTACTTCTACAACAATAACCAAGAAGAAATATATATCGGCAGCGCAGACTGGATGCGGCGTAACTTAGATCGTCGCGTCGAAGTTATTACCCCCATCAAAGACCAAGAAATTGCCAAAGATCTACAAGAAATCTTAGGGATTATGTTAGCAGATAATCGTCATGCTTGGGAATTACAACCTGATGGCAATTATATCCAAAGATGCCCAGGTGATAACTGTCCAGAAGCCAATTCTCAAAAAACAATTATGTCTATGGCTTTACGGTCTGCCGGCATAAATTAGACTCTCATTAGTTGCAGCAAAAGTGAATCATCACCTCAAATTCTCATAGCGTAAGCATGGCTTAAGCATATCTGAATTTACATACCCTTTTGTCAATTCTTCATCTTTCCCCTGACTCCTATCCCCCACAAAAAGACTTTTTTAGTAAACCCCACATAACATATTTTGGAGATAATGCCCCATAATCCTATGCCAGTTTCCTAATCAGTGCATCAGCTAAATCATTATTATTATGCAATAATTGCATAAAATTCAACTTTTAGCCCCCAAAATTCACCCATAAGACAGAGTAAACTTAGAACTCGCATTCATAAACTATAAACATACATATTTATTATTTTTTTGGAATGTTAATGTTGTCCAAAGAGCTTTCTAAATTGCGCGTTCTTGTAGTTGATGATCATGAACTCACTCGTTTAAGTCTCCAACTAATTTTTTCTATTCAAGAAAATATGTACGTTGTTGGTTTAGCTAGTAATGGTCAAGAAGCTATAGACATGGTTAAATGCCATCAACCTGATGTGATAATTCTTGATTTACAAATGCCGATAATGGATGGTTGGACAGCATCTAATTACATTAAAGTCATATCTCCAAATACTCAAATTTTGGCTTATTCCTCAATAGATGAATTATCTTTTCAAAATCACAAAACTAAACATCAATTTGATAAAGTTTGCACAAAAGATATTCCCACAAAAGAACTCATCACATTAGTTAAACAATTAGGCAGTAAACGTAGTTATTCTTCATTTTTTGAATAAAGATTGCACTCTGCTTAATCTTATCTTCCTTGTAGGTTGGGTTAAGCGACAGCGCAACCCAACACATTGATTGAGTGTCATCTCTCAACCCAACCTACGAATCAAGACTTTTTTTAATTTGCCAAAGGTATTGTAATTAGGACTTACGCACGCTCACTAATTTACCATGATATGAATGAACGAAATTGCGTCGTTTTCGGCTTTGGGAATAACTTATTGAGTAGGGTGCGTCAGATAGAGGGAATCTGTTTTTTTTGTCAAAATATCGTGTCTGACGCACCCTACAAGGGATAAAATTTACGTCACATATTTGGGGAATCTTGTCAATGCGTAAATCCTAGTACCGCAAGGCGGAAGTCAAAAGTCAAAAGTCAAAAGCAATATTGGGCAAGCTTTTTGGCGATTAAGAATGGTTGGTTTATTTACGCCGTGCTGTACTAGTAGTCTGTCAAGAACTAGTTGACGGGTAAATAAATTTTTCCTCTTCCTTCTTCCTTCGTGGTTCATTTCTTCTTTATCCGTCAAAATTTATTTGACAGACTACTAGAATCAAAGTCCCCCTTTTTAAGGGGGATTTAGGGGGATCTAAAAGTTATTGATACATAGCTAAGGACTTTTCAAACATCCTCTAACAACTTAGGTTAATTATTTCCTGTATCAGGAATAGTCCGTTTAAACTCATCAAGTAAATCATCTAACTCTTCCAAAGCTTGATTCACATCAACTCTTAAAGTTCCTAAATTGGGTTGTTCCAATAAACTCAGCAAGCGCTCGCGTTTACCTTGAACAGTGCTAATTCGGTCTTTAATTGTCTGAATATCCATTTTTTTGCTTCCTATTTTGAAACACTTCAAATCTAAAGTTAACGCAAAAAGTAAAAATCCCCATATCCCCTTTCCCAATTTGTCACCAATCAGCGATGATAATAAAAGATGAAAATAAATTATACTAATCTCAAATTATGCTCGGCAGAATTTCTTTAGGAACACTTGGCTTAACAATAGGTACTATACTCACCATAACAGGTTTTGTTGCCTACTTTGTAGATAATGCCACCCTCAATCTAGTGGGATTTTTCTATGGATTTCCCCTATTACTGGGAGGTTTAGCCCTAAAAGCCAATGAACTTAAACCTGTACCCTTCAGCCAAACTACCACACCATCCATCCTCGAACTCAGAAAGCAACAAGCAACAGTTACACAGACCAAAATCCGCAAAGACATCACCCGCAACTGTTATGGGCAAAAAGCTCATTTAGATGTAGCCCTAGCCTATCTAGGTTTAAGTCCCACCGATGACGCAAGACCAATAGTAACAGGTTTACGAGAAACCGAAATTAATGGGGCTTATACCTTAATTCTAGAATTCGATTCACCACTCATCACCTTTGATACCTGGCAACAAAAGCAGGAAAAAATGACCAAATATTTTGGACCAGGTGTAGAAGTCAGCATTAAACAGCCTAGAGAGGACTGCATTGAACTGTCCTTGATGAAGATTTAACCTAAAACCTATATTCCGCAAGGAACTGGAGTTCCTTGCTAATAGCGCAAGTTGTCTTTTGATGACTAAACATTTAGAAAAATTCCTAGTACAGGTCGGCGGAAATAAATAGACCATTCCAAACTACTGGAAAGCTCATTGTATATTCGTTTTGACTTTTGACTTTTGACGAACGCCTTACGGTAATAGTCCGTTAAAACGGAATTCAGCTATTAGACAGGGAATTTATTCCCTGGCGGGTTCTTAACCGTAGCTACTGGTAGAACTATGTTAGTATAGTATAAGCATCCCTAGAAATACCCACAATCTACCATGAGCCAATGCCTTAACCCCACCTGTCTTCATCAAAATCCCCAGGGTACTAACTTTTGTGAAAAGTGTGGGAGTAAAATCCTTTTAGATGATCGTTATCGTCCCATTAAATTTCTCGGAGAAGGTGGTTTTGGCAGAACATTTCAAGCAATAGATGAAAAAAGATTAAATACACCCTGCGTCATTAAACAATTTTTACCCCAACAAGCTGGAAGTGCGGCTTTAGCAAAAGCCACCGAATTATTTCAACAAGAAGCCCAAAGACTGCAAGAACTAGGAAAACATCCCCAAATACCAGACTTAGAAGCCTTCTTTCCCCAAGATGGTAGACTTTATTTAGTCCAAGACTTTATTGATGGTCAAAACTTATTACAAGAATCTGAAAATCAAGGTAAATTAAAAGAACCACAAATCAGAAATATCCTGACAGAATTATTACCAGTTTTACAATTTATTCATGATAACAAAGTCATTCATCGAGACATCAAACCAGAAAATATTATTAGGAGTAAAACTGGTAAATTATTTCTAATTGATTTTGGCGTTTCCAAAGAAACAAGTGGAACTATTTTAACTAGAGTGGGGACTATTACAGGTACTCCTGGATATGCTCCCCCAGAACAGTTTCGGGGTATGGTTTATCATAGTAGTGATCTCTATAGTTTAGCTGTTACCTGTGTCAGATTATTGACAGGACATTTTCAAGAAGCTGATGGTGCAGATGAATTATTTGATAATAGAAAAATGCAATGGCAATGGCAAAAGTATGTTTCTTTAAGTCAAGAATTAACAACGGTATTAGAAACCATGTTGCAAGATATTCCTGCTTATCGTTATGACTCAGCAGCAGAAGTTTTAGCAGCATTAGCGAATCAAAAAACAATAGTTATTCCCACACCCACAACCCCACCCAAACCACCAGCAAATATTAACGTAAATATCAATCCCCAATCATCATTTACAGAAGACTTAGGAAAAGGTGTCAAATTAGAAATGATAGCCATACCCGGAGGAACTTTTCTCATGGGTTCACCGGAAAATGAAGCAGAAAGATTGAGTTATGAAAGTCCTCAACATCAAGTCACAGTTCCCAGCTTCTTTATAGGCAAATATCAATTGACACAGGCACAATATCAAGCTATCATGGGTGCTAATCCCGCTTCCTTCAAAGGCAATAATCGCCCCGTTGAAAATGTCAGTTGGGATGATGCAGTTGCATTCTGCAAAAAGTTAAATCAAAAGACAGGAAAAAATTACAGATTGCCCAGTGAAGCCGAATGGGAGTATGCTTGTAGAGCCGGGACAAAAACGGCATTTTCCTTTGGTGACAATATCACCACAGATTTAGTCAATTACGATGGTAATTACTCCTACAAGTCCGCCGCAAAAGGCAAATATCGCCAACAAACCACAGATGTAGGAACTTTTCCCCCTAACCCTTTTGGTTTGTACGATATGCACGGAAACGTCTGGGAATGGTGCGAAGATGACTGGCATGAAAATTATATAAATGCGCCTACAGATGGCAGTGCTTGGAATAGTCGAAGCGGAAGTCATAAGCTGCTGCGCGGTGCTTCGTGGTTCAACCTTCCTGCACACTGCCGTTCTGCCTACCGCTACAACATCGACCGCGATAGCAGGTACGACTCTCTCGGTTTTCGCGTTGTCTGTTTTAGTGCGGCGAGGACTTTGTAGCTCTTTATACTCTTGCTCTTTTGCCCTCTGCCCTTCTTTTTCTTTTCCCTTCTTAACCCCTCCGCCTCTGGCGGAAAAATTTTGCAGAAATAATTTATAGTTACTGCACGAATATAACACACAGATTGTACAAATGGCAATAAAAATAGAATCATTAAAATACTAATGTAGGGTGTGTTAGCGACAGCGTAACGCACCATAATTGCTAGATTTGAACCAAAATATTACCCAAATGGTTGAGTTATTATCTCGTTTATCTCGTTCCCAGTCTTTGACTGGGAATGCCCTCAAGAGGCTCTGCCTCTGCTATCATTGAAGGCAGAGCCTTCTAAAATTCATTCCCATACAGAGTATGGGAACGAGAGAATGGTTGAGTTATTATCTCGTTTATCTCGTTTATCTCGTTCCCAGTCTTTGACTGGGAATGCCCTCAAGAGGCTCTGCCTCTGCTATCATTGAAGGCAGAGCCTTCTAAAATTCATTCCCATACAGAGTATGGGAACGAGAGATCCCCGACTTGTCAAAGAAGTCGGGGACATGAAAATCATTAATCATCACCAACAGCGTACTCAATCAATAGAGATAACCGCTGACGCAGAGTTTCCAGTCCTAACCGCTGACTAGCAGAAATAAACACAGCTAAAGGAAACTCTTCCCTAGCCAAAGCTAGTGTTTCACTACTAACTTGATCAATTTTATTAAAAGCCACTAACGCTGGTCCTGGTGTAATTGGCATTTGTGCTAATATATCCCGCACTGAGCGAATATGACTTAACCAAGCCGGATGAGATAAATCCACCAAATGCAATAAAGCATCCGCTTCTGTTACCTCCTCCAAAGTTGCCCGAAAGGCATCCACTAAAGATGCGGGTAACTCATGGATAAACCCTACAGTATCGGTCATCAAAGTTTCCTGGGGTGCGCCCGTTTCCGCATGAGGAAGCATTAACCGCCGCGTAGTTGGGTCAAGGGTAGCAAACAGTTGGTCAGCGGTGTATACTTCTGAGTTGGTAAGAGCGTTGAGTAAGGTAGATTTACCAGCATTAGTATAACCCACCAACGCCACCGAAGGAACTTCTCGATGTTGTCGCCGTTGCCTTAATCTACAACGATGTGCTTGTAATTGATTAACTTCTTGTTGGAGTCGAGAAATGCGTTTTTGAATAGCTCGGCGTTCTGTTTCTAGCTTGGTTTCACCAGGTCCTCTTGTACCAATACCACCTCCTAATCTGGACATGGATTGACCTCTACCAGTGAGTCGTGGCATCATATACTCTAACTGCGCCAGTTCCACCTGTAATTTACCTGCACCAGATTGAGCGCGTTGGGCAAAAATATCTAAAATTACTTCGGTACGGTCAACTACTCTAACACCAATTTGCGCTTCTAAATTGCGAACTTGGGAGGGTGAAAGATCACGATCAAATACTACCAAGTTAGCGCCCAGAGTTTGCGCTGTGAGAGCAGCTTCTTGGACTTTACCTTCACCGATAACTGTTTGGGGATGAATGCGCGATCGCTTTTGTTGTAATACTTGTAGTACAGTACCACCAGCCGTATCTACTAACCGAGTTAATTCCACAATAATGTCCTGGAATTGTTGCGGATTGGTATTTTCTGTTAATACCCCAACAATTAGCACCCGATCATGATCAGTATCTACCTCTTGAGCTACAAACTCCTGGCTAAATTCTTCTTCTAAACCTTCCACTAAGCTGAGAAAGTCCTGATCGGCTAAAGCATCTAAACTCAGCGGCGGTGATATATTAGAACACATTATAGCATCAGGAACAATCATGCCAGAAGATTGAGTCGCAACTAATTGTTTACTATTAGCTACTAGATGCGCTAAATAAGCTTCTTTCACGTACCCAGTTGAACCACCACCACGCTTTGTAAATCCTCCTCCAGTAATATTTAAAACTACTAAAGCATCCAACCTTTGTAAAGCCATCGCCGTCAAGGCTGCTTCATTTGGTGGTTCTGACTTAAGATGGGTAGATAAACAACGAATACCGCTCAGACGTTCTGCACCATAACGGGGTAACTCTAGAGGCGGAATTTGAGTTTGACGCGGAGTACCTACACCAACCCGAATCACTTGTCCGCGACGGTTAATGTAAACACAAATAGGTTGATTAATTTCCGTACTAATTGCTGCCAGACGTTGAGCAAAATCAGTTGTAGTAATACAATCGCCTGATATCCGCTGGTGGTACAGTCGCTGGAGTTGTTTTAGCTGACTGGACTTTAAACCTTGAACATTGCCAAAGATAGTCTCTATAGGCGTTTATGACCAGTTACCTGGTTCCCCCTGAATCCTTACACTGTCTATTTTACAACAGGGAACAGGGAACAGGGAACAGGCAAGAGTTTTTTAATTCTTCATTTTGAATTTGTGAGTAGTTTTTATTTATAATGAGTGAAATTTCTAGACTCTCAAGCGATTATAGATTTATAATTAACGATTGTGAGTTTTTTCAAAAAACAGAAAAGTAATGAACGCGCAAGAGATTATTCGCTCAATTGAAGCGGAACAGATGAAATCTGATTTACCCGATATCTATGTCGGTGACACAATCAAGGTCGGAGTCAAAATTCAGGAAGGCAATAAATTCCGTGTGCAACCTTACGAAGGTGTAGTTATAGCCATGCGGAATGGTGGCATCAACGAAACTATTACAGTCCGTAAGGTTTTCCAAGGTGTGGGTGTAGAAAGAGTATTTTTGCTTCATTCTCCCTTGGTTGAAAGCATTAAAGTATTGCGTCGTGGTAAAGTTAGACGTGCTAAATTGTACTATCTACGCAACCTAGTCGGCAAGGCAACCCGCATTAAACAAAGATTTGACCGCCCTTTGTGATTCTCAATGGTGAATTAATAAACAAAACCCAGTCTGCAAGCGGCATCCGCCGCTAACTTGCCAAAAGAAAAAAAATAGGTTACAATTAGAATCGAAATTGCGTTAAACTAAAAAAGTTCAGCGCAATAATTGTAAAAAGAAAAGCTTGTGCGCTCTTAGTTCAGTTGGTAGAACGCAGGTCTCCAAAACCTGATGTCGGGGGTTCAAGTCCTCCAGGGCGCGCTGAAAAAGAAAAATATTGCCCGAAGCAATAACGTCAATGCCAAAACGGCAGAAAACGTCAATTATTTCGGGTATAATTTTTTTAAAATATAGCTTTCTGATGACAAGATCATTGAGACCGAAGCTGTAAACCTTAAAAATCACAAGGTTAGGCTATTTAAGAAACGGGGGTATAACGACTGTGGCCAAAAAAAATGAAGCAGAGATGCCAGAAACCGAAAATGGGTTTAACTTAAACAATTTTTTCCAGGGTACAAAGGAAGAACTTGAGAAAGTGATTTGGCCCAGTCGGAAACAGTTGGTAAGTGAATCTGCCGCTGTACTATTAATGGTTACACTCTCCGCATCTTTGATATATTTGGTCGATGGATTGTTCGCTTGGGCAGCAAAACAGGTGTTCTGATGACTTCTGCAACAGACGAACCACGCAACTCCGAGTTGCAGTTAGAGGAAACACTCTTAACAGCGATGAAAGAAGCACGCTGGTATGCAGTGCAAGTAGCCTCTGGCTGTGAGAAACGGGTGAAGACAAATTTAGAGCAACGTATCCAAACTTTTGATGTCGCCGACAAAATCATCCAAGTGGAAATTCCCCACACCCCGACGGTGAAAATCCGTAAGGATGGTAAACGGCTACCTTCAGAAGAAAAGGTTTTCCCTGGTTATGTGCTAGTCCGAATGGTAATGAGTGATGATACATGGCAAGTGGTAAGAAACACCTCTCATGTCATTAACTTTGTGGGTGCAGAGCAAAAGCGTGGTAGCGGTAGAGGTCGTGGTCACGTTAAGCCGGTTCCCCTGAATCCTTCGGAAGTTGAACGCATATTCAAACAAGCCTTGGAACAAGAGCCAGTAGTCAAAATTGATATGGCTTCAGGTGATAAGATAGTTGTGCTTTCGGGTCCATTTAAGGATTTTGAAGGTGAGGTGATTGAAGTTTCCCCAGAACGGAGTAAACTAAAAGCTCTACTCTCGATCTTTGGAAGAGATACACCAGTAGAATTGGAATTTAATCAGGTTAAAAAACAGAGCTAAATACAAATGGCGAAGAAAGTAGTAGCGGTCATTAAATTGGCCCTGAATGCTGGGAAAGCCAACCCAGCACCGCCAGTTGGTCCTGCGTTGGGTCAACATGGTGTTAACATCATGATGTTCTGCAAAGAGTACAATGCCAAAACAGCAGACCAAGCCGGGATGGTTATACCTGTAGAAATTTCTGTTTATGAAGATAGAAGTTTTACATTTGTCCTCAAAACTCCACCAGCATCAGTATTGATTCGCAAGGCAGCGAAGATTGAAAGAGGCTCAAATGAACCCAACAAAAAGAAAGTTGGTAGCATTAGCAGAACGCAATTACGGGAAATTGCTCAAACCAAGCTTCCTGACCTCAACGCCAATGATATTGATGCAGCCATGAATATCGTGGAAGGAACTGCTAAAAACATGGGCGTAACAGTTACAGATTAGGTGACAGGTGACAGTAAATAACAACTGACCAAAAAGACGGGACACAATCCCCGTCCTTCCAGGACGGCTTTATGCTAAAATTTGGTTATAGTCGCCATAGGGCATTGGGAGACTTTAAACGGACATGGAGGGACGATAAGACCACTTGTGGCGTGTTCTGGTAAAGTGTCAAGAATCACCGCACATTCAGGTCGGTGAGTATATCAAAACTGAACCATTAACAAAATTTTATCGGGGGAGAAGCACGACTTCGAGATGACCCCAGGAGAAAAAAATGGCAAAAAAAGTATCACGCCGCTTACAGGCGTTGCTAGAAAAGGTAGAAAATAGGGATTATACACCCTTAGAAGCATTAGCTTTGTTAAAAGAAACAGCAACTGCTAAGTTTCCTGAAGCTGCTGAAGCTCATATTCGTTTAGGAATTGATCCTAAATATACAGACCAACAGTTGCGGACAACGGTGGCACTACCTAAGGGTACAGGACAGATTATCCGGGTAGCAGTTATCGCTAGAGGTGAAAAAGTCACAGAAGCAACTAACGCTGGTGCTGATATTGCTGGTTCTGAAGAACTCATTGAAGATATTCAGAAAGGCATGATGGACTTTGATAAGCTGATTGCTACGCCGGATGTGATGCCACAGGTAGCAAAGCTGGGTAAATTATTGGGTCCACGTGGTTTGATGCCTTCACCCAAGGGGGGAACAGTGACATTTGATGTTGCTAGTGCGATCGCTGAGTTCAAAGCTGGTAAATTAGAATATCGGGCTGATCGGACTGGGATCGTCCATGTTATGTTTGGTAAGACTGCTTTTTCACCTGAAGATTTGTTAATCAATCTGAAGGCATTACAAGAGTCAATTGACCGTAACCGTCCTTCGGGTGCTAAGGGTCGTTATTGGCGCTCATTGTATATATCCTCGACAATGGGTCCATCAATTGCTATTGACATCAGCGCCTTAAGAGAGTTAAAAATAACTGACGCTGCATAATTTGGTAATGGGTAATTGGTAATTGGTGATAGATGAATATAATCAGTAATGACCAATGACTAATCACTAATGACCAAAATTAAATAGATAAAGCCGGAGACAGCAGGTGCTAATAGCTTAATACCCTGCCGAGGTTGTAATTTTAACTACTGAAGTTTAAGCCGCAAAAGCGGAATAACTACGGGATTAAAAATACCACTTTGAAACCCTGGCTAAGTTAGCTGGGGTTAATTGTTTTCGGTAAGTCAGCAAAGGGTTACAGGTGACAGGTGGCAGGAAATAGAGTAAAAACTAACAACTGACCACTGACAACTAACAACTGACCACTGACAACTGACATTGGAGGTGAGACAAGTATGGGAAGAACGTTAGAAAACAAGAAAGAGATAGTAGCTGATCTCAAAGAAAGTTTGAGTGTGTCAACTTTAGCACTGGTAATTGATTATCAGGGGCTAACAGTTGCTGAAATCACCGATTTGCGTCGGCAACTCCGTCCTAGTGGTGCTATCTGTAAGGTGACAAAAAACACCTTTATGGGTATTGCGATTAAGGATCAGGAACAATGGCAGCCAATGTCAGAATTACTGAATGGTTCTTCTGCATTCCTGTTAGTTAAAGAAGATTTATCTGCGATTAAAGCTTACCAAGCATTCCAAAAAGCCACCAAGAAAACAGAAATTCGCGGTGGTGTGATGGAAGGTCGTGTCCTGAGTGAAGCTGATGTCAAGGCTCTAGGAGACTTGCCGTCTAAGGAACAACTCATGGCGCAAATTGCTGGAGCAATCAATGGTGTAGCTACCAAGCTGGCTGTTGGTATCAACGAAGTTCCCAGTTCCTTGGCTCGCGCTTTAAAAGCTGTTGCTGAAAAAGAAAATGGCGATAGTTCTGAAAGTGCTACCGAAAGTTAGTTGTAGTCAGTGAAAATTAACTACTGACCCATGACAACTAAATAACTAAAAACTCACAAATCAAACATTCTTTAGGAGTTATATCCATGTCTGCTGCAACCGAACAAATTTTAGAACAATTGAAATCTTTGACCTTATTAGAAGCTTCTGAATTGGTTAAGCAAATCGAAGAAGCTTTTGGTGTTAGTGCTGCTGCTACTGGTGGTGGCATGATGATGATGGCTGCTCCTGGTGCTGCTCCTGCTGAAGCAGTGGAAGAGAAGACTGAATTTGATGCAATTTTGGATTCTGTACCTGCCGATAAGAAGATTGCCGTCTTGAAGATCGTTCGTGAAATCACCGGTCTAGGTCTGAAAGAAGCTAAGGACTTGGTAGAAGCTGCTCCTAAAGCTGTTAAGGAAGCTGTAACTAAGGACGCTGCTGAAGATATTAAGAAGCGGATTGAAGAAGCTGGTGGTAAGGTAACAGTTAAGTAATTAATATTTACAAAGTCAATACCTTGTCCAAATTGAAAAAAGTCTTGATTTGTAGGTTGGGTTGAGGCACGTTCACGTTCGCGGAGCGTGGCGATAGCCATAACCCAACAAATGCGTCGGGTTGCGCTGTCGCTTAACCCGACCTACAAAAAATGGACAAGGTATTGCAAAGTAATTGGTAATTGGTAATATCTCTACCTTTTTCCTAATTACTAACTTATGTTATTGCGGTTCTCGATTGGATGAAATACAAGAACCCCACCCCCACCCCCTTCCCCGCTTGCGAAGAAGGGGCTGTGATTTATTTGTACCGCTCACTATAATATTGCTTCAAAACTGGTATTAAATATTGTGTGAGTGTAAAGGCATCAACTCCCAGTTCTGTTCTTGTTTGTGCTGCTAAAATTCCGGCTTGGGAATGCCACCAAGCGGCAGTTGCGACTATATCTTCTATAAAAATTTCTTTATTCATAATTTGCGCTAATAGTCCACCTAATAAACCAGTTAATACGTCACCACTGCCTCCACGAGCTAAGGCTGGGGTACTTTCAGGATTTATCCAAACATTACCTTGGGGATTAGATATGGCTGTTCTTGCCCCTTTTAATAGGACTATAGCGCCACTCTCTTCGGCTGCTGTTTGGATGGCTTTGATTCTGTCTGTGTGGTCAATATTCGGAAATAACCGTTGAAATTCTCCGGTATGGGGTGTGAGGATGATGGCTGATTTTCGCTGTTTTAGGGTGGGGATAGTGCCTATTTGTGTCAAAATATTTAGAGCATCAGCATCCAGAACTAGAGGACATTGACATTGAATTATTTCGGGAATAATAGATATATTATCTTTAGTTAAACCCGGTCCGCAAGCGATCGCAGTAAATGAGTTTAAATCTGTGAGGTGCGTTACGCTGCCACTAACACACCCTACAAATGGTAAATGAGCGATCGCTCCTGTTTCTGTTTCAGGACAACCAATAATTAATGCTTCTGGTAACTGGGAAGCTAATAACATTTTTAAGGATTCTGGAACAGCAATTGATAACATTCCCACACCAGAGGCTCGCGCACCTAAACCTGTTAAAATTGCTCCACCGGCATAACGTCGAGAACCACAAATTAATAATAAATGTCCTTGTTTGTATTTGTGAGTAATTAGGGGACGGGGTAAAGGTAACGTGGATAATGCTGTTGTTTGTGTAATCCGTTTGATTTTGGGAATGTCGCCGATCACAGCATGAATATCTGCCAGGGGAATATCAAAATCAATTAATTCGGCTTTACCAATATAAGGTAATGCTTGTTCTTGTAATAAACCTTGTTTCCATAAACCCAAGCAAAATGTATGAGTTGCTTGAATTGCTGTTCCTAAAACTTCCCCTGTGTCTGTATGTAAACCTGAAGGTATATCAATACTAATAATGGGTTGATTTTTGCTATTAAAATAATTAACTGCCGCAGCGATAGAATCAGTAATTTCTCTTTCTAAACCAAACCCAAATAAACCATCAATTAAAAAATCATAACTTGGTAATTGGGAAATTTCTTGATAACAGGGGATTTTTAAACTTTGTGTATATTGGAAATGTTGAGAAGTTAATTCTTTTAATTTAGAAAAAGGTTGATAAATCCAAACGTGATAACCGCGAAAATGCAATTCACGCGCTACTACTAAGGCATCTCCTCCATTATGACCAGGACCAACTAAAATTCCTATACATTTTCCTGGAGAAATAATAGCCTGTAAGCGTTGGCAAATTAATCCTCCTACTTTTTCCATTAAGGCAGCTACAGGCATTCCTGCTGTAAATATTCTGGCTTCAATCTGCCGCATTTGGTCTGCGGTAACAATAAATTTTTCTTTTGTCATTGGTCAGTTGTCCGTTGTCCGTTGTCCGTTGTTACTAATGACCAATGACCTTATTTGCCATAATACACTCTGGCATTGCCGTAACCTGAATCCTTTAAATAGCTATTCCATAGTTCCGCTTCCAAGCGATCGCTAAATGGTCCTACAGCTATGTGTAATCCCAATGGCTGACTTCTTCTAAATACATTAATACTGATACTAACTTTTTGGCGAATTTCTGTACCTAAAGAACGTAACCTATTAGAATTACTAGGAATAACTACATAATAGGAATTTCTTGTTTCCTGTTGATAGTTTTGGGTATTAGATCCAGGAGTATTATAAGGTGCTGCTAACCGACCGGATAATTCTATATTATCAGAATTAACAATTCTTGCGCCAGGAATACCATTCAATTCCAATTCTTGTACTCGTCGTTGAGCATTAGATTGTCCATTAAAAACGCCAGATTGGATAACATTACGTCCATTATAATTGCGAATATAGGCATTAGTTTCAATTTGCCGAACTCGCTGTAAGACTTGAGGATTATTACTGTCAACATAAACAAAATATCGATCAAATCCTTGATTATATTGACTATATTGTACACCTTGAGATTGATATAATTTTACTGATGGTAACTGCGATAATGACTGCTGGTTGATGGATAGTTCCTGGAGATATGGAAGTGTTCCTTGGGCTAATATGGGAATATTATTAGGGATTTGGGCTTGCACCGAACTATATTCACAGAGAAACATCCAACTTCCACTTATCAGTAAAGAAAATACGGGTAAAGAGGTAAAACGACCAGCTTTTAAAATAGGCATATTTGTTACCATTTTTTGCAAAAGTTTTGAGTTTAATTCCAGTGTGATAGAATAATTAGAAGGAGCATTAAACCGACGAAATTATTCTAAATTTATTAATTTTTAGTAGCCAATTGTCCCGTCAGGCATTACCGCTTCAAGCAAATTTGCACCTGTGAGATTTGTCGTACTAATTTCTGCCCCGAGTAGATTTACCTTGGTTAAATTAGCATCGGTAAAGTCTGTCATAGCCAGACAAGCATATACTAATTCTGCTTCAGTTAGATCAGCTTCGCGGAGATTAGCTCGACTAAAATTAACTTTACTCAGTCTAGCAAAACTGAGGTTTGCTTGGTTTAGCTTGGCTTTAATTAGGATAGCCTCTGGCATGATTGCACCTTGCAAGTTAGCACCTATTAATTCTGCTTCAGTCAAATTTGCTTTTGTCAGTCTAGCATTTGTCAGATTAGCACCATTTAAATTAGCACCTTCTAGATTAGTCTCAGTTAAAGTGGTATTTTGTAAGATAGCTCCGCTCAGGTTAGCATCACTCAAATCCACACCCCGCAGCATGGCCTCACTTAAATTAGCACCACTTAGATTTACCCTAGCTAAGTTTGCACCAGTTAAATTAGCACCGCGTAAGTCAACTTTACGGAGGTTAGCGCCCAAGAGCTTAGCATAATGGCTTAGCCGTGAGCGGTCAGCCATACGGAGTCAGAAGTCAGGAGTTACAGCAAATTGTCATCAAACCCGGAACAAGAACCCCACCCCCAACCCCCTCCCCGCAAGCGATGAGGGGGCTAAGATGTACCTTATATGATTGGAAATCGCTGTAAGAGTCTCTTACCGTATGGCTTTTACTGTAGATTCTGTAACTCATTTAAGTGCATACCGCTATATAAAATTTCACTATTTGTGATCTAGTACAGGTCGGCGGAAATAAATAGACCATTCCAAACTACTGGAAAGCTCATTGTATATTCGTTTTGACTTTTGACTTTTGACGAACGCCTTGCGGTACTAGGGATTTATTTAACCTACCTTCCGCACCTTAAACTGTCACACAACGGAAATTGGTCGTTTGGAGATTTGGTTTTAGCGAACTGCTTGCAGCAGCGCTTCGCTATCGCCTACCAATATTTCTTGGTTTTGGTACAAAATACAACATTAAATGGGGATAAAAATCAGAAAAAACCGCTTGTGACACCGGGGGGTGCGGAATGTGGGATTTAAATTCAATTTTATCTCTCATTTCTAGTTAATCACACAGTATTTTTATTTAAGGAAATTATCGTAAGCAACTATGATTTTCAATCATGGAAGTGCTATGGCATCATGATTAATTAACTCTACTACTACCACTACCGATAAAGTACAAAAGTGCCATCCGCACTGCTACACCGCTAGTTACCTGAGATTGAATTAAGCTAAATTCGGGATCATCCATTAAATCAGAACTAATTTCTACACCCCGATTTACTGGACCTGGATGTAATACTTTAACGTTAGGTTGACAGAGTTTTAACTTGGTGCGAGTAATGCCAAATAGTTGATGATATTCTCGTAAACTAGGTAATAAATGGGCTGTCATCCGTTCTTTTTGTAGACGCAATGTCATCACAAAATCAGCATTTTCTAAGGCTGGTTCTAGTTGCCAATGGGTAAATAATCGGCTAGAGTTTTCTGTACATCCTAAATATTCTGCAAAGAATTTAGGTAATAATGTGGGAGGTGCAGCGAGGTGAACTTCGGCACCACTAGCGGTGAGACTCCAAATATTAGAACGGGCTACGCGAGAATGTAAGATATCGCCAACAATAGCAATTTTTTTACCTTGTAATAATTCAATTTTGGGTTGTGCGGGGTCAATTAAACTACAAATTGTGAATAAATCTAGTAGTCCTTGAGATGGATGTTCATGTTGTCCATCACCGGCATTGAGGACGCTAACTTTTACACCTAGACGATCCATTTCTTGAGCGATCGCTTGCGGAACTCCTGCATCCTTATGGCGGACTACCATAATATCAGTTCCCATTGCTAAATAGGTTTTTGCGGTATCAAGAATTGTTTCGCCTTTGGTCATGGAAGATGTGGCCGCGGCAAAGTTGAGAGTATCGGCACTTAGTCTTTTAGCGGCAATTTCAAAACTACTGCGGGTGCGAGTAGAGGGTTCAAAAAATAAATTTGCTACTACCTGTCCCTGTAATGTGGGGACTTTCTTTGTCCGTCGTGATAGTACCTCTTGAAAAGAAGCCGCAGTTTGTAAGACGGCGTTATATTCAGCGGTTGTGAAGTCAGCGAGTGTGAGAATGTGATGACGATTCCAGGTAGTAGTAGGCATTGGGATTTTAGATTTTAGATTTTAGATAATTGTTTATAGGATTTACGCATTGACAAGATTCCCCAAATATGTGACGTAAATTTTATCCCTTGTAGGGTGCGTCAGACACGATATTCTGACAAAAAAACAGATTCCCTCTATCTGACGCACCCTACTCAATAAGTTATTCCCAAAGCCGAAAACGACGCAATTTCCTTCATTCATATCATGGTAAATTAGTGAGCGTGCGTAAGTCCTAGTTTATTGGTAATGACGAGAAAAGCATAATTACCAATTACCAATTACCAACCGATTAACTTTGTAAATGAAATACCTTTAAAGCGACAGAAATCATACTGAGGAAGGTTAAAAATCCAATGGTATCTAGCATTGTTGTCACTAAAGGACCACTCATTAAGGCTGGATCTAGTTTTAAATGCTTTAAACCCATTGGTAGCAAAGTTCCTAAAGTCACCGCTACCATTGTATTAGTAGCCATAACTGCCCCAGCGATTAAAGCTACCCATCTTTCTTGAGGTTTAGCCCAAATTAGGGAAAGGGCAACCATTGTCAGCCCTAAAGCTACGGCTGTTCCTAACCCGGCTAAAAGTTCTTTGCGGAGAATTTTGCTAGTGTCTTCGGGTGTTACCTCTCCTACACCTAAACCGCGAATAGTCACAGTCAGGGCTTGTATACCTACAGTCCCCCCTGTGTTAGAAAATATGGGCATGATCACAGCAAGAACTGGTACAGCCGCAATAACTTGTTGAAAGGGTGCGATCGCACTGGCAGCGCCAATATATAATCCCATAATTCCCAATAACCAAGGCAAGCGTTTCCGAATGGTAATATGTGGGGGCGATAAGGCTTCTTCATCACCACTTACCCCTGCCAATTTTTGGATATCTTCTGTAGCTTCTTCTTCTAAAATATCTACGACATCATCAATTGTAATAATACCGACTAATCTATCTTCTCTATCAACCACAGGTATAGCGATTAAATCGTATCGCTGCATAATCCGGGCGACTTCTTCCTGAGAGGTTTCTGTGCTAACTTTGACAACGTGGGAGCTGGCAATATCTTTAATTAAGACATCGGGAAAGGTAAATAATAGCTGACGCAAAGAAACAACACTAACTAATTTGCGATTATCATCAGTAACATAGGCATAGTAAATTGTTTCCTTATCTTGATCTTGCAAGCGGATTTTACTGAGGGCTTCACCAACAGTTAAACCTCGTCGCAAGCGAACATATTCCGTTGTCATTACCCGCCCCGCAGTCCCTTCTGGATAGCCCAGAATTGTGGCTGTAGCTTGTCTTTGTTCGGGACTGAGTTGTTGTAATAAGCGTTTGACTACTCCTGCTGGTAGTTCATCAAATAAATATGCCCGTTCATCAGGACTCATTTCTTCAACGAGGTCTACTACCTGGCCATCGTGGAGGGAGTTAATCAAGTCTTCCTGTACTTCTGTGGGTAAATACTCAAAGACATCTATGGCCTGATCTTTATTGAGTAATCGGAAGGCGATCGCTCTTTGTTTTTCGGGCAATTGAGTGATATACTCACCCACATCTACTGGCTGTAAACAATTCAGGTCACATTTAAGCCGATTTAAGTCAGCAATATCTAAGGACTTGCGAATTTCCTGTGTAAGCATAATAGAAATCTCCTAAAGTCTCCCCCACCCTGGGAGACTGTCTCACCAGCTTAGAGGAGGATACTACTGCCATCTGTTGGACTTTTGTCCATAACCTCTCGTAAAATTGAATATCAACGTGAAAACTAAAAATAGCACCGCTAATTAAAGATTTTAGCTCGGAATCCAGTTTTCCGATACTGTGCGATATTCTAAGCTGAATTTGTCATGTATACAACTATTGACAGAAAATTAGGTCGAAGATATTTTGACCCCTTACTTAGGGAGATATCAAGATTTTGGATACATGACCAAGGACTTATAAGAAAATAGGCTAAAAACCCTTGAGGGTAAGTTTTGGAGCGTGGCGGAAAAACTTAACTGTCCTTTAGGCAAGAGATGAAAGCCAATTAGAGGCTGTCTTCCTCCAGTGACTTGTATTATACTAATTATCATCTTTAGCATCTCGACAAGCAACAATAGTCTTGCTAATTTCTATAAAATCAACTGATTCAGCCAACCAACCTAGAAATAAATCTCTCTCAATTGCCGTAACATACTTTTCAAACTTTGGTCTTGCTAAAATCTCTATTATTTCTTGCCAAATTGCCTGGGACATCAAAATATTTCCTCGATGTCGAGCTATATCTAAGGCTTGGCGCGGTTGACTATTTTAAAACAGTAAAGCGCTCACAAAAATATTGGTATCTAACACATAATTAGGGAAATTATTCATTCATAATTGTCTCCAAAATTTCTGGTGTCAAGCCTCTAGAAACTCCTCTATCGCTAATTTAATCCATCAATTTCCCAAGAAAATCAACTTCCTCGTTCATATCCTCTCTTAAAAATAAACTAACCAGCGTTGCCAGAGATTGCTTTTTACGTTCTGTTGCTTTTTGATAGGCTTGAGCAACGTTAGGACTAACTTTGATCCTGATTTCTTCACTAATCTGCATAGTCAAGACTTGGTCATAGTGTTTCTATTATTATATCGGATTAGGGCGATCGCTGAACACGAACAGCGTCTCACTGGTTTGTCACCTGATATTTTTCTTCAAGAACTTTTGCTGCATCTTCATTACAAAAATATTCACTTCGGGAATATTCATTCTAGAAGCAATTATCGCAAATACTCCAATTCCCACAAAAGCAGATATGGATAATTCTACTAGTAAACTAATTAAATCTAGTTTACCTAACACCTGTTGGGAAGCAACCAAAGTTCCAAAACTGGCTAAACCTGCAATTATACTCCCAACCGTTAACCCCAAAATTGGTAAACACCATTCTTGCCAAGGTAAGCCATTAAGTTTACGATTGAGCAAAAATAACAACATCAACATGGAACTACAATTAACTCCCACTGTAGCTAAAACTAATCCAGGCGCACCAAAAGGTTCAACTAATATTAAATCTAATACGGCATTGAGAACAATATTAAATATACTAATTTTAAAAGGTGTTTGTCCATCACCTAAAGCATAAAATACTCTAACTAAAACATCACGCCCTAGATAGACAAACATTCCAATTCCATAGGCAATTAATAGAGAAGATACTAACTGAGTTGCCTCTTGTTTAAATGCTCCCCGTTGATAAACTATCTGGACAATTGGCACAGATAAGGATACCATTAATGCCCCTAAAGGTAGCATGGTAACGGCAGTTAATAAAAGTCCTTGCCGAATGCGTAATTTTAATTCTTCCCAATTGTCTGGGTGGGAAAGTTTGGCAAATGTCGGTAATAAAGGCAGTAAAATAATATTAGAAATAATTCCTAATGGAGTTTGGACTAAAAGATTAGCATAGTTAAAACCTGCCGCTGCACCAACAATAGGACTTGCAAAATAAAGATCAGTAGCGACATTAATTGGCATCATTCCTGATGATATTGTCGCTGGAGTCATGATTTTAATTACTTCTTGCACACCGGGGGATTTAAAATCAAATCTCAGGCTTAATGTCCCTAATCCTAACCGCCATTGCACAATTAACTGGACTAACCATTGGAGAATTCCCCCTGCTAAAGTTCCCCAAGCTAATACCATGCCACCGATTAAAGCATATTCAGGATTAATAATTGCTTTGCCATATTGGAGGGCTAAAATACCAATACCGATGATAACGGTAACACTCGATAATAAAGGACTAATAGATAATAACCAATATTGATTTGCTGCATTTAAAGTCCCAAATCCAATCCCAATTAAACCAGCAAATAAAGCCAAAGGTGCCATGATTTGGATTTGACGGATAGCGATCGCTCTTGTAGTTGCTTCTAAGCCATGACCCACAAAATCAACAATATACTCAGCGCAGAAAATCTGAGCAAATGTCACCACTAATAACAACCCACCCACAAGAGTTGTGATTGTTTCTACTATCGGTGCAGCTTCCTCTTTTTTATGTTTAGCCAAAACACTGACAATGGCACTATGTAAAGGTCCGTTGACACCACCAAGTAAGATTAAAAGAAAACCAGGGATAATATAGGCATAACTATAAGCTGTAGCTGCTGCACCCACACCAAAAGCCGCAGCGATTATTTGCTGCCTAATTAAACCAAACACTTTACTAATTAATGTTGCTGCGGCAACAATCCCAGCAATACCAGCGAAAGAACGAGCAGGTTTTTGATCTTGTTGTGTCACGAATATTTATTAGTCCGTTGTCAGTTATTAGTTGTCAGTTGTCAATTTTTTACCGACAACCCAAACTATCTCTTGTAGAAACACCAGTTACAGGATTCACACCATCTGCCCTTTGACAGAGTAAGGATACTTGATAACGGTCAATAAGTGCGTCTGTAAAATCAGCACCAGTGATATCAGCATCATAAAAACGGCTACGGGTTAAAGTTGCTTCTGTGAAAATAGCGTTTCTTAGATTAGCACTATCCAAGGTAACACGATCAACCAAAGCACCTGTTAAATTTGCAGCTTCTAAATTTGCTTTTAATAAAACGCCTTTAGTAAAAATTGCGTTAGTTAAATTTGCACCTTGGAAATTTGTTCCCCGCATTTCCGCTGCCACAAAAGTTCCCCCAACTAAATCAGTATAGGAAAAGTCACGGTTTTCCAAACTGGCATTATTGTAATTAATGGTGTTAATTTGAGCAAAAGCTGCTTGAGGATTGGTAATTACCGAAAATCCTGCCAAAATAGAAACCAATATTAAACTCAAAAATCGGCAAAAAATCTTGTTCATAAATTTGTTTAATTGTTTATTGTCAGTTGTCAGTTGTTCATTTTCAGTTGTTTTTTATTGACTACTGACTACTGACTACTGACCACTGACTAATGACTATTTCCAATCCTTACCAATGCGAATTGTGAGGTCAGATTCCAAATCACCATTTCCAGAAACTTCGATTTGTCCTAAACCTAAAACTTGTCGCAAGTCAATTCCTGGTTGTCGGTTGCCCTTTTGGACAATAATCTGAGTTTGGCGTTGGGTATCTGGCCAATCTGGAACTACATAAACATTAGTAAAACCTTTCTGTTTCAGATAAGTAACTACTTTTTCCGTTAACTGGGGTTGGTTAGTGGTATTTTGCACGGCAATTCTTTGAATAGAGACCGGTCTGGTATCTGATTTAATGCCAGTTATATCTACCCCAACATAATCATTTAATAAGGTTTGTTGTCCAGTCATGTTTAACCAATAGCTATTGACATCTTGACTGAATTTGCTAAATGTACCAGGTAACATGGACATTTGGAAATTATCCCGGTCTACATTGACGGAAAAATTTGCTAATGCCATCATTTCCTCCATTTTTAGGTTGGTATCAAAATACTTTCGCATGACGCGAGTTAATTGGGGCAACCTGGGTAAAACGGTGGGACTGTTGAGTCGTTGCATTAAAGCATTTATTAGTGCTTGTTGTCGCTGGACTCTGGGTAAATCTCCTTTACCTTCTTCATGAAAACGGGCAAACTGTTCTGCCTGTTCACCGTTGAGGTTTTGCCAACCGCCGACCAAATTCACGGCAAAGCCACCAGCTTGATCTTGATAATTCATGGTTTGGGGGACAAATACATCTACACCACCCAACTGTTCCACTAATTCCCGAAAACCGCTGGCGGAAATGCGGATATACCGATCTATGGGAGCATTACCTAAACTCCGACTCACTACTCTGGCGGCTAAAACTGGGCCACCTTTGGCGTTAGCTTCCGATACCTTTGTTAATCCCTGTTCGGGAATGGCTATCATTGTCCCTCTGGGAATTGACAGTAGGCGAATAGATTTATCACTGGGATTAAGGCGCACCAACATCATGGTGTCGCTCTTACCAGCAAAACTTTCTGGTGAACCGTCTACAGTACCTGGAACTGGTTCAATGCCCATAATTAAAATGTTCATGGGTTTTGATAGTTTGTACTGAGAAAGTTTAGTCCATAAGTCCCCAGGTACTTTGATTTGGTCTTGTTTATTAGGACTGAATTCATCATCTTTCGCTTGGTCGAGATTGCTCCAGAGGGGAGTCCATAGTGCCAAACTTGATGCTATTAATCCAGATAGAATTATCCCTAAAACAATTGTTAAGACCCACAATAACCAGCGGGGAACTGTTAAGCCTAAACGGTCATAGAGTTCGTTGGGAATAGCACCAACGGATTCAGCGACGTTCCGAGAAGAGTTGACTGATGGTTTTGGGTTCACCGGCGAAGTTGCGGCTGGTTGGGTTGCTACCTGATTTTCCGAAATTTGAACTGGTGGCTGTTTTACCTCCGGTTCTGAGGTTGGGACTTGTTGAGGTGCTACCTGATTTTCTGACCATTGAATTTGTTTAATCATAATTTTCTCCCCACTCAACCACTCCTAAAAGGTATGTTAATACAAGCTACAAATATTGCGAGTTTAAAACTCGTTATGGAAATTTTAGATTTTGTGAAAAGTTAATCGGATATTTTTTTATTGCTGTCCTCAGAGTTTCAATCAGTGATAATTACAACATACTCAACCAGAAAAATTCATCAGTGAAGATCATCTAAAAGTTAATGAGTGTACACTTACAGCAGATATCAGGTAAATGAGGTACAAAGTTTCAAACCTGCCCCCTGCCCCCTGCCCCCTGTTCCCTGTTCCCTGTTCCCTGTTCCCTGCTGTATATTGTTCTGAATTAGCGATGTATGCCAATATGAATAATTTATTTTTTCCTGTGATTCTGGCTGGTGGTAAAGGTGAGCGTTTTTGGCCTTTGAGCCGACTAGACCGACCTAAGCAATTTTTAAGCCTTGATGGTAGCTCAAGAAGTTTACTACAAGCAACTGCTGATAGATTATTAGTTCTGGCTGGTGGTTGGGAAAATTTGTGGGTAATTACTTCTAGTCCCATTGCTCAAGGGGTGCGAGAACAACTTCCTGATTTGCCAGAGTCGAATTTACTGATTGAGTCCCAAGGTCGAGACACTGCTGCTGCTGTTGCTTGGACAAGTTTAGAAATTAAAAAGCGTTACGGAGAAGATGCTATTATTGGCTTTTTTCCTGCTGACCATTGGATTGCTGACCCGGAGATATTTGCTGAAACTTTAGCGGCTGCTAAGGATCTGGCGACTAAGAAAGCAGCGATTGTGACTTTGGGGATTAAACCTAATTTTCCTTCAACTGGCTATGGTTATATTGAACAAGGCGAAAAAATAGGTAGTTTCAATGGGTTAGCAGCGTATCATGTGAACCGTTTTACTGAAAAGCCCGACCGGGAAACGGCAGAAACTTTTTTGTCAACGGGGCGGTTTAGCTGGAATAGCGGGATGTTCGTTTTTCGAGCTGGTGTTGTTTTGTCAGAATTACGCACCCATGCACCGGAAATTATGAAACCTTTGGAACAACATGGTCCTGATATTTATCCGCAGTTACCTAAGAAAAGTATAGATTATGCTTTGATGGAAAAAACCAGTCTAGCTTATGTTTTGCCGGTAGCATTTGGTTGGGATGATCTGGGTGATTGGAATGCTATTGAACGTTTGCTGAAGCAGGATGATAATCCTAATGTAGAACTTGCTACTCATGTGGGTTTAGATACTCAGGGAGCGATTGTTTATGCCTCCAATGCTGATGATGTCATTGTTACGATTGGTTTAGAGGATGTGGTGATTGTGCGCGATCGCAATGTTACTCTGGTAGTGAAGAAGAACCGCACCCAAGAAATTAAGCAGATTTTGAAAATTCTGCAAAATGATGGGAGATTTACAGGCTTATTGTAAAATTTAAAACCCTGGGTAGATGGCTCAAAGTCTTGCTGTTTATTATAACTAGACTGTTGATAGTATTTTGTGACAGTATATATCAAATAACAGATTTGAGCCTTTTTTTGGCATAAATTTCCGAAGAATCTGCCTTTTTTGTCAAGTGGAGTCTCTTGACTCCTAATAACATTCCCAGTCTCCAGACTGGGAACAAGATTTTATTGATAAACAAAAACTGGAACTCTTTTATAAGCAGGTATCCCACTTTGGGGATCAATATCTGCTTTAAATAAAACGTTAGCTTCAGGATAAAACATAAAAGCTACACCTTCACGAATTGCACCACAAATAATTTCAATATTTTCTAATTCTCCTGCATTTCCTTTAACTGTAACTTGTTGATGTTTCTGGAATCCTGCTTTTTGTACATCCAAACTATTCATTAAAATACAATAACGATGGGGCATTTGGCGATATTTATCTTCACTGCGATAAACTACCGTGTTATGTTGTCCATAACTACGTCCTGTTCCCAATATAACTACAATTCCTGCTCGATTTTCCTCAACCCCAAAAGCTGATTTATTTGGTAAAGATAATTGCGGTAAAGCAGTGACAAACATCTGCGCTTTACCATTAAAAGTGGGAAATTTAGGTTCATCAAAAATCCGTCCGGCAATGGTAAATTCTGCCTGAGTTTGATCAATTTTACCTATTTTTTCATAACCAGGAATGGTTTTAGCAATTAATTCTCTAACATAGATAGTATCTTGTAATTTACGCCAATTAATCGGATTTACATCATGTAAACGATGGGCAATTTCTGTAATTAGTTTTACTTCAGAAATCAAATCAGAATTGTCTGTTTGTAAATGACTTTTACCTGCATCATTTAACCTGACAAAATTATTACCTGATTCTGTTGTAGTCTTATGGGGATTTTCAAACCGATTAAAAACAGGTAATATTAAAGTTTGCTGTTTTCCTAATCCGTGAAAATGTCCTAGATTCGGTTTTGTCGCTACATAGAAAATGGTTTCTATTTGTGATAAAGCCTGTTTTGCTTGTTGTAAATCTGGGTTAGCTGCATACAAATTTCCCCCTAAACAAAAGAGAGTATTGATATTTCCTAATTCTGCTGCTGCTATTAAATCACGGGTATGATAACCAGGAGTTTCATTGAGGGGTTTTCTTAGCAACTTAGATAGTGCTTGTTTGATTTCTTCGCGCAAATTGATAGTCACACCCATTGAACCAAATCCTTGCACGTTGGAATGTCCACGAATGGGCATTGTTCCTGCGCCAATTTTACCAGCGTTACCTGTAATTAAAGCCGTATTTGCGATACTAAAAACATTGTCAACACCGTTAGCTTGTTGGGTGATTCCCATAGCCCAAGCAAATACTACACGATCAGATTTACCAATTAGATAAGCTGTGGCTGTAATTTCTTCTTGGGATAATCCGCAGGTTTTAGTGATATGATCCCAGGATATATTTTCTGCATAATCTAAAATTTGTTGCCAGTTTTGAGTATAGGATTGGAGATATTCTGTTTTGATTAAATTTTGGGCAATCAGGGATTTTTGCAACCCGACAAATAACGCGACATCACTACCAGGAATCGGTTGTAAATACAAAGAAGATATATCTGAACCACCTGTGAGTAAAGATTTGATGGGAAATGCAGGTGAGGCAAATTTAACTAAACCGATTTCTATTTGGGGGTTAATAATAATTATTTTACCGCCCCTTGCCCGCAATTGGATTAATTCGTTCATCAAGCGCGGATGATTTGCGGGTGCGTTAGAACCAATTAAAACCACACAATCACTATGTTGTAAGCCTTCTAAACTTACCATTGATGTTCCTGAACCGAAAACTTTTTTTAAGCCGATGGTTGAGGGGACGTGACATAAATCTGAACAATCTGCTAGATTATTACTACCGAGCGATCGCATTAACAATTGTAATAAATATGCAGCTTCATTAGATGAACGTCCAGAACTATAACTAGCAATCTTTTCTGCTGGTTGTTGAAAAGCTGTTGTGGCGATTTGATAAACTTCTTCCCAGCTAATGCGTTGATAATGGGATGAACCTGATTTGAGGATGAGAGGATAAGTCAGTCTACCTAAATCATCGCATTCTTGAGAGGTCAGTTGTTGTAATTCATTAATATTATATTGTTGAAAAAAATCCGGTTTAATTCCTGGTTGCAATTCCGCAGCAATGGCTTCTACACTTTTAGCACAACGTTGTAAGTATTCTCCTGCTTCATTAACAAAACCTCCTTTTTGTCCACCTGTACCCCAAGCACAGGATAAACAGGCGCTTTTATGATTGAGAGTTTGCCATAATTGTAATCCTTGGGGTGAGAGAGTTTTTTCTACCCAATATTGAATTACAGGTAAACCGCCACCGGCTTGGGAATTAGATTTGTTTTCAGGTAAATTTTTCATAAATAGGAGTTTCCTATCTTATTTACAAATTTTCATAAACCTCATCATCATTTCGCTTACCAACTCGAAAAATTTCAATCTCCTCCTCTTGAATTGTATAGATAATGCGAAACTCTCCCTGATCCAATACTTGTCGGTTAAGGAAATGTAGGTTGGGTTGAGCGACAGGGAAACCCAACAAAATCCTTGATAATGTTGGGTTTCGTTCCGATTGCTCAATCTGGCGATCGCTGAAATGGCGCAAACTCGTTTCAAAATGAGAATTGCTGGCAGTACAAGATTGATGTTTCCCCTTGAGTAAGACTATCCAAAAAATCACTCAAATGTTCTTGTACTTCAGTAGCATTTACTTGATTCATGATAATTTTACTATGATGATATTGATTATTTTAGCTGATTTAAATAGAGTTAATATCCCCGACTTCTTTTTTGATCTTGTTAATCAATGATAAATTCCTGCAAGAAGTCGGGGATCTGGGTCAATTAGCAATTACCTATTCAGCCGTTTTATTAGCTGCACGATTAGCACGAGCTTCGGCGGAATCCATGACTTCTGCAAAGTTTTCTACAACTTCACCAGGGAAGTTTTCTAGGATTCTGGTAGAAATAGCAACTTGACCTTTACCTTCATCTAAATCAATAATGACAGCTTTAATGGGTTGACCGATTTGAAAGATTTTTTCTAAAGAGTCAATGAATTTTTGGCTCACTTGTTTGATGTGTAGTAAGGCGCTGATACCGTTAAAATCTACGAATACACCAAAAGGTTTGATGCCGGTAATTTTTCCTTCGATTAATTGACCGATTTCTAATAAACTGAAGTTGCTAGAACGAGCGGCTAAACGTTGAGAGAGAACGAGTTTATTGGTTTCCCGATTGATTTCTAAAAAGCCTACGGTGAGAGTTTGACCTTTGAGTGCTTCTAGGTTATCACGTTCGGCGATGTGCGATCGCGGAATAAAACCCCGGACACCTAGAAGATCAACAGTGACACCACCTTTATTGACACCTGTTACCCGCACTTGCACACTTTGGGAGTTCTCCTGCATTTCTAACAGTTTTTCCCAAATTTGTTTCACTTCCAATTGCTTGCGGGAAATGGTAACTTGACCTTCAGCATCCTGATCCCGAATAATCAAAAACTCTAGTTCCTCATTCATCGGTAATACTTCCGACAAATCAGCTACTGCTCTCAAGGAAGCCTCTTCTTGGGGAAGAAACGCAGACGATTTCCCACCAATATCAACATAAGCACCATCGTGGTCAACTTGGAATACTTTACCACGAACAACTTGTCCTTTTTGAAATTGGTAATCGTGTTTTTCCAAGGCTTTGGCAAAATCATCCATTGAAAAAGACGAGTTGGCTGTTTGAGAAAGTTTAGATTCGGAATTCATGACGTTTGAAGATAAATTGTTATTTGTTTAGTTGTCAGTGGTCAGTTGTCAGTGGTTAGGCTAGTACAGATTGGCGGAAATAAACCAACTATTCTAAATCGTTAAAAAGCCTATAATGTCTTAGTTTTGACTTTTGACTTTTGACTTCCGCCCTGCGGTACTAGTTGACTAAAAAGTTGTTCAACTTGCTCCCAAGCATCTGCCGCAGCTTTAGAATTATAACTGGCACGACGGTCACAAAAAAATCCATGACCAGATCCATCGTAACGAAACAGACGATGAGAAATGTGATATTTTGCAAGTTCGGCAGCAATCTCGTCTACCTGTTCTGGAGGAATACTCGCATCTTCCTCACCAAAAAAGGTGTAGATAGTGCCTTTAATTGCTGATGTCCGGGTAATACTGGGATTTCCACCTCCGGGAGTACGAGTAGTGATCCCCGCACCGTAAAAGGAAGCAGTGGCTTTAATATCAGAGAGTGTGGCAGCTAGATAGGCGACGTGACCACCAAAACAAAAGCCAACACAACCAAATCCATCTGGTTTAACTTCAGGTAAAGTTTTCAGGTAGTTAATAGCTGCTTGAATATCACTCAAAAGTTGTGATGCTGTAGTTTCTGCGGCGTGTTTTCTGCCTATTTCCACATCTTCGGGCGTGTAACCCGTTTCAAATCCAGGGGCTTGACGTTGAAACAGCGCTGGAGCGATCGCCACATATCCTAGTTTAGCAATCCGTTCAGTAATATCCCGAATATGCGCGTTAACGCCAAAAATCTCCTGGAGAACTACAATTCCTGGATAAGAACCGGGTGCTGTTGGTTGAGCTAAATAGGTGGCTATTTGTAAATTCTCTTGAGGAATTTGAATTGTTGTAGTCTGTATTGCTGGCTCTGTCATAATATAAGTTGTGAGTAGGGAAATAGGTAAGAGGTACGAAGCACAAGTTAATAATAGTTATATCTATCAGCAATTAGTAATCACTAATGGAGTTGTGAATTACGATTCATTTACTAGTCCGAACTTACAGCATATTGCAGGTAAATGAGGTACAACCTTTAATCACAAAACTTGGCAGCGAGGCTGTTTTACTGCTGATAGCTGAACGCTGATAGCTGAAAGCTGCTGTATATTCATTCTGACCCTTGACTTCTGATTTGGTGTATTCTTCTGTGATAATATTTTCCAGAGCAAACTAACCCATTAATCATATATTTAACAGGTAAATTATGGCCATTTGTATAAGTCTTGTGGAGCAGAATTAGTAATGATTCAATTCCGTATTCAGCCAGATAGTGAAATTCCTGCATCTAATCAACTGTTTAATCAGATTCGATTTGCGATCGCCTCTGGGCAATATTCACCTGCATATAAACTACCCAGTACCAGGGCGTTAGCTATGCAAACTGGATTACATCGCAACACCATTAGTAAAGTTTACCGCCAATTGGAAGAAGAAGGATTTGTTGAAAGTTTAGCAGGTTCAGGCATCTATGTCCGCGCTCAAGGTCATGAAGGCGGAAGTAGATCCCAGTCTCCCATGCTCAAACAAAATCCTCAAGCCTATAAGGTAGTGCAACAAGCCCTAGATGAGTTACTTGGTCAAGGTTGTTCTCTCAATCAATCACGGGAACTATTTCTAGCCGAAGTTGACTGGCGGTTGCGTTGTAGCGCTAGAGTTTTAGTAGTTACACCATCTCAAGATATTGGGGCTGGGGAATTAATGATTGATGAATTGGAAGAATCTCTGCAAATTCCAGTTCAACTTGTAGCAATGGAAGAACTTATTGGTGTTCTCGACCAAACTACCTCAGCCACATTAGTCACCAGTCGTTATTTTATCGGAGAAGTGGAAGCGATCGCTGCCCCCAAAGCCGTCCGCGTCATTCCCCTCGATATTCACGACTATGGTAAGGAAATGACAGTAGTTAAAAGCTTACCCAAATCCAGTTGTATAGGTATAGTTAGCCTCAGTTCCGGTATTCTCAGAGCCACAGAAGTTATTCTTCACGGTTTACGCGGGGATGAACTATTGGTAATGACCGCCCAACCAAAGGACGCTTATAAACTACACGCGATCGTCAAACGCTCAGAAATCATCTTTTGTACCGATCAAGTCAGCTATTCCACAGCACAATCCGCCATGCAAACAGCCTTAGAAGACCTTATCCGTCCACCGAAACTCATTCGCTGTGAAAACTACATCGGCACTCAGTCCATCAACCTCCTCAAACGCGAACTGGGATTAATTTGAAACAAAGTAGGGGAGGGGTTTCCCCTCACAAGGGTAGGTTTTTAATATTGTCTGTGAAGGCAAGACTGGGAAGACTTGGAGGGAACGTAGACAAGGAAGATTTTATCCGCACAATAGTCTTTTAACGGTGTGTTATTGTTGCCAAAAAACATCATCCTGTAGGGTTTTCCTCCCTTGTCATCTTGTCCACCTTGTCGCCCAAGTCTTGCCCTCACCGGAATGTAAAAAACCTACACCTGTCAGGGGGGTTGGGGTTCTTGTACCTCATATATCGGACAATTGCAGGTATTTACACCGCATTGGCTTATTATTATTAGGACTTACGCAAGTGTCACACTAA
>NZ_AP018316.1:1297192-1465405 GCF_002368115.1 Dolichospermum compactum NIES-806 | reverse complement strand
ATGCTAATAAGGAATCACTAGATACTGAATTCGCTCGATATCAAGAAGAATGTCAACGACTTGAAGCAGAATATAAAACAAGTTATTAAGATCGCAGCTAACAGAATTTATGTGATTTCTGGTCTATCATGACTAATGAATTTATCAAAGCAGAAAAATTATACTTCATTCTCTTAGTCTTAACAGTTATTTATCAACAGGGTTTATGAAAAGCGACACACCAGAAGAACTAAATACAAATCCAGCAGATCAAGAGATTTCGAGGTTAATTGATGAGGTGATTTCATCATCCCAAACTGATGAAAAATACCGTCAGAAAATGCAGCGACGGAAAGAAGTCCAAGATCAACGTATAGCTAAAGCCATACCGGAAAAAGGCTTAATTATCGTCAATACTGGTCATGGTAAAGGTAAAACTACTGCGGCTTTGGGAATGGTGTTGCGATCGCTCGGTCATGGACATAAAGTAGCCATAGTGCAATTCATTAAAGGCGCATGGGAACCAGCAGAAAAACGCGCTTTTAGCCACTGGGAAAACCAATTGGAATTTCATGCAATGGGAGAAGGCTTTACATGGGAAACTCAAGATCGTGATCGTGATCTTGATAAAGCTGCTGCTGCTTGGGAAAAATCCCTAGAATTTATCAACAACCCAGACTTTAAATTAGTTCTCCTGGATGAAATTAATATTGCTCTGAAACTGGGTTATTTACAGGTTCAAGAAGTATTAGCAGGTTTAGCTCAAAAACCAGCAGACAAGCACGTAATTCTCACGGGAAGAGGCGCACCACCGGCATTAATTGAAAAAGCCGATTTAGTCACTGAAATGACATTAGTTAAGCATCCTTTTAAGGATCAAGGGGTGAAAGCTCAAGCAGGAATTGAGTATTAATTCAAATTAGTCATTGGTCATTGGTCATTAGTCATTAGTCATTGGTCATTGGTCATTAAATTATTTCTCCCTGCTATATAGCATTTCCTAATCATATCGAGTATATTTATAGCCTCCTCCTCGCTTGCGGGGAGGGGGTTGGGGGTGGGGTTCTTGTACTTCACTAAAAAATGCTATATCCCAATGACAATTATTTACATCCACCTACTTATTTAAAACCATCGCTTCCTTGTTGGCATATCTGCAAAATTTCCCTATCATTAGAACTTACAGAACTCAACTGATGATAGTCTTGTAAAGTTACTGAGTAAGGATAAGTTGTGAACTCATTTTCATTAACTTTAGGGATTGTACTAGCTGTAGCAACCTCCACTGTACCAACTTCACCGGGAGAACTTTTCACCGTCATTGCTAATTCTCCTGACTTAGCCAAAGTTCCTTGAAAACAACTAAATTCAGAGTGAGGAACATACAAAGCACCAATAATTTTACCTTGTTGTTTTTGAAATAGAATGTAACCTTGTCCTAATTCATTTGGTGTGGATGATTGTCCATAAAGATAAGTCCCATCTTGTTCGGGAAATTGGATTTGTCCTTTTCTCCCCAATTCTCTCGTATTTGTAGATAATACTGTGATATTTTCTGTTAACTTATCAGTAGATATCTGATTAGAAATATTCACTGGTGATTTTTGCATAGCTTCCTCTTTAATCACAGCAGGATCAAAGTTAATCTGTCTTTGATTTCTAGGTACTACATAATTAGTAGTTAAGGCTGTTGATGAGAGGAGTTTGTAATGTTGTTGACTAGAATAACTAATACCCAAAATACCAGCCGAAACAATTAGTCCAAGAATGGGAAATTTAAATTGGCTAGAAGTCATTAATTTGGAAATATGATTAAGCATCGGATTTCTCCTGTAATAAAGTTAACTTTTGTTTCCTGGATTTTTGCCATAATAACTGAATACTCATTACTGACGATTCCCTCAAAAGTTTTATCTATATATTTAATTTTAAATTCAGCAAAAACTTACTATTTATGTAAATTTGGAGAATAATCTCAGATTATCATTAGTTAATAAATTTATCCATCACTTCATAAAATCCTCCACCGGAGGGATGTAAAATCGAGATTGAAAATTCTCAGCCTGTTTCATTGTTTAATTCTTGTATTGATCTGCCAGTAGATACAACTTCCCATCTACAGATTTCGCAAAATAAATCAGAAATTTGCAGAACCTTTTCTATTTCTTCAAAAAAAATCGCCCCCTGTTTTGAACTGAGGAGGCGCATCACCAAGAGGGATGTTTTGAAATACGATTTTGCGTGTCCACTTTTCTAGCTGGCAACGTATTCTTTGACATTAGCTCGACGGCGACGTAAATGTGCAAGGGCTTGATGCTCTAATTGACGGACTCGTTCCCGACTGAGGTTCAACCGTTCACCAACTTTCGCCAAGGACATTTCATTTCCATCTTCTAAACCAAAGCGTAAGGCGACAACTTGACGCTGTTGGGGTGTGAGTTCTGCAAGTAAATTATTCAAGTCTTGGCGCAGAAACTCCTGAGTGGTGTAATACTCAGGGGAAGGACCGTCATCTTCCAACATTTCTTGTAATTCGGTATCTTGGTTTTCGCCGACGCGCACATCTAAAGAGACTGGTTGACGCGCCATATTCAGATATTCACGAATCTGAGCCGGTTCTAACTCCAGTTCTTTGGCGATTTCTGTTGGTGAGGGTGATCTTCCCAGCTTTTGCGCTAACTCTCGTTGAACTTTTTTAATTTTGTTCAATTTTTCGGTAATATGGATTGGTAGGCGAATGGTTCGACCTTGTTGAGCGATCGCTCTAGTAATTGCCTGACGAATCCACCAATAAGCATAGGTTGAGAACTTATAACCCCGCATAGGATCAAATTTCTCCACACCCCTTTCTAATCCCAAAGTACCTTCCTGGATTAAATCCAGAAATTCCATATTTCGCTTTTGGTATTTTTTCGCAATAGCTACAACCAAGCGTAAATTCGCTTCAATCATTTTTTGCTTGGCTCGCTTACCTTGTAGCATCAGCTGATTTATTTCTGTTTCTGATTGATTAACACGGGCAGCCCATTCTGATAAACTAGGTTCATGATCAATTTCCTTGCTCAAAGCTTCTTTAGCTTCTATCAGCACCATCATCTGCTGTACTTGTTTACCGTAGATAATCTCTTGTTCACGGCTTAACAAAGGTACACGACCAATTTCTCGCAGATAGGTTCTGACCATATCAGCGGTAAATTTAGCATTGACATTCTCTGTATGATTTTTAACTGTAGGCATTGGTGCTTTTATCCTCTACTCCTTAAACATAATCAATATTTTTTTAACAAAGGCAATTCGTAAGCTTACAATATACATCACTGGATATGAAAAGCTACCATCAAGAATGATATTGATCCAACCTGTATTAAGATTTTGCTAGTCTAAAAATATGTCTCCTTACCCTCTCGATAATTTTGATTTTGGAGTTTTAGCAGAAATACATGAGGCTGGTTGCTAGAATTCTTTCGTTTAAGTTATCTAGTAGTCGTCTTGAAAACGGAGTCAGTATGAGTTTACTTTGGTTTTATGTTACGACAAACAGAGTCAATAGTAAAGTTCCCAGATGATAAATATTTCAGTAATCAAACCCAAAAGTTGATAACTATTTTTCTTTAACTTCCAAAAACTGTTTCGGTATACCCATAGTGACGCGAAAATCCCCTCTAAAGTTGCTTTCAATTAGCCGGATAACCGAACTTGAGCTACTTGGATAATGGAGGGATGTTACGAAATTGTTAGTTGTCCGTTGTCCGTTGTCCGTTGTCCGTTGTTGACTTGAAACTAAAAACCTAAATCTGCTTTTGCTAGTTCAGCAGCAGTGAATACTTCCTCATCTGTTTTTTCTTCCCAATCGATCGCACCAATTTCGGAATAAAAGGTAGAATCATAGGGACGAGTCCGCACGACTACTGGCATAGGAACAGCATGACCCAAAATTAGTGCTTGTTGTTTAGAGTCCAACTTAGCTAAAACTGAGCGTAAACCACCCGCACCAGATACACCTGTAAAAATAGCATCAATATCTTTTTCGTCATTCAGCAAAGCGGTGATTCGAGTCCCAATCTGAGACATGACTTCATTATCTATCCCTGATGGACGTTGATCAACTACCAAAAGCGTGACAAAATATTTTCGTAGTTCTCTAGCAATAGTTCCAAAAATTGTGCTTTGTACCACTCCTGGGTCAAGAAAGCGGTGTGCTTCCTCTATTGTAATCATTAATGGTGTCGGCCGATCCAAAGGATTTTTACTTTGGAGAAATTTATCAGCTTTTTTGACATAATGCTCATGTATCCGTCTGGTAATCATATTCGTCACCAACATATATGAGAGCATATTGGACTGGGAACCAAATTCGATAACTACGTTTTTTCCAGCTTCTAAAGATTGGACGATATTTTTAATATAATTTTGCGGACAAGCACTTCGCATATATTTTAAACTATCTAAGCGAAAAAGTTTCCGCTGTAATGCCATAATTGAGCCTTTGTGTCCGCGTTTTTCGTCACAAAACATCTCAATATCTTCATTACTCATATTTAGTAATTGAATAATCCACGATTTACCCAACTCTGTAAAGAGGATATTAGCATTATCTAAAGCCGCTTCTGAAAGTCCTAAATCACGATTACATAGTTTTATATCTTCAACTTCAACCTGTTCGTAGCTTAGATATAGTTCTTGTGCGTCTCTTACACCTCGGCGTTTAGTTGAATCTGGATCAAGTGTGTAAACTTCTACTTGTCCGGGAAATAGTTGTTTTAAACCCTTGACAGTATTAACGTTCTTTCCTTCGGCGACTGCTTCCCAACCATATTCTGAGTGCATATCAAAAATCAAGTTAACAGCCGCATTTTTACGAATGACCCCGGCTAAAATTAACCGTGTCAGGAAAGATTTCCCAGTCCCCGATTTCCCAAAAATCCCATTACTCCGTTCCACAAAGCGGTTTAAATCAATGCAAATCGGCACATCCATATCTAAGGGTTTACCGATAGAAAAGTTGTTACGTTGAGGGTCATCTTCCCAGCCAAACACCTTGCGGAAGTCCTCCTCATTGGCTTCGTAAACTTGGCTAAAGTGACTAGGAATAGTTTTCACAGGTAATAATTCCATCGTCGTACTGGTTTGGGGTTGAAAGGATGCTAAACCAGTGGACGATGGGATAAAAGAATTAGAAGATTTACCATTGTTAGAAAAGCTAGATTCTGGAGATTCAGGGGTAAACATCAACATCGGTGCTAGGTTGATCATCCCATAAGTACCGCTACCTGCTAATACTTCACGCAGAAAGCTATCTTCCCAATTGGGAGGACTAGCTGTAATGCGGTCATTCGCCATACCCAAGGATACATCTGTTAGCATACAGAAAAAGCGCGATCGCATCCCTTGTACCACGAGAAATTTACCTACCCGCATATCTTCGACAGAAATATCTGGGTGTAATCTGACCTCCAAACCCCCGGTCAGAGAACCTTCAATAACAGAACCTAATGGTAATCCCAAATTCATTTTTGTTTGTTGTCAGTTGTCAGTTGTTATAGCAGGGAACAGGGAGGACAGAGAAAGAAATTCTTACCAATTACCAATTACCAATCACCCATTACCAATTCTTTAATCAATTTGAATACTTGTTGGTGAATTTCCTACGGGTGGTGTGATTCCTGGTAATGGTTTTCTAAATTGAGAGTAGATGCGATCGCGCCAAGCGAAAAATGCTTCATAATCAGGATTATTGGCTATACTCGATAACCCTTTCCCTCTGAGAGATACTGGTAAATCCAAATAAGCGCCTTCGGGGAACTTCAAAAGCATGGATAAACTAGCAACTGTTAAATCAGCTAAAGTTGGTTCATCACCTGTTAAATAAGGACTACCCACCAACAATTGGGTAATAATATCCAAATCTTGTTTTAAGCTAGTAACAGCCGCATTTACCACATCTGGGGTAAAACCGACACCAAAACCCAGCGCCGACAGAAAATCACCAGGAACACCTTCCACAACACTTCTGAGAATATCTGGAGTAGAAATTGGTAACAACGACTTACGAAAACTCTGATCTTGACTAATAGCTGCAAATAGAGCCTTTCTACCTTTAACACCTATAGATTCATCAGCCCAATCTTCCAATAATAAAGTCAAAGCGCCTTTTTTGGGATCTATCGGTATCAGAGGATAATCCGGGTATTCTGAATCTAAATATTTAGCGATTTCTGTAGAATCAGCAATATATCTATTGCCATCTTTTAACACTGGAACTTGCTTTTGTCCAGTTAAACGAAATAATTCTAGCTGGCCAATTCCTGGAGCAACTTCGATTTTGCGATACTCCAGTCTTTTATAATCTAGGAGTAAACGAACTTTTTCGGAAAATTGAGATAGTTCCCACTGATATAGTTCTAGCATATTGTATATTCTGCAACTTGTTTAGTTGTTAATTTTATAATTGTATCTTTAATTCTTAGCATTTTTCCTGTGAATTTATCATTTTCTGGGTTGAGTTGCTGCCCATCAAGTTGAAAATTACTCCAATTTGTGTAACGATTAAATTCGGATTGTTATGCCCGTCAATTGATTTAGCATTTTTCCAGATACTTGAAATTTTCCCAATACTTTATAGCATAAAAGTGTTGAACTTGTTGGATATTATAAATATTCCTACTCCTGACCACCAATTTCTAAATTCTTTAATCACCTTACCTCAATTTTTGCGAAAAATCTTGTTCCTCAGTCAAGAACCTTTTTAGTTGGCAAAATGTAATAAATCTTGGTATAACTTGTATGCAATCAATACAAACAAAATTTATGAACGCTAATTACGGCAAATTATTGCCCAAAATCACTGCAATCATCGGATTAATGAGTATCGGTCTTTTGACTACTATCCCATCTCCAGCGAAAGAAGTCCGCTCCAGACCAAGTATTTTCAATGAACCACCTTACAATCGTGGTAGCAAACCTAGTGAAACCCCACCAGTCGGCGAACCCACCCAGCCAGCAACAGAAGTCCCCCCTGCACCGGTTAGCGAACCTACGCAGTCAACATTAGTGAATTTGCTTAAGAAGAATGAATCCTTTAAAACTCTCACTAAAGCCGTAGAAGCCGCAGGACTTACAGAAACCTTACAAGGAAAAGGTCCTTTTACCATTTTTGCTCCTACAGACGCAGCATTTGCAAAACTACCAGCGGACGCATTAAAGGATTTATTGAAGCCAGAAAATAAGGAAGTATTGGTCAAGATTTTAACCTATCATGTAGTCCCAGGTAAGGTACTCTCCACTGACTTAAAATCTGGGGAAGTAAAAAGCGTAGAAGGGGGTGCTATTAATGTTAAAGTTGACCCCGCTACAGGTGTAACTGTCAATGATGCCAAGGTAACTCAGGCAGATATCCAAGGTAGTAACGGTGTTGTTCATGCAATTGATAACGTAATTCTGCCTCCTGATTTATAGATTTTCGAGATTTGATTGGTAAAAATTCGCAAATTAAAATCCCCGAAACATGAAAAATCGGGGATTTTATTGTAGCCAGCTATCAGCCAAAAGTAGGAACAGCAAAGAAAATGAATACTTCTTATTTTTGAAGTTACAGCCACCTGCATTTTCATCCTGAAAGCTGATAGCTGACGGCTGAATGCTGAAGATACTAACGAGTCTTAGCAGTAGCCTTTCCTTCAGGCTGTTTTGCTTCTTGAACTAACTGCATCATCAACTGTTCTAGCTTTTGTGCTGTCTGTTCTTCTTGTTGACACGTTCCATTAACCCTACGTCTAGTCCGATCTATTCTCTTCTTACTAAAGACACAGTATAGGTGTGAAGTTTTACTGTTATTTAAGTGACGATATCAGACATAGGGAATAAGTCTGAACTATGATTTGTATAATTTGTGTGATTGATTTGATTTGGTTGATTTTGATGATTAATGGGTTTATTGTCGCCAAAATCATCCAAATCATCAGAATCACAAGAATCATAGTTGAGACTGCCCCAATTACGTTAAAGTAAATATAAATTAAGAAATTGCTGTCAAATAAATGGCTGCTCCAAGTTTAGAAGTAATTGCGACTCAGTTAGAAAGTCCAAATTTGCGCGATCGCATGATAGCTCTTGCTAGTTTGCGTCATATATCTGCCGATGATGCAGTCCCTTTAATTAAAAAGGTTCTAGATGATGAATCCCTGCAACTGCGCTCAATGGCAATATTCGCTCTAGGAATCAAAAAAACCCCAGAGTGCTATTCTATTCTGGTAAAAATTTTAGAAACAGATCCAGATTATGGCATCCGCGCTGATGCTGCCGGTGCATTGGGATATCTAGAAGATAATAGAGCCTTAGAAGTGCTATCACGGGCATTTTATGAAGATACGGACTGGCTAGTGCGATTTAGTGCTGCCGTATCTTTAGGTAATATCAAAGACCCTCGCGCCCATGATATTCTCATCCAAGCGTTAAATAGCGAAGAAATAGTCATCCAACAGGCGGCTATTTCAGCTTTGGGAGAAATCCGCGATATAAATTCTGTCACACATATTCTCCGTTTTGCTCAATCAGAGGATTGGTTAGTACGACAACGACTAGCTGAGGCTTTAGGTAATTTACCGACTCCCAAAAGTGTCTCCGCCTTAAAATATCTGGAAAAAGATAGTCATAAAAACGTTGCTGAAGCAGCCAGGATTTCTCTACAAAGACTTGAAGAAACCAACAACCTGAGTTGAACTTAAAGTCGCCTCCTACGTCACCTTCCCATATTTATGTCGCTGGAGGGAGGCTAAAGCCTCTGTCTGGCTTTCATCCCTTACCTAAAGGACAGTTAAGTTTTTCCGTCACGCTCCAAAACTTAACCTCAAGGGTTTTCAGTCTAGTGATCTGTCAAGCTTAAAATTGTCTGTATCCAATTTTGGGAATCTTTGATTTGGGAAGCGATTAAAAACAAAAACAAAATTGACAGATAACTAGTACAACACGGCATAAATAAACCAACCATTCTAAATCGTTAAAAAGCCTATACTGTCTTCGTTTTGACTTTTGACTTCCGCCCTGCAGTACTAGTCTCTTATAATAAAAGGCATTGTTAAAATTGTGATGCAGGACAACTTTATTTATGAACATTGAAGAATTTTTTGAATTAAGTGCTGGAAAGTGGTTTTCCCATCGCACCAGTCACCATTTAGCGTTCAAGCAGTCAGAAGACGGCAAATCAGACATCGTAATTGAGATGTTAGCCGCTGATCATCCAGAAGTAATTAAACTGTGTGAACAGTATGAAATTGCCCCAAATACAGCTTCCTGTGGGGCGCGAGTTACCTGGAATGGCACAATGGAATGGGACGAAGAAAAACATCAGGGTTCGACTGTTTTAGCTACAGTCCCCAATACAGATAACCCAGATGAAGGTAAATTACTCCGAGAAATGGGTTATGCCGAAAAAGCCCCCGTTGCTGGTAGCTATAAAATCGGTGATGATGGTGCTTTAACTCTAATTACTGAGTATGAAACCATGTGGTCTGAAGAAAGGCTATGGTTTGCCAGTCCTAATTTACGGATGCGGGTAAGTGTGCTAAAGCGTTTTGGTGGTTTTAGCATGGCTTCCTTCACTTCTGAAATCCGCATGGGTAGCACAGATGCTTCTAAAAAGGCTACTGAAGCCGCTAATTCACAAAAATCCTAGACTACAATATTGAGGTTGGTAATGGGTAATGGGTAATGGGTAATGGGTAATGGGTAATGGGTAATGGGTAATGGGTCATTAGTCCTTGGTGATTGGTGATTGGTCATTGGTCATTACCTCTTGCCTCCTGCTGTATCTTAAATCTGCAACAAATTGGCTAAAACTTTGGGTAATGGTAAAACAATCAACAGTAGCAAAGCCATTGACATTAATCCCATAAAATCTCGTTGATTATCTAATTCTGTGACATCGTTTAAAGCAGGTTCATCAACTAAGGGAACAAATAATAAAATAATTGCCCAAAATAAAAATTCTTCTCGGATAAACGAAAGCATTAGTAATAATAATCTGGCAACTTGACCAATAATCACAGCAGTTCGTTGTCCAAACATAGCATGGACAATGTGACCACCATCTAACTGTCCCACAGGCATCAAATTTAATGCGGTGACAATTAATCCTAAGAAACCTGCAACTGCAACTGGATGTAAATCAATGGCAGATTTTGCAGTTAATTCACTTCCTAAAGCTAATTTTGAGAGTAAAGCTAATAGAATTGAATATTTAGGATTGAGTGCATTGGGGTTTAATATTCCGGTTTTTTCCGGTAAGGCTACTATTTCTGAATGAGCTAAACCCCAAATTAATAAAGGTATAGTCATAATAAATCCTGCCAATGGACCAGCAATACTCACATCAAATAACGCTTTGCGGTGAGGTATGGGACTCTGAATTTTAATAAAAGCACCAAATGTGCCTAAGAAAAAAGGTATAGGAATAAAATAGGGTAATGTGGTGCGAATTTTGTAGAATTTTGCTGTTAAATAATGACCTAGTTCGTGAGTTCCTAAAATAGTTATTAAGCCCAAAGCATAGGGTAAACCCTGAAAAAATAATGTGAAATCAGATTCTAGTTGGGTGATATTAAAACCCGCAATTTTCAAGCCGATAAAAGTCGTGCTGAATAAAGTTGCCACTAACAATAGTAATGCTAAGACTGGTTCGGAAATTTTTTCTGCGTCTTGTTGGTTATTTGGTTTAACTGCTTGGGGATTGGGAACTAAAACAAAGAAGGGTTTATCATTCATTCCTTCTTGAAATATGACTAAAAAGCGATCGCCAAATTGTCCTTCAATATTGGTTTTAATCTGCTCATAAGCCGCACTAGCCATAGTTCGCAACTGTCCCCGACAAATTACTGCTTGGGGACGATACTCAATATTTTGCAGATAATAGACAGACCAGGGAAAGCAGTTTCGCAGTTGGCTTTCTTCTGCTAAGTCAATGGGACGGACGGGTGCTGTTTCTACAGGAGGAGGATCATTCGATGGTGATAGATTTTCTGGAGATTGATTTTGGGGATTTACGGGTAATTGCCGACCCCGATTAAACAATACCCAATATAATAATAAACAAACTCCCGATACCCAAAGAATGAGCGCTGATGGGGGAGCTTGTTTAGGACCATATATCAGCGTCCAACCAGTCAATACAAATGCAGGTGTCATCAAAACCAACCACAATAACCATACAGGGGTTCTTGTAGCCCGTGCAACGCTTTGTTGCATCATTAAATAAGTCAATGACCCCAGAAGGAGGAGAAACCAAAATGCCATATTATTTTCACTATGTTTGATAGAATGCCTTACAAAAAAGGGAACAGGAAGGAACAGGGAACAGGGTACAGGGAACAGGGAACAGATAAGAGTTTGATGGACTATTTTCTAACTTCACTAAATCAAATTTAGATGAGTCTTAGGTTAGAATGCTTTACTTATGATTTTTGTTACAGATTTCGAGTATAGCAACATTCAAGGTAGTTAAGACATGAATTGATTATGAAACTCCGTCAACAACAGGTTTTTACTCCTCACTCCTGACTCCTGACTCCTGCTATATAAAAAAGACTGCACGCCTTAATTTTTCAATCACAGTTCACAGTCATGGTGAATACACTGTAACCTGATTGTTCACAACTCCTCAGTTTGAGTCTTTTCATTTATGTCTTCTTTTTCCCAGCAGTCGAGTTACAAGACTAAACCACCACGTTCTATCTTGACAAAAAGCCTGTCAACGCCAGAAAATCCTCTGATTTTTACGAATAACAGTATTTTTGCCTTTCCACCTAATCGGGACACTTTAGGAGGGACATCTTACTTCATTATCAGCAATGAAGGAAATATTCTCATAGATTGCCCAGCTTTAGAACAAATAAACCAGGATTTTTTGTCCTTACATGGGGGAGTTCGGTGGTTTTTTATCAGTCATCGTGGTGCTATTGGTAAAGCCGCAGAATATCAGCAAATCTTAAATTGCGAAATTCTTATCCAAGAACAAGAAGCCTATTTATTGCCCGGTTCAACTGTCACCACTTTTACTGATGAGTTCACTCTCAATGCCACAACGCAAATAATTTGGACACCAGGCCATTCTCCAGGCTCTTCTTGTTTATATTATCGTGAATTTGATGGCGTGTTATTTTCGGGGCGGCATTTACTTCCTAGCCAGCATGGTGAACCTATGCCACTACGCACTTCTAAAACTTTTCATTGGCTACGACAACTTAAAAGCGTTAAGTTATTAAGCGATCGCTACACACCACAAACTTTAACTTATTTATGCCCCGGTGCTAATACAGGCTACCTCAGAGGTAAACCCTGTATAGACCAAGCTTACCAAAAAATCACCAACTTGAATTTAGGTGACAGGTGACAGTTAAGAGGGAATAGGGAATAGGGAATAGGGAATAGGGAATAGGGAATAGGGAAAGAAATTCTTGCCAATTACCAATTACCAATTACCAATTACCAATTACCAATTACCAAATTCTTACTCAAAAATTCTACAGCCGCCTGATATTGAGTATCTGTCTTTGTGCCGATTTGTTCCCGGTTAAGTGATGGTTGGGAAATAATTTGATCAGGCTTAATTCCCAACTTATTAATATCTCGATGGTTAGGAGTTTCGTATTTAGCAATTGTCACCGCCAAACCAGAACCGTCTGACAATTCAAACAAAGATTGAATTAAACCCTTACCAAAAGTTGTTTCCCCAATTAATTGGGCGCGATGATTATCTTGTAATGCACCCGCGAGAATTTCGCTGGCACTGGCAGTTCCTTTATTAACGAGAATTACTAAAGGATCTGTGGTTAAAGCCGGTCCAAAGGCTTCATAGGTTCCCTGAATGCCTTGACGGTTGGCAGTGTAAACGATTGTGCCAGAGTCTAACCATAAACGAGCAGTTTCAATTCCCGCTTGTAAGAGTCCACCGGGATTATTTCTTAAATCAAGAATATAGGCAGACGCGCCTTTTTTTTCTAAAATAGAAATAGCTTGTGCCAACTCAGTAACAGCATTGGCACTAAATTGACTCAGGGATAGATAGCCAATCTTGGTTCCTTGGGGGGATAATCGTAAATCAGAAACAACAGGATTTAGCGAAATGCGATCGCGCACCAAGATAACCTCCCGATCCTGTTCTCCTTCCCTGCCAATTAAAAGCGTAACCACGCTGCCTCTTGATCCACGCATCTGCGCTGCCGCCTCATCAAGAGTTAGATTCTCTGTAGATAAACCCTCAATCTTCAAAATGCGATCGCGTGGCTTTAAACCCGCTCTATCCGCCGGAGAATTATTAATAGGTGTAATCACCTCCAAAACACCAGTTTGGGGATTGAGAGTAATTTGTAATCCCACACCAGTTAACTCTCCAGAAGTGCTAACTTGTAAACTGCGATATTTCTCAGGATCAAGAAACCGGGTAAAAGGATCATCTAAACTCTTCAGCATCGCCTGAATAGTAGTATAGGCTGCTTCATGATTAGCAAAATGTCCTTTTAACGCATTTTGTCGCACATCAAGCCAGCTTTGATGGTTAAAAGTTCCATCCAAATAAGAGCGATTAACAATTCGCCATACTTCATAAACTAACTTCTGTTCTGGAGTCAAAGCCGAAGCCGGCGGAACATATCCTGCCAACACCAAACCAAAAAGTAATAGTAGTAAACATCCTAGCCGCCAAAACCCTTTGTGAATGAACCCTAATTTCAGTGCCATCTCAGACTCAAATTCCCTAAAAATTTCTGTAATGCTCAGTTGCTGATGAAATCTATCTCTCGACTATGTTACTTTTTTTATAGAAGAAGTGCATTCTTCTCATAAAGTTGCTAGTCCAACTTGATGAGATGCCCATTCTTCCTGATCAACGATAAAATCATCTTTGGAGTCAACATAGTTAGCGTTGACTCGTAAAGACAAGAAGACAGGAAGATTTATCAACCATAGGGTGAGTTACACCCAAATCTACGCTCGTGGACAAATAGAACTCCATTCTCTTTGGATGAAGCGAGAAGCGAACCCTCTAACTGAGGTTAGTTGAATAGTCATCGCTGACTAGGCTTCGCATAACAAAACTTATCAACCGCAATCTATTTTTAGGACTTTGAGATTGTATGGCTAACGTCTATGACTGGTTCGAGGAACGCTTGGATCTCCAAGAAATTGCTGATGATATCACCACCAAATACGTTCCTCCCCACGTTAACATCTTCTACTGTTTAGGTGGAATTACCCTAGTTTGCTTCCTGATCCAGTTCGCCACTGGATTTGCGATGACATTCTACTACAAACCCACCGTTGCCGAAGCTTTCTCCTCCGTAGAGTACATCATGAATGAAGTCAACTTCGGTTGGTTAATTCGCTCCATTCACCGCTGGTCAGCCAGCATGATGGTATTGATGATGATTCTCCACACATTCCGAGTTTACCTCACAGGTGGCTTCAAAAAGCCCCGCGAATTGACCTGGATCAGTGGTGTTATCCTCGCAGTTATCACCGTTTCTTTCGGTGTAACAGGCTACTCCCTACCTTGGGATCAAATTGGTTACTGGGCTGTAAAAATTGTTAGTGGTGTACCAGAAGCCATTCCCGTAGTCGGCGTTCTCATATCCGATTTACTCCGTGGTGGTTCTAGTGTTGGTCAAGCCACCCTTACCCGCTACTACAGCGCCCACACCTTCGTTCTCCCTTGGTTAATTGCCGTCTTCATGTTGTTCCACTTCCTGATGATTCGCAAACAAGGTATTTCTGGACCTTTGTAATCAAAGTTATTAGCAAATAGGCAAAACTTGTGTTTCCAGATCATCGTAGTTTGTTTTAAACTAAAGAGAAAATAACTTGTAAGTTGTAGACATAAACTACTATCGGAAACTTAAGCTAGTTGTATTGTTGACAGCTTTCACCAAGACTTTAACTTCACTTCAGCCGGAGAGCGCATTTAGAAATGTCAACCCAAAAAAAACCGGATCTGAGCGATCCCAAATTAAGAGCTAAACTTGCCCAAGGCATGGGTCACAACTACTATGGTGAACCCGCTTGGCCTAACGATTTACTCTATATATTCCCAGTCGTAATTATGGGTTCTTTCGCCTGTGTTGTGGCTCTAGCAGTTCTAGATCCAGCTTTAATAGGTGAACCAGCCAATCCTTTCGCTACCCCTTTGGAAATTTTGCCAGAGTGGTACTTATATCCTGTATTTCAAATACTCCGCTCACTACCTAGTAAACTATTAGGTGTGTTAGCAATGGCTGCTGTACCCTTGGGATTAATTCTCGTTCCCTTTTTGGAAAATGTGAATAAGTTCCAAAACCCCTTCCGTCGTCCCGTAGCAACAACAGTATTTCTTTTTGGTACTCTTGTTACCCTATGGTTAGGTATTGGTGCTGCAATGCCGTTAGACAAATCCTTAACTTTAGGATTATTCTAAGGTAGTTACAGTTAAAACTAAATCTAGTAGCGTCTGTGATTTTCAGGAGTATATACAGGATAATATCTGACAAACAAATAGCCGTAATTATTTGATGGTCTAATTGTTACTGGTATTTTAAAACAGATATACTTTTGAAGATCAACAGACGCTAACTGAACTAGAATTGCGGGAAGATTATTTCACATTAATGATGAGGATAGAGTTAAAACCAAAGTATTTAGTTTTATCTCTAATCTAATCATCACCATTCCTAAATGTGAACTTCTCAAATTATAAAAAACACAACTACTGTTCAATTACTTTCTTTTTAAGTCACGGTCAATGCTTAGCATAGTGCAGCAAGACCATAGAACGGTAAGGAGCGATCTTAAGCTCTTAAATCCAGTGCAACAATGGTTTGAAGAATTCTGTCAGCAATATTTACCTAAATATGGCTGGTCAGATAGCCAAATTTATCGTCTCAACCTAGCTTTAGCAGAAGGTTTTACCAACGCAGTTCGTCATGCTCATCATGCTTTACCACCGGAAACAACTATAGAAATTCAAGTCAGTTTATGGACTGATAGGCTAGAAGTGAGAATTTGGGATTACGGAAAACCATTTAATCCTGATGTAATAACCGAGCCAGAACCGGGGACTCTACAAGTGGGTGGATATGGATGGTTTTTACTCCGTCGCTTGGCTGATAAAGTTGTATATGAACGTGATTCAGATAGTAGAAATTGCCTGTTGATTGTTAAATATTGTTTAGAAGAACGGCAAAATTAAAAATTAGTAAGCTAATCGGCATTTAAACATCAAAAGTCAAAATGATTAAAACTTGTAATTATTTTGTGATGTTTGTTATGATTCAGACAAGACTAAAAAATCTTTTTCCCCACGAAGAAATAATATTTAAAGAAGAATTAATATTTTATTAGCAAAATAGACATGACCTTTAAAAACTTGCAATTTAATTTTGAGAAAATCCGCCCCTGGCTAACTCTGTTGGCGATCGCCTGGTTATTAGCATCATTGGGATTAGGCTGGTTAGTTAATTCCTTGGTAATTATTTTGGGGTTATTGTTCCTTTTGCCTGTGATAGCATTCTTTGGGTTTCGCTGGTGGTTACAAAAGAATTTAGTTACTAACCAGTGTCCTGTATGTGGATATGAATTAACAGGGGTAAATAACAGTCAAGTACAATGTGCTAACTGTGGTGAACAACTATTAGTTAAAAACTTTCAATTTCAACGCTTCACACCAGAAGGAACAATTGATGTGAAAGCCGTTGAAGTGCAATCCCAATCACTGGAAGATTAGGAAGTGGTTAGTGGTTAGTGGTTAGTTGTCAGTTGTTCGTTGGAATCTAGAAGGGTGAATTCATGAAAGTTGCCCATTGATCTAGATTTTTGAGAAAATGTGGTTGTTGTAGTTCAGACAGCCAAAGAATCAAAGCATCCTCATTGTTATCTTTGTAATAACCCCGTCGTTTTCCCGCAGTTTTGAAACCAAATTTTTGATACAAAGAAATAGCAACGTGGTTAGAATCGCGGACTTCGAGGGTAGCCCTCTCCAAACCAATATCCACCGCAGTTTGCAGCAGGGAATATAATAGAGCTTTTCCCAGTCCTTGACCATGATATTGGGGATGAACTGCCAAAATTGTAATGTGTGCTTCCTCTAAAATTGACCAAAAGCACCCCATTCCTAACAATTCGGAGTGATTAAAAGGTGAAAATAAACCCAAAAAATGACTATTAGGACTTTCTAACTCTCGTAGGTAGCCTTCCATAGTCCATAAACCATCAAAACAGGCTTTATCTAGTTCTAATAGTTCAGTTAGATTATCTGTGGTTAAAGATTGAATTTTTAAGTCGGATGAAATCACAATTTTTGAGGATTGAGGAAGGTTAATTACCAATTACCAATTATCCATTACCAATGAGAGGGTAAACTGGAAATTAGGACATATACTCATGGCCTGATTTTTCACAAAGACAACTCTTATTAGTTATGGTATCGACTTACCCCGTCGAAGTTCAACTTTCTGGCCGTCAATATTTACAGTCAACAACTGGTGACAGTGCTGATATTTCTCCTAATCAACAACTCTTACCTTTGACAGCGAGAGTTAATGATCATGATCATCTGGAAATCGGTGGGTGTGATGTCACAACCCTAGTTGAACAGTTTGCTTCACCTCTATATATTTTAGATGAGGAAACTCTACGGACAGCTTGTAGGCAATATCGAGATACCTTTAAGGAATATTACAAGGGAGAATCTCAGGTACTTTATGCTTCTAAGGCATGGAATTGTTTAGCTGTTTGTGCCATTGTGGCATCAGAAGGGTTAGGAATTGATGTAGTATCTGGTGGCGAACTTTATACTGCGCTGAATGCAGGTATGAGTCCTGATAAAATTTACTTACATGGAAATAATAAATCTCATGACGAGTTAGTTTTAGCGATTCAGTCTGGATGTACTATTGTAGCGGATAACTGGCATGAATTAGATATGCTGGTGAAGATAGCAGGGGAGAACATGGAAAATTCTTCTCTTTCGCCCATTCGGATCATGCTACGCTTAACTCCTGGGATAGAATGCCATACTCACGAATATATTCGCACTGGACACTTAGATAGTAAATTTGGTTTTGATCCCCATGATTTACAAGAGGTGTTTGCTTTTGTGAGTCAACAGCCTAGTTTAAACTGTGTGGGGTTACACGCTCATATTGGTTCACAAATTTTTGAACGTCAACCACATAGAGATTTAGCGGCTGTGATGGTGCAGTGGTTAAGAGATGCGGCTAAACATGGTTTGCAGGTGACAGAATTAAATGTTGGTGGTGGTCTAGGGATTAAATATACAGAATCTGATGATCCCCCAACTATTGTTGAATGGTCGAAGGCAATTTGTGAAGTTGTACAAGCTGCTTGTATATCGGAAAATTTGCCCTTACCAAAGTTACTCTGTGAACCAGGGCGATCGCTTATTGCCACATCTTGTGTCACTGCTTATACAGTTGGTGCTACCAAGGTAATTCCTGAAATTCGTACCTACGTGGCGATTGATGGCGGAATGTCAGATAATCCGCGTCCTATCACCTATCAATCAGTTTATCGGGTGGTGGTTGCGAATAAAATATCTGCTCCTTGCACCGAAATCGTGACATTGGCGGGTAAACATTGCGAATCGGGAGATATTCTGATTAAAAATGCCCAACTGCCAAAAACTGAAGCAAATGATATTCTCGTAGTTATGGGAACTGGTGCATACAATTACAGTATGGCATCTAACTATAATCGCCTCCCCCGACCGGCAGCAGTTGTAGTGGCAAATGGCGAAGCAAATTTAATTTTGCAGCGCGAAACTTATCAAGACTTGATTCGACAAGATTGCCTACCAGAAAGACTTAAATAGTCCGTAGTCAGTGGTCAGTGGTCAGTGGTTAAAAAATCACAAATGACAAATGACAACTGACGACTGACAACTGACAAATGACTATAAGAATCCAGATGTCATGAGAGATTGGTGGAAGCAATGGCTGATAAACCTGGGAGATTGGTCGCAGTCCTTGCTCCTTGGGACTCTGGATATGATGTTGGTGTTGGCACTGACATACATGATCCTGGTGATTATTAGTGAACGGCGCACATTATGGATGGTGCGAGGGTTTATAGTCTTAATGCTTTGCTCGGCGCTCAGTGGCAAGTTAGGATTACCTCTGCTAAATTTTGTTCTGGAAAAATTGGTGATTGGCTGTGCTGTGGCTATGGCTGTGGCACTGCAATCAGAATTTCGCCGTTTTTTGGAACAATTGGGACGTGGCGAATTTTGGCAATTATTTCAAAATAATGCTAGAGCAATTCCTAAGTCAGATAGTGTAATTGATGAAATTGTTGATGCAATTAAAGAGTTATCAAAAAATCGTATTGGCGCTTTACTAATTTTAGAAACCACAGGGCCTATTGAAGAACAAGATTTTTCAGTCCCAGGAGTGAAGCTAAATGCTGAAGTTTCTAAAGAACTGATCCAAACTATTTTCCAACCAAAAACTTTGTTACATGATGGAGCAACGTTAATTCGTGGTTCGCGCATTGTATCATCTGGTATAATTCTACCACTTTCAGGACGCACAGCGTCGCGGCAGTTGGGAACACGCCATCGGGCGGCAATGGGAATTACTGAAAGGGTCGAAAATTGTATTTGTGTTGTTGTATCAGAAGAAACGGGTTCTATTTCCTTAGCGGAAAAGGGAACTCTATATAGACCACTAACTATTAAAAAGCTCAAAGAGTCTTTAGAGACTCGATTTTCTCCCACTGTAGATCGGGAGGCTCATGCACCTGGTCTTTTAAGTTTAGTTCGTCAACTTGGTGATCAATCACTAAAATTAATGTCCCGGTTACTTGGCTTACCTTGCCTTCGACACGCTACCCGTAGGGGTACGACCGCTTCTCAAGATAAAAAATGAAAACACAACAAACTGAATTGCAATATTTACCTCTTGATTTAAAACAAGAATTACTACCTCAGCACGTCGCGGTAATTATGGATGGTAATGGCCGATGGGCAAAAAGTCGTGGTCTACCCCGCATGATGGGTCATAAGGCTGGTGTCAATGCTCTCAAGGATTTGCTGCACTGTTGCAAGGACTGGGGAATTAAAGCGCTAACTGCCTATGCTTTTTCAACGGAGAATTGGCAAAGACCAGAGGAAGAGGTGGAATTTTTGATGAATCTATTTCAGCGGGTTTTACGGCAAGAACTGCGGGAAATGGTGGAGGAAAATGTGCAAATTCAGTTTGTGGGTAATTTATCGGCTTTACCACAGGCTCTTCAGGCTGAGATTTCCCATTCTATGGATCAAACTAAGGATAATCGCAGTATCCGGTTTACAATTGCGACTAATTATGGAGGTAGGCAGGAGATCTTACAGGCTTGTCGGGCGATCGCTCAAAAGGTCAAGGAAGATTTACTCCAGCCTGAAGATATATCTGAAGAAGTATTTGAAGCTCATTTATATACGGCTGGAATAGCAGATCCAGATTTATTAATCCGCACCAGTGGGGAAATGCGATTATCGAATTTCTTGCTTTGGCAAATGGCTTATAGTGAAATTTATATTTCTGATACTCTCTGGCCGGATTTTAACCGTCATGAATTTCATCGAGCTTTATCTGCTTATCAACAACGAGAACGTCGTTTTGGGAAGGTTTGACGATTTTGGGTTTTAGATGCGGTAATCAATCAAAGAGGGCGCAGGCCCTGCGCCCCTACCTCCTGACTCCTGACTGCTCCAAATTATGGTCCTGAAAAAACCGCTTCTTCGATGTCTTCTCGACTCAAGGAATATTTAAAGGAACGTTGTATATCTTGACGGTTTTCTCCTGATTGAAAATAGCGAACTGTAATTTGTTCAGTGTCTAACCAAAGTTCTGCTTCCCAACTAGATCGTTGGACACGCCAACAATGTAGTTGGGTATCGTCTTGTTGACAACCTTGGTTTTTTAGCCATAGTTCGATTTGTGGTAAAGAGTGACTATATAGGGGTGTATCAGAGGAAAGCATAAGCAATTTAATTCAAAGTTATTCGGTTATTTTAGAGCAGGAAATTGAGTTTAACTGATTACTTGTCCACGGAGAATGGCGATCGCCAGCGCTAACAGCATACAACCAACTATGGTTAACCCCAGAATAAATAATACAAATATTTCCCCAGAAGATAAAGGGCGATCGCTGGCATCCAGATACATTGATTTGGAAAAATCGTAGGGTTTATGCACGGAGTGATTTAAGTCTGGTGGTGCTTGAATGACACCAAACCGGGAATAGCCAATTTTGGCATCATAGTTTAAACGCCGTTCTGGATTACTCAGGGTAGCATAGGCTGTGTTAATTTGCTGAAATTGAGCAGTAGCAATGTTCGCAGGTAATTCCGTTGTATCTGGATGATAGAGTTTGCTCAGTTCTCGATAAGCACGACGGATATCAATTACTGATGCTCCGGGATGGAGTCCTAGCAGGGAATAATAAGTAGTATTGCTGCTTTGTGGGACTTCCCCATGATGATTTACGTTTTTTTGAGTCACTTTGCTCAAATAAGTTTTTTTCTATTCTAAATCTCTTGGGTAGCTATAGCAGAAACAGCCACAAAACATCTTATAATATGTATTATTCAGTATTTTATTAGATGCGATGCAAACTAGAATTAATCTCCAAAATATCCAAACTCTTACCGATTTCAAACGTAACGCCAAAGACTACGTAGAAAAAATTAAGTTGACAAAATCCCCACTGGTGTTGACTGTCAATGGCAAAGCTGAGGTTGTAGTGCAGGAAGCACAAGAATTTCAACAGATGTTAGATCAACTGCAAAACCTTAAGGAAGAACTGCAAAAACTCAAATTAGCAGCTTTACGCAATGAAATTAACATTGGTATTCAGCAACTAGAAAATGGTGAGTACACTGAATATGATGAAGAGTCGCTAACAGATTTTTTTGCAAATATTAAAGCCAGAGTTCAGAAAAGTGAAGTTGAAAGTGATTTTGTATGAGTCAATTTCGCATTTCTAGCCAAGCAGCAGGAGATATTGAGAATATCTGGAACAGAAGTGTTGAATGTTAGGAAAAGATTAAAAAAAAGTACCATAATTTGATACAATCTAAAAAAATATAGATAAAGAATTATCAAATTATGCGCTTAAAGAATTTCCCAGAAGTGGTCAAAACAATATTGAAACCATTGCCCAAAAAAGATTATCCAGTTCTGGACACATTTTCATTTGTATCAGTGTGGTTACAGTATGTCATGGATAAAAGTATAGTGAGTATGAGAGATTTATTTCAAAGACTAAATAATCAAGGGATAGATTTAAAAATATCAAATTTTTCCAAGGCAAGTAAAAAGAGAGATACTCAAGTATTTTTGGAGATAATAACTGAATTAAACAATCAACTGAGAAAGAAAAAAGGAAAGGAAGAAACCCAAGCATTATTTCCTATAGATTCAACAATTATTACATTAACAAGTAAATTATTATGGAGTCAAGGATATCATCAAGTAAAACTATTTTGTGGGTTAGATAGTTTGACATCAGAAGTTGGTGGAATGGTGATTCATTTTGGGCAAGGACATGACCATAAATATGGACAAGAAACAGTAGAAGCAATTCCGTCAAAAGGAGTAGGGATAATGGATAGAGGATTTGCATCCTCCGAAAGAATATCTGAATTAAAACAACAAAAAAATAAAGCTTTTGTCTTAAGAATTAAAAATAATGTCACTTTAGAAATGCTAGAAAATGGTAATTGTAAAGTTGGCAAAGATGAAAGAGAAGTGGAAATTAGAGTAGTAGCATTTTGTGATATAGAAACTAAGAGTGAATTTCGTTTAGCAACAAACTTATTAAATGAAGGAGAAGAGCAAGTTAGTAATCAAGAGATTATGGAAATTTACATACAAAGATGGCAAATTGAATTGTTATGGAAATTCTTAAAAATGCACCTCAAGTTAGACAGACTTATGACAAAGAATGAGAATGGAATTAGAATTCAGATAATGTGCTGTTTAATCGCTTATTTGATATTGCAACTAATAGAAATACCGCAAGAATTTGGCAAAACTTTATTAGATAAACTCCGTTATCTTCAGTCCTATATGTGTCAGGAAATAAGTTATGTTCATTGGTTTAGAAAACTTATTTGGATAAGATGAAAAATAGCACTTATAGGCTAAGTTTATTTCAATATGTAAAGTTTTATTACGCTATTCAACATTTCTGCAAAAACAGGATTAGAGAAAAACACTTTTCCTGAGCAATGTCCTTATACTTTAGAACAGTTAATTAATGATGATTGGTTTTCTAATACTATTAATATTCAATTTTAGGCACTCCATAAATTATGAATGATTTTAATGGTTTTGTGAGATGGTTAAGTTTGATGTTTCCATCAAAAATAATCAGTTCTAAGTCTTCAGTGAAAAATTAATTGAATATTTTAAATGTTGGGTTTCCTTGGGTCAACCCAACTTACACAAAGTGTGTTATTTTACACAATACTAGGATCGATATTCAATTCTCTGAGTTTGGCTGCTAAACGTTCTGCACGTTGAGTTGCTTCTTCTGCGAGTTGGGTTTGTTGTTCTGCACGTTGATTTGCTGCTTCTGTGAGTTGGGCTTGTTGTTCTGCACGTTGGGTTGCTGCTTCTGTGAGTTGGGCTTGTTGTTCTGCACGTTGGGTTGCTTCTACTCCATATTCTTCTGGTGTTAGCATTAATTGTCCTTCTGGCAGAAAATAACGCAATTTACCGTCATGAACACCCAAATATAAATTTAGTTGCTGACTCCATAATAAACCTTGAGGATTGGGTTCTATGGGTTGATATGTTCCACCAAACAAGATAAAACCAGCAAATTCTAAATTTTGCGGATTAAACCAGAAATATTCAGGTGTGCGGAAAATATCTTGATAAATTTGTTTTTTTAACCCTTTATCAGTGGACGCAGTGGAGGGAGAAAGCAATTCTATAATGAGGTTAGGATATTTACCATCTTCCTCCCAGACTACCCAATTATTTCTATCGCGGTTTTCTGTATCCAGCACTAGAAAAAAATCTGGTCCACGAAAATCTTTGGTTTTAATTTGCCGAGGACTATAATAAACAGTCATGTTCCCGCCAACAAAATAATTATTAATTTTATTTATATCTCGCCACCACCAATTGAGACATTGGATTAGTAGTAGCATTTGTTGTAGATGTAAAGATGATTCCAAGGGGGGTTCGTCACTTTCTAGATTACTGGGAGGAAATATTACATCTAAACCGGGTTCAATATTTTGGGTGACGGTCATAGCTGCAAGTTAGTGAGGGATCTACCTTTAGGATAACAGATCCAGGAGTCTAACATGATCGGGCGCAAGGCAGGGAATTTACAGGAGCAACAGTTGAGAAAAAATTTTATGGGATGGGCGTTTTCCTGCCCATCCTGGATAGAATATGTCTACTGTTTAAGCTAAAACGTGAAGGTAGTCCTCACTGTACCAATGACGACATCAGGATTATTACTGGTTTGGTTGGAAGCTACTAGCCAAATTACACCCAGTGTAATGGAAATATGATCATTTAATTTATACTTATAGAAAGCTTCCAAATGCAAGGGTGTAGAGCGATTAGGAATGGTGCTAACTACATCACTTGCACCACCTAAAAATGGTCTATAGAAAGGAATAATACCGGAACGAGTCGCATAGGGAGGAACACCAACGACAATACCTCCTAAGTTACCGTTTTTACCCAAATCAGGAAAAGCTAGAGCGATCGCATAACTGTAAACATCTGCACTTTCATTCTCAGTTCCGGCGGATTTACCTTGTTGATTAGTATACATAAACCAACTATTGACAGTAAATTTGGGAGAAACTCGCCACAACCCCGCTACACCGTAAGCGTTAATTTCTCGTCGGGCATTATCGGCAATTAAACTCGGTGAATTGGCGGAAATTGTTCCCACATCATTAAGGAAAGTCGGTGTTCCTGCGGTATAACCATTGAGGTAAGTTAAACCAAAAGCTAAATTTCTACTAGGTTTAAAGCTTAATTGTGCTAAAGCCGAATAGCGACCATCAAATAAACCTCCAGCCGTTGTCCCATTACTGCTATCGGGAGTTAAACTGTCTGGACTGTTAGCATTGGGAGCTAAATAGCCTAAAGTTAAGTTGATAGCCGGACTCAATTCATAGTGCTACCTGCTTGGAGTCTAATTTTTAGCTCGTCTTGTCCTGTAAAACTACTGGTTAAGTTAAGACGGACTCTGTTAGCAAAGATGGTGCTGTTGGGAGGTACACCAACTCTAAATGGATCACTGTCTCCAGTCAAAACATCACTAATAGCAAAAATCGCTTCACCGGAAAGCTTCGTTGTGGTGGAAAATTGCTGACTTTCTAAAATTTCGGCGCGGTTTTCTACAGCATCCACCCGACCGCGTAAAGTTGCTAATTCAGCGGTAAATTCCCCTTGTAGCCGTTGGGATATCCTGCTACACAACCATACCGTTCTACTAAGGATTGTAAAGCACTAAAAGCCCAGTCTGTGGGTTGTACATCGGACAATTGAGATACAGAAGTTACTTGTGCTAAATCATCATTTTCTGCTATTTCACTACCCCACGCTACTGAAGAAATCAAAACTACTGGGGTTGCTAAGACTAAACCTAAGAAAACTTTTAACATTACATCCTCACTGATACACCCTCATCTGGATCTGCTTTACACAGATTACCAGATAATGATAATTATTATCATAGTTAAGCGATCGCGTAAACACTGAGTAAGTTTCTAAGAAAATGAAAAAAATCAACTGTCAAGATTCCGTTTGGTTTCGTGCTATGTCATTAAAGGAACGGATAGCAGTTAGTTCCGATGAGTTGGTGGATGATGTTGAGTTGGGATTAAAAAGGCTTAAACGGTGGAAATCAGATTACATTTGGGTAAATACAGAATTATTTGCTCAAAAACTAGCTACTGAGGGGATTAATGAAGAGCAATTTTGCCAAATTTTGGGACAAACAGTAGTAACTGTACCATTGACGTGGGTAAAAGAAATTGAGCAAGCTTATGAAAATTTCAATAATCAAGATATTGCAAAGCTGTTATCTAGTTCTAGTTTATCTGCACATCCTTGTTTTGGTTTTTTGAATGTCCTTACTCCTTTGCTTGCTCAAGGTATAATTAAATTAGAAGCTGGATTAAATAATATACAAAATCTTCCTAAAAATTTAAGTAATATTAATGACATTTTATTAGAGGGATTACCAGAACAACTGCTATTAATGGTAAATACAACCTTAGTATTAGAACTGAATGTAGCCAGATTGCAAGGTTTATTAACAGGTGATGATTCTCAATCAAAATTTTCTAGCTTTATACAACGGTTGAAAATTCCCGAAGTGCAACTAGCATTGTGGGAAGAATACCCGGTTTTAGCCAGACAAGTTTTAGAAACAATTAATCGCTGGGTAGAAAATAGCTTAGAATTTATCCAGCATTTTTGTCATGATTGGGTAGATATTTGTTACCAATTTCAACCATCAGCAAACTCTGAAAAATTAGTTAAAGTTAAACGGGGACTAGGTGACAGCCATAATAATGGCAGGTCAGTTATTATACTTGAATTTGCTACCAGTTGGCAGTTAGTTTATAAACCAAGATCATTAGCAGTAGATGTCCATTTTCAAGAACTGCTGTTGTGGTTAAATGCAAAAGGCTTTAACCCAAATTTTCCTACTTTAAAGATTTTAAATCGGAATAATTACGGTTGGGTAGAATTTGTTAACTTTAAAGAATGTCATTCAGCAGATGAATTAAAGAGATTTTATCAGCGTCAAGGTGGTTATTTAGGATTGTTGTATAGTTTGGAAGCTACAGACTGCAATTCTCAAGAAGTGGTAAATTGCCAAATAGGCAAGGTAAAAATGAGATTTTCTGCCTATCCTTACCCTGATTATGGTATACTTGAAGGTGCAGTGAGGTCAATTACGGCAGATGCGATTTTATCTCAGAGTAATAACACAGGAGAATCGTATTTTGAAGTGACAATTGAATCAGAAAAGCTGCATTTGCAAAGAGATTTACAAAAATATCCCATTCAAGCGGGAATGGAAGTTGTGACAGAGATTATTGCGAAGGAAGAGAGTGTATTAACATTTATTTTGAGAAAAACTAGATTATTGACGAATTTATAAAAAGTATGAGGAGGGTTATTTTAACCAGTTTCAAAGATTAAGCTGTCACGCATTTAAATTGCTGGTTGAGATGAGGGAACAGGGAATAGAGAAGAGTTTGATGGCTTATTTTCTAACTTCACTAAATCAAATTTAGATGCTTTCTGGCTGATCACATCTAACCCTCTTCTGCTATTCTCGGAAAACAATAATCAAATTCATCTTTAAATCATGGAAATCCTGATTCTGACAATTAAATTAAATCAGCGCGAGGTTTAAAGGTTTCTATTTCTCGCAATTTTTCATAAAGTTCCCGTTCTTGGGGAGTAATATTTTTGGCAGTTACTATCTGAATTTCTACTAATTGATCACCTCGTTGACCGTTTTCAACTGGGTAGCCTTTATTACCAAGTCGGAATCTTTGCCCAGACCTGACACCAGGGGGAATGGTCATCTTTACTGGTCCATCAAGGGTAGGCGCTTCGACTTGTCCGCCTAATGTTGCTTCACTGGGAGTTACAGGTACTTGACAGAAAATGTTAGCCCCTTCCAGCTTAAATAAAGGATGAGGGTCAACGGTAATTTTTAGGTATAAGTCACCACCACTAATTCCTTGATTTCGTAAGCGGATGGTTTGTCCTGTCACCATAGCTGGGGGCATAGTCACTTCGAGCGATCGCCCATCTTCTAATCTTATCCTTTCATTACCGCCTTGATAAGCTTTTTCCAGTGGTAAAGTTAATCTGGCTTCGATATCCCTGCGAGTGCTACGGGGTGGAGTATTGACAGTATAGGCAACTTTAGTTCTAGGAGTGCGAAAGGGGTCGCTAGTGGTGGTATTTCCTGGAGTATTTTTGGGTTCTTTGCGGTTGCTGACACCAATTACTTGATTGACAAAACTCTCAAAATCATTGAATTGGCTGGGGTCTACATCCTGGCTAGAACGCCCGTTAGCGCGGTTATCCCAACCTTTAGGCTTGGGAGTTTGTTTATTGCCAGCAAAGCCATTTTGTTGCCAATAGCGGCTAAATTGGTCATATTGCGATCGCCTGCTAGAATCAGAAAGGATTTCATAAGCCTCCCCAATGGTTTTAAATTTCTCCTCAGCTTCCTTATTCCCCGGATTCAGGTCAGGGTGATATTGTCTAGCTAACCGCCGATAAACCTTTTTAATTTCTTCGCTTGTGGCATCCTTAGAAACTCCTAAAATCTCGTAATAATCCCGAAAATTTTGCAAATTTTGCATATATTTAAATGTCAGTGGTCAGTGGTCAGTGGTCAGTGGTCAGTGGTGTTTCTACTTGTGACTGACCCTGCAAATCCAATATTGGGAAAGATATTAAATCCCAATTTAAAAATCTAAAATCGAATTATAACCAATCATCGTCATCATCCCAGTTATCCTGGTAGCTGGGGCGTTTGCTGCGGGTGGGACGACTTTCATAATTAGGAGAACGCCCTGTATTGCCATAATCTTTGTTAACACTGCGGCTAGATGAATCTCGTTGCCGATAATTACTTCTGTAAACATCCCTCTCCGGTTCTCTTTCTTTTTCACCCACAAAGATTTCCCGGATAGCGCCAAATAGATCCTCATCTTCATCCTCAGCATAATACTGACGGACTTCTCTATTCAGTTCATACAGAGCATCTTGTAAATCAGCATAAGCCTGATCAATTCCCCGATCTTCGTCAGCTTGTAAACTTTCCCGTAAATTCCGGCAAATATTATCAATGCGTTGACGACGGTTACGGGCAAATTGCATTCCCATTTCCAAGGCCACTTCTCGCAATTGCCGTTCTGCTTGTAATATTAATGCTTCAGCACGGGTACGTTTTTCAACTCGTTCTTTCCGTTCTCTGTCAACATCGGCGTATTTTTGAGCATCCTGAATCATCCGGTTAACTTCTGACTCACTCAAAGTCGAAGCGCCTTGAATAGTAATGCTTTGTTCCCTGCCGGTAGTCCGATCTAGTGCCGTTACCTGGAGAATCCCATTAGCATCAATATCAAAGGATACTTGAACTTGAGGAATACCTCTGGGTGCTGGAGGAATACCATAGAGTTTAAACCGTCCCAAGGACTTGTTATCTGCGGCCATGTCCCTTTCGCCCTGAACCACATTAATTTCTACGCTGTTTTGGTTATTTTCCGAAGTAGAAAAAATATCAGAACGGCGGACTGGAATAGTTGTATTGCGAGGGATAAGTTTTTTCATTACACCACCGATGGTTTCTAAGCCCATAGATAGGGGTGTGACATCCAACAGGAGAACATCTTTAAGTTCACCAGCCAGAATACTGCCCTGAATAGCTGCACCCACCGCGACGACTTCATCAGGATTGACGTTTTCATTAGGTTCAATGCCAATTAAGTCTTGAACTAGCTGTTTCACCATAGGCATTCTGGTAGAACCACCAACGAGGACAACTTCTTCAATATCTACAGGAGAAAGTCCGGCATCTTTTAATGCCCGTTTGACTGGTGTTCTGATTCTACTCAATAAGTCTACACATAAACCTTCAAATTGCGATCGCGTCAGGCGAGTTTCTAGGTGTTTTGGCCCGTCCTCAGTAGCTGTAATGAAGGGTAAATTAATATCGGTGACACTCACGGCAGAAAGCTCTATTTTCGCCTTTTCTGCGGCTTCCATTAACCTTTGCAAAGCTTGGCGATCGCGTCTTAAGTCTACACCCTCTGCTTCTAAAAACTGTTCCGCCAACCAATCAACTACTTTTCTGTCAAAATCATTGCCACCAAGTTGAGTATCTCCACTAGTAGCTTTAACCTCAAATACGCCGTCACCCACCTCCAGCAAGGACACATCAAAAGTTCCCCCACCTAAATCAAACACGAGAATAGTTTCTGTGTAACCTCGATCTAATCCGTAAGCCAAAGATGCTGCTGTGGGTTCATTGAGAATCCGTAACACATCCAAACCGGCAATTCTGCCCGCGTCACGGGTAGCTTGGCGTTGGGAATCATTAAAATAAGCCGGCACAGTAATTACAGCGCCAGTAACAGGTTCACCCAAATAACGACTAGCATCATCAGCTAATTTTTTCAGCACCATCGCCGAAATTTCCTCTGGAGAAAATTCCTTATTTAAACGGGGACAGGCAACTTTAATATTGCCAACTTCATCTTTACGGATAGTGTAAGGTACGCGCTTTGAATCTGGGTTTAATTCGCCATACTTGCGCCCAATAAAGCGTTTTACAGCAAAAAAGGTATTTTGGGGATTGAGAACAGTTTGCCGCCTAGCCATTTGTCCTACAACCCTTTCACCCTCTTTACTAAAGCCAACTACGGAGGGGGTTGTTCGCATTCCTTCTGCATTGGCAATCACCACCGGCTTGCCACCCTCCATGACGGCGACTACTGAGTTGGTTGTACCCAAGTCGATGCCAACTACCTTGCCCATGCGTTACTCGTCTCCTGTTGCGTGTTTTATAAATTTATTATGATATGATAAGACTGCTTTCAGCTTGGCGCTAAATCAGGTCAACAATCCAATAATATAATAGTCGTCATTATTAAATCAGGAATTAGAGGCATTTTAGCAACAGCGGTGCTACCTGCTAAACTAGGATAGCATTTCAAGAGAGGGAACAGGGAACAGGGAACAGGGAACAGGGAACAGGGAATAGACAAAAAATTTACTAACCACTAATCTCTCATTAATTAAGTTGAATTTAAAGCAGCGGTTAGGAAACCATCTTCAGGAAGTAGCGAGAGAACGTGATCCTTATATGGCGACTGCGGGACATTTCTTTGTTCAAGAATACATTCGCCGGCAATTGGCACAATGGGGCAGTGTGGAAATCCACACCTTTGAAGTTAAAGGTAAAAGCTGCAAAAACTTGATTTTAAATTTACCCGCTTTAGCCAAAAACCAAAAGGCAGATTTACCACCTATTGTAATTGGCGCTCACTATGATGGCGTACCTGGTACAGTCGCAGCGGATGATAATGCGACAGGGGTGGTAGTTTTATTATAATTTGCCAGAAGTTTTGCCGAAACTCCCGCGAGATATCCTTTGCGGTTGGTGGCTTTTGATATGGAAGAATATGGTTTAGTGGGTAGCACTGATTATGCAGCTTTGTTACACGAACAAAAGCAACCTCTTCGCTTGATGATATCTTTGGAAATGTTGGGATATCGAGATTCTACTCCTGGTTCTCAAAAATACCCATTTCCTTTAGAGTTATTTTACCCAAATCGTGGTGATTTTATAGCTTTAATTGGCAATTTAAAGACTTTGGGTGATTTAATTAGTTTAAGTAAAAGTATTCACAAAGTTGGTATATTTAGTCAATGGCTACCAGCACCAAATCGTGGTTTATTAGTTCCCCAAACTCGCTTAAGTGATCATGCACCTTTTTGGGATCAAGGTTATCCGGCAATCATGGTGACGGATACGGCGTTTATGCGAAATCTCCATTATCAGAAACCTAGTGATACTATTGCTACTTTGGATTTAGATTTTCTCACGGGTGTATGTGAGGGTTTGGAACAGGGAATTAGGGGGGTTTTAAATTAATATTCTTGTCTGAATCAGGATATCCAGGATTAAAGGATTAACAGGATTAAAACTTCGTTCGGCAATAAGAGATTCCTACGGAGTGCTTCGCGATCGCATGATTCCTCTCTTTTCTAAAGTTTACTGGAGGCGATCGCTAAAGGTCGTTGCAATGACAAGTGGCGTGTCAGACTGTAGGTAAGTGCCGGTTGTCGAAACACCAACAACTGAGATGCGTTCTATTGACCACTTCGGTTCCCCAAATGGGATCAGCAATTGGTCAGGAATTTTAATCTGGACGAAAGGCATTGTCCCAGCTTTGAATTTGAATGTAACGATTATTTATTATCTCGCAAGTGCGTGTTAATTTTCATCTTAATAGTGAATTGTGGTAGATTTTCGCCCAAAGTCCAAGAAATCGCCTCAATGATTATCTTCTAAAGTTTAATGTAGGAGGTTCAAAGGTCAGTGTAGCGATTCCTAGTTCGCGCTTCGCTATCGGCTCTTATCTTAATGGATATAGTAACTAATGCTATAACTACTATATATCCCATTCTCACATCACTAAAGATATGGAAGAACTTTTGACATTAAGGGAATTACTACTTAAAGGTGATATGACTGGAGCTTTGGCAATTGTTGACGAGTTAGAAGAAATGAGCAGAGACGATAAAATCAACAACATTCGTAGCTATGCAGTAATTCTGCTTATGCATCTAATCAAGCAAAAAACAGAAAATCGCACTACGAAATCGTGGGAGCTATCAATTCGCAACTCTATACGCGGTATCCAAACCAAAAACCAGCGACGTAAAGCTGGCGGAACATACCTCAATACCGATGAATTAAGCCTAGCAATTTCTGAAGCTTATACAGAAGCAGTTGATCGCGCCTCCTTAGAGGTTGAAGAAGGACGCTATGAACCCCATGAGTTAGCCAAACTAGTCAACCGTCAAGAGATATGCGATCGCGCCATGATTTTAATCTCTACAAATCTAGAAATTTAAACTGGGTGTTAAGGATTCTAATGGGAGCTTAGGCGATTCAGAAGGTCAGCGTAGCGATCGCCAATACTACAAATAATACATACAATATATTTAAACATTGGCAATAAATTCTTCTACTGTTAACCCAGCAGTTCGTATCAGACCGTGTAAAGTCCCTTTTGCCACCTCATGATGATCAGGAACAGACAAAGTTACCATTTCACCTTCTTTGACCAAAATTATATGACTTGCACTTTGGCGTGCAAATCGCCAGCCCAGCTTTTCAAAGGTACGAACTAAGTAGGTGAACACAATAAAACCAAACTGTGTAAAGAAACGTAAAATCGCTGAAAACTTCTTTACTATTGCCTCTTGCCTTGCTATAACGACAATTTTCAACGTCAACCTACTTACTTCTTGTCCACTCAGACCAGGTAGTTTTGATGCCATAACTATACTAAGACTTCTACTTGTTTAGTTTCAATAGTCAATGGCAAGCCAATCTCTGCCCTAACCTGCAAGCAAGCAAAAATTGCATCTTGAATATTCTCTAAAGCCTCTTCTTTTGTCGCTCCCTGACTAATGCAACCAGGAATACTAGGACATTCAATCATCCAGACACCATCTTCATCTCGATCAATCGTAACATTGAATTTCATACTAAGTTGTAGTTAAGTAATACCTGTATTTTAGCTTTTAAAATTTCGATTATCCAACTGAACTTCCACAGTTTTAGTCTTAATGAAAGATTACCGCAAATTCTCGGAAAAAGTCAATTGCGATCGCTTTAAATAATAATTATAAGTGATACCTGCTGAGTAACAAACAGATACCACTCTCATAATCGTTCTCTTTCTCAGTCGTGGTTTATTTCACAAACTACCATAAACGGGAATGACTGCGCCACGAATATCAATAGCTGCTTCTGAGGCTAAGAAGCAGATAACTTGGGCGATAGATTCGGGTTTTACCCATTTGTCAGCGTTTTCTGCACCCATAGCAGATCTATTGCTGGGAGTATCAATGATACTGGGGAGAATGGTATTAGCTGTAATATTAGTATTTTTGGTTTCATGAGCGATCGCTTTTGTTAAGGCTATCACCCCAGCCTTTGCCGCAGAATAAGCAGCCAAATTTGCCGCAGGTTCAGCACCAGCGCGAGAACCTACAGTTACAATGCGTCCATAGCCATTTTCCAGCATACTTGCAAGGCTATGTTTACAAGTCAAAAAAGTTGTATTTAAGTTTAAATCTATTTGCTGTTTCCAATCATCAAAGCTGTATTTGTGAGTTTTTCCCATCGAAAAACCACCAACCAAATGAATTAACACATCCACTTTTGTCATGCGGCTGACCAGTTTCTCTACTGATGCTTCATCTTCCAAATTAGCAGGAATAAAATGGATTCTCGCAAAATCCGCCGGGGAAATAATTCCTTTGAGCCGTTCTACATCTTGAGGATTACGATAAGGAATAGTTACATCTGCACCTTGGGCGATAACTGCGGGTGTTACACCTAAACCGAGTCCCCCTGTGCCACCTGTAAGTAAAACTTGTTTGCCTTTCATGATAAAGATGCACTCCTTGGATATTCTTTATTCAAGATAGCGTGGATTTTCCAGAATCAATTTCAGGATTTTGTTTCCCACAATCTCTCTTAGAGTTCCCGCAAGGTAGGCGCAAAGGCGCAAAGGAAGAAATACACGAAAACCTGCTGTCATAGAGACGCGGACTTTGGCATCTCTAATTGAAAACAGTGATTGCAGATTAATGAGGTACAGGATCTAAATTTGCAGCCGGAAAACAAGCCAATTTTACCCCTAACTCCTGACTCCTGACTCCTACCGTATCTTAAGCTCTGCCTTTAGATGTTGTACTAGTTGTTCAACTTGCACAACACCTTCAATTTTATTCACAGGTTGTCCTTGTTTAAATAGTACCAAGGTTGGTAAAGCCGCAATGCCATATCGGCTGGCTAATTCTTTATACTTTTCCGTATCAATTTTGACAATCCGCAACTGGTCTTTCAATTGGAGATTCACCTTTTCCAAAATAGGAGTCATCATTTGACAAGGACCACACCAGTCAGCATAAAAGTCTACCAATACGGGTACATCTGAACCAGATAGCATTTCTTCAAAGCTGTTGAATTCTTTTTTAATGGTCATAACACACCAGTTTTTAATTAATTGTTTGTTTTAATGTTAGTTCTTAGAATCTGGAATTTGTATATGTTTATATTTTTTATAGATCCCCGACTTCTTTAAGAAGTCGGGGATCTGAGTATTAGTCCCTTACATTGTCAAAGACTGAGGATTGGTTTCAATCAATTTTGCTAAGTCTTGCAAGAATGCGGCGGCATCAGCACCATAAATGATACGATGATCACAGGTAACAGTTACTTGCATTTGTTGACAGACACCAAATAGGCCGTCGGCTGTGGCTACTATCTGGGGATGTGATGCACCAATGGCTAGGATAGAACCTTGTCCAGGGGGTAAAATGGCATCAAAGGTATCTACACCAAACATTCCTAAGTTGGAGAGGGTGAAAGTACCGCTGTTGTATTCTGCTGGTTGTAGCTGTTTGGCTCTAGCGCGTTCTACTAAGGATTTCCAGTTGCGAGATAAGGAGTAGATATCAGCTGCATCTGCATTTTGTAAAACGGGTGTGATTAAACCACCATGATCCATGGCTACGGCGACGGAAATGTTAATATTCGGGTGATTGACAATTCCTTGGTCTGAGTAGCTGGCATTGAGGATGGGGTGTTTTTGCAATGTCACGGCTACAGCTTTTGCTAGTAGCGCGGTCATTGTTACGCCTTTAGACTTAATTTGTTTGTAAAGTTTATCGAGTCCATCGGTGCTAATTGTGTAACTAACACGGAATACAGGTACGGATAGACTGGCTACCATACCCCGAACTACGGCATTTTGTAAGGTAGTGAATGGTACTATTTGACCGGGAACAGCACTACTAACTACTGGTGTGGTGACTGGTGCGGCTACAGGCGCAGGTTTTGGGGCGGCTACTGGTGCTGGTGCTGGCGCTGGTGCGGCAGTGACAACAGGGGTAGTAATTGGCTGAACTTTACCAACTGCAACTTCTACATCTTCCGCCACAATGCGACCGTAGGGACCACTACCGGTGAGGGTATTTAAATCTACTTTGAGTTCTTTGGCTAGTTTACGGGCGCGGGGTGAAACTACGACTCTGCCCGGTTGATGGTTAGAACCATTTTGATATGCGGTGACAGGGGAGGCAACTGCGGCAACTGCAACTGGTATGGGGGCAGGTGTCGAGGGGGCAGCAGCGTTATCTGCGTTGGCTAGGGACTTGGCTGTGGCTATTTCTGCTTCTGTTTCGGCGATATAAGCGATCGCTGCGCCGACTGGTGCGGTTTCACCGGCAGGAACAATAATATAGGCGAGATATCCTTCATAGAAGGTTTCTACATCCATATCAGCTTTATCTGATTCGACAACCACCACCGTTTCGCCTTTCTCTACTTTATCTCCCGGCGATTTGACCCAGGAGACAATTTTGCCTTCGGTCATGGTGGAACTCAGCGCCGGCATAAATACTTCGTTAATGCTCATGATATGGTGGTTTCAGAATCAATTATATATGGACTTCAATCTACGAATTTTAACAGTTTTGTGATCAAGTGGGTGATTTTTTGGAAAAATCAGATTGATGAAAACTATCTGTTTTTTTGCACAAAACACAACCGCCTACTTCATTGTCAGCGGTTTTGGGGAATTGAATGGATAGTTCTTCCTCGTCATCTCTATGATAACAAATCCAAAATCATTTGTCAACCCCCTAATACTCTATTTTTGCGTTTGTATGGGAGTAAATCTTTTTGTCTAGTTTTTCAACTTCGGGAAATTACCCTGCCAATAAGACAATAAAGCCTGCCAAACAGCCTCCAATTCAGCCTCACTACCATCAGCTTTGGACAAGGAGAGTTGCCCCCAGACACAGCGTTTGTCACGGAGAGTCTGTTTACCGTTGAAGAGATTCAACCATTGAGAGGGATTTAGATAAGGACGATAAAAATAGGCAATGAATTGACTCACTGTCGCTGTACTTTTTCCCATGGAATTAATGCAGGCTGTCAAATAGTTTTTTTCTCCAGAGGAGAACTGTAAATGATAACCTTTAGGGTTAATCTTTTCCAGAGGCTCTATCAGCTTAGGTAAATCTGGCAAAAAAGCCAACGACTTGTAGTAAGATTGAATATTGCCTAAACTAGAACTAGAGGGGATGTAGTAAAAATTCACAGTTAAATCCTGTCCGGTTTTTCGGTAATGATAAATTTGTCCTGATAGGATATCCTCCCTAAGATCGGCTTCCATCTGATAAGCTTCCATATCCCTAGTCTGTTGTGGGAGATTTTGCTCCTTTCGCGGTATAGAAACAGGTTCACTAGAGGTTAATTGCCAACCGGGGAGAGGTATTTGCTGGGGAAAACTATAGGTAGCAACTTCACCCAACTTCGCGCTGTAATAAAACCAAAAATTAAATAAAATGATGATCAAACTAATAGTTACAATTACATTTGAATATGACACTGGCTGGGATTTGCGAGAGGTGACCTTTGACGGTGATAATGGAATTTGATTATCGGGTGATAGTAACAAAATTATCGCTCCAAAACATAGGAACGACAGTACAGCAAAGATATTACCACCTTCATCTCCATGCCAATAATGAAATGCGGGTTTATCTGTCACCACTAATGCCATAATTATTAATCTGCCAATGGAAAAAACCCCACTAATAAGGAACGAAAGGATAAAAGGCAAATAAATATTTCTCAGTAAAAAGGGAGAAAGAATGACAAGCATCATGGAAAGTCTTAATAGCATGAGCAGGAGAGGTATCCCAGTACATGCCTCGTGTACAGAAATGGCGCCACTATTAACATAAACTATAACCCCCTGATTCACGGAATCAAATCCCAAGTACCATAAAACAAAAGAGGTTATTTTCGCAGAGATAAGTGCAACAGGAAACCGACTCAACAATACCGACAATAATCGAGTAATGAGATAGATGAAAGTGGGAAAGATGAAAATAATTGCTAATTCTTTCTGGAATTGTTTAATTCCTTGAAATCCTGATGCTAATAAGGCTAAACCAGTAGCACTAATCAAGGCAATAAAATACCAATAAACCCAGATTGCTTCAACTAAAAAACCCGCCTTGATGTAAGGAATAATAACTAGGCAAAAACCAATGAAATTAGCAGGAAACTTGCTGACAAAAGCAATGTGATTGCGTCTATCGTAAATGTTAAATAAAATACCTATATATAGCAATAGCAGGTATGACCAGTTTTGAACATCTTTGTCAACTAGCGAGTAGAGTGTTAAGTTAATTGCAGAAATCAACCCAAAGATGAATAGGAGTAGGAAAGTATGATCAAGTTTAACTTTCCTGAATCTTCCCATTTTACGTTTAATTGCTAACATTATCTGTAACATTCTAAAAAGCCTGTCCTATTTTGAACCAAACAAATACAAAGGTAAAACAAAGAATAAAGAGAGCAATAATTGTTCTATAACTATTTTTCCATCTATTCCTATGTTGCTGTCGCTTAGCTTGATCTGCCGCTTCGGAAATTCTTCTTTTGGCAATGAGTAAGTTTCGTTTAATTGAATCTTTGATCTGAGAATCTGGTAAATTTAATTCCTTTGGACTCAGGTTGATATTCTTACCAATAAGCTTAAGTTGTGCTGTAGTAACTCCAGAATTCAGACCCTTTTCTATTTGAGCTATTTGTTCAATATTGCTCTTTTGCTGTTCGATAATCTGATTATTTACTGATTTTAATAAACGTCCTGTATTTACAAAAACCAGGGGAATTGCGAGGAAAAATGCGACTCCCATCAATAGGATTATCCAGCGAATAATTTTTTGAAAAATAATTTCTGGAAAGCGGATGTCATATTGATTTTCGCTAAAATAGCGAGTAAAAATAAACCCCAAACCAATCAAAAAAATCCAACTGTGTTCAGTGAATGCTCTAATAGAATTAAGTTCACTTTCAAAGTTTTGGAGTTGGAACTCAGAAAGAACATAGATAAAGTCTATGAATGACATAATCACAAGAGCATAACCGATGATTGGTAATAGACCAGTCAGATCACTACTATTAAATGAGATTCCTATTAATTTAACCCGACGGAAAAATTTGATAAAATTCCTGACTAAAGAGAAAAAGAATAAATTAATGCTTTCTCTAATGTTCTTCATGTTCATGATGTTTACTCTATATAGCGATATAGCGGTATGTACTTGAGTGAGATATACTAAACATGGGTGAGATTTAAACTTTTGCCAAATGACAAAGAACCTAGATGTGTAGGGGTTTAGCAGTGCTAAACCCCTACGTTTAGAATCAAACAATCAAGTCAGTAAATTACGACCTCTGTAGTAGCGTAGCATCGTTTTCGGCTTTGAGAATAACTTATTGAGTAGGGTGGGTCAGATAGAGGAAATCTGTTTTTTACCAAATTATTGGGTCTGACGCACCCTACAAGAAATAAAGTATGCACATAACTTATTGAGTAGGGTGGGTCAGATAGAGGAAATCTGTTTTTTACCAAATTATTGGGTCTGACGCACCCTACAAGAGATAAAGTATGCACATAACTTATTGAGTAGGGTGGGTCAGATAGAGGAAATCTGTTTTTTACCAAATTATTGGGTCTGACGCACCCTACAAGAGATAAGCCAAACTATCCAATTGATTATAAATTGGGTAGTGTATCAAAAATTTCGGTTTTTAGCTATTATTAGTAATATTTATTTTTTAGAGATTCAATATAGTCATTGACTTATCAAATAAGCGATCGCTTCCCCCTGCTTCAAGAAATATCCCCGACTTCTCCAAGAAGTCAGGGATCAAGTTGTTTAGATATCTCCGCGAATTTCTTCGACAATGCCATCACGCAGGACAACTTCCACCTGCATTTTACTAATCAAGTTATCACCCAGTTCGATGCGGAAAAAGCTTTCCATTTGAAATTGGTTGACTTCTTGATCTAATTCCAACAATTGTACTTGCTGGAGGTTTTGCAGCATTTGGTTTTTCTGCTCTAGGAGTTCACTTTTCTTTTGATTGACTTGTAGTTGAATATTGTCAATTTGTTGGAGTGTTTGGGGTCCTGGTGGTTGAACACTTTGCTTTTGAATGGCGCTAATTGCTCTTTGTCCTTCAACGTCTAGTTGTTGCAGTTGTTGGTCAACTTGATTAATCTGAGCTTGGAGTTGCTGTTGTACTTCCTCTTTCCAGAGACTAGTAACTATGGCTTTGACATTAATGGGGCGTTTTAAAAGCAATTGAGGGTTGGAGACATCCATAAAATTTGTACGTTCACTCTTAAATAGTTTGTAGTGTGGAGAGGAGTCAGTAGGGGGTTCCCTGCTCAAGATTTGGGAAATTAGGAAATTATTTAGCAAACATCCCGTCAATAATATCGCAATATCGTTCCACAACAACGTGACGACGGATTTTGAGAGTTTGTGTCATGAGTCCATTTTCAATTGAGAATTGTTCCTCAATCAGTTTGAATGGTCCAATACGATCATCGGCTCGATAGCTGGGACGGTTTTGGACTTCCCGATTTAATTCTTGACGAAACAAATCCTGGACTATTTTACTCTCTAAATCAATCTTTTCGGTATGATTTTGAGATTGGTTCCATGCTGCTAAGGCTTCTAGATTAGGAACAATTATAGCGCCAATGCTACGTTGATCTTGTCCTACTAGCATGATTTGGTCAATGTAGGGCGATCGCAAACAAGCATCTTCTATAGGCTGAGGTTCAATGTTTTCCCCATTGGTTAAAACAATGGTGTCTTTTGCTCTACCTGTTAATACTAGGTCATTTTCAGGTGTCACCCACCCCAAATCACCACTGTCAAACCAACCTTCTGCATCTATAGCTTTGCTTGTAGCTTCAGGATTTTGATAATAGCCCTGCATGATTTGTGGACCCTTGAGCAGCACTAAACCCCGTTCTCCGACTGGTAGAGGTTGACGAGTCTCAGGGTTGACAATTTTTACTTCCGTACCCGGAATTGGTTGCCCCGAAGAACCCCGTAAATTTCGCCAAGGACGACGAGCATTAGTTACTGGTGAGGTTTCTGTCAAACCATAACCTTGTAAAATTTCCACACCAGCAATTTCAAAAAAGTTATCTATATATGTAGGTAGCGCCCCACCACCACTAATGACGTGCTTAATTTTTCCGCCTGTGGCTTCCCGCACTTTAGTATAAACTAATTTTCCACCTAGTATATGGAGTGGTAACAAAGCTAATTCTACTATTTTGGCCTGGGAACGTTCAATAAGTGATGTGTGAATGTGATTTAAACTCAAACCCTTGGAAATACGCCGTGCTTCCACATATTTCTGGCTCATGTTCAATAAAAATTTGACCAAACTTTGTTTTTTGGCTGGTTGTTCGCGGAATTGCTTTTGCACTCCTTCATAAATTGATTCCCATAAACGAGGAACAGCAATCATGTAATTGGGTTTAAATTTCTTCAAATCCCCTTTGACAGACCGCAAATTAGTATAAATTTGGGTACAGCCTTGAGAAAGTAGAAAATACTCACCACTGCGTTCATAACTATGCCATGTGGGCAAAATACTCAGGGCAATATCTCCTTTTTCCGGTTGTACTACTGCTCTTAAACTTTTAACTTGGTGCAGTAAATTTTTGTGAGATAGCATCACACCCTTGGGTTTTCCCGTAGTACCAGAAGTATAAATTAGGGTTGCTAATGTTTCGCCGCTGTATTTAGTCGCTACTAAGGTGTTGTTGCTACCAATGCCTAATAATTGGGAAAAGTTGACCACTTGAAAATTAAGTTCTGTGGGTGGTGTCTCATCGGAAAGGAGAACTACGAGTTTAATCGGTAATTCTTTGAGACCTGATTCTAATTTATTTAGAGTTTTGACATCCTCAACTACCAATGCTGTACTACCACTATGGGAAATAATATAAAGTAATTCTTCTTTGTCTGCTTGGGCGCTTCGGACTGCATTTACCGCTCCAGCAGTCATAATACCTTGATCGGCAATAAACCAGCGAGGACTATTATCAGCAATCAGGGAAACCCGTTCACCATAGGGAAGAGTGTCGCTATTGTGGGTATTGATGCCTAACTTCTGCAAACCAGACGCAAATCTTTGAATTTGATCCCATAACTGACCATAGGTAATTTTTACTTCTGGTTTAGAGTGGGGATTATGTAGAGCAATAATATTCTCAAATTTCTTTGCTGCTAGAGTCCAAATTTCCGGTAATAACTCAATATTTGTGTAATCTACGGAACTCTCTAATGCTAGACGTTCTTGTGCAGAAATGTTATTGGAGAAAGAAGTTGCAGATTGTTTTTTCGTCATAAATGATACTGTTAAATTCAATCAATAACGCTATTTAATATTTAGTTTACACATTAATTGATAAAAATTACTGAATTATTATTCCATCTATAAAAATCTATGCTAAACTAATTTTATATAAACTAAATACTATGGTTGAGTCTTATGACATTTCCATAAATTTTAAGACTAACCAACCTGTTCCTATGTAATTTCGTCGGGGAGTAATTCCCTATAGATTTGATGGATGTATTAATGCTCACCGTCATCAATGCTGGGGCTTGTTTAGCTTTACCCAAGCTGCTGTCTATAATTTTAGTTCGTAAACCTCAACAATCTCAACCTCTTTCCATTGTATCTGATTGCCAACCTGCCAAAATGGGAATAACTAGTTTCCCCTATTGTACAGCCTACGCATTAACTGGTAGTCAATTTTGTAAATTTAGTCCGCGTTTTTGTAATCAATGTTCTCCTAATTGAAGGAGTCAGGAGTAAACTGGCTTTGTTAATAGGTTTCAATTTAGATTTTGTACCTCCTAACTACGCAACCTGCTGTATCTGAGCTTTGGGCGTAGTCCCTGCGCCCCTACTGGATTTCTATTTAATTTACTTATGTAATATCAAAGATATTTAAAAATTCAAAGTTGCTCAAATGTAGTGTTTATCAGGCAAAATGAAGATGTGTTTATCACCAATATTTACAAAGGAGAGTTATTTATGACTTTATTTGATGGTCTGTTTTTCACACTATTGAATGCGGCTATTTGTTTGGTTTTACCTAAGCTGCTATCTCTGGCTTTATCGGCTAAAAACTAAAAGTCAATATCATCTTTAATAGATTTCTGTTTTTCCCGTCGCCATTTTGCTCTAACTAAACGAATTTCATCAAAGCTGTAGCTCTCACCTAAATTTTCTCGAATGGGTGTGAGGGCAATATCACCCACAATTTCCAAGACGTTCCAGATTCTTTTCTGACGTTCTAGGGGGACTAATTTACTCAAGTCTAAAGATTGTTTTTTCTCAATTAAATCTGAGAGATGACGGATAATTGTAGTGGGGCGGATATTGCGTTTTTGGGCGATTTCTTCAATACTCAATCCCTGGTTATATAATTCTAATGTTGTTAATTCTGTATCTGAGGGTGAGTTAGGAAAGGATGAATAATTCCCGCGATTAATTGTCTTTTCTGGTAAACCTTGTTCTTGACGATAGGTTTGAATTTCTGCTAAGAATCTTTCGCCATACTGAGATAATTTATGGCTACCAACGCCGGAGAGATTGCCAAATTCATCTAAGGTTTTGGGTTGGCTTTGTGCCATTAATTTTAAGGTAGAATCATGGAAGATAACGTAGGGTGGCACGGCTTGTTCGTCTGCGAGTTGTTTACGAAGCGATCGCAATTTTTGCATGAGAACTTCCACATCTGCGGATTTGCCACTTCCCTCTTCCCAAGTCATCTTTTTGACTGTAGGAACAGCAATGGAAACTGTGCGTTGTTTTCGCATGACTTCCCAGCTTAAAGCATTTAGTTTTAAAACTGAATAACCATCAGCCGTTTGTTCTATTAATCCTTGATGTAATAAGGATCTACATAACATTCGCCATTCATCTACTGTTTTATCTTTGCCAATTCCATAGGTAGAAAGTTGATCATGTTTATTAACAATAATTCTCTGATTTTTTCCACCTCGCAAAACATCAATAATATGCAGCATTCCAAATCTTTCTTTACACCTAGCCACACAAGATAAAAATTTCATGGCTTCAATTGTCCAATCTTGAACAGGTTTGGGATAAAGACAATTATCACAATTTCCGCAATTGCCGGGAAATCTTTCCCCAAAATAACTTAATTGAATTGTGCGTCTACAATCTGTCCCTTCTGCATAATCAATTACCTGTCTTAGTTGCTGTTTAGCTATTAATTGTTCTTGAGGATCGGTTTTTTGATTAATACTCCATTCTATAGTTTTAATATCACCATAATTGAAAAATAATGTACATTTAGAAGGTTCATCATCTCTACCTGCTCGTCCTGATTCTTGATAGTAACTCTCCAAATTTCGGGGTAAATCAGAATGCACTACAAACCGCACATCAGGTTTATTAATCCCCATGCCAAAGGCAACAGTAGCCACCATGACTCGCACATCATCCCGAATAAACCGAGTTTGATTTTTTGATCTTTCATCATCACTTAAACCAGCATGATAAGGCAAAACAGAAATCTTATCATTTTGGAGTTTTAAAGTTATTTCATCAACTTTTTTGCGAGTTAAACAATAGATAATTCCCGAACCTTCATTTTCTCTAACTATTTCTAATAATTCGGCGTAAGCACGGTTACTTTTAGCCCGGACTTCATAATAAAGATTTTGGCGGTTAAAACTAGCAATATGAATACTTGGTTGTTTTAATCCTAATTGTTCAATAATATCCGCCCGGACTCTATCTGTAGCGGTAGCTGTGAGGGCAACTGTAGGCACATCAGGATAACGTTTTCGGAGTAATCTTAATTGCCGATATTCTGGGCGGAAATCATGCCCCCATTCAGAGACACAATGGGCTTCATCAATAGCAAAGGTGGAAATCCCGACTTTTTCTTTAACTACATCTAAAAGGGGGAGAAATCGGTCACTAACAAGGCGTTCTGGGGCGACATAAAGTAATTTTATTTTACCATTCATGATCGCTTCTTCACGGGAGCGAACTTTATAGGCGTTGAGACTACTATTGAGAAATGTGGCAGAAATGTTATTAGTTCGCAGCGCTTCTACTTGATCTTGCATTAAAGCTATCAAGGGTGAGACTACCACTGTTAAACCGGGTTTCAAAAGTGCCGGTAATTGAAAGCATAGAGATTTACCCCCACCTGTGGGCATGACTACCATTAAATCACGATTTTCTAACGCATCTTCGATAATTTGCCGTTGTCCAGGGCGAAATTGATCATAACCAAAATGATGTTTTAAATATTTTTCTAGGTCTGGGTACTGAAGCATGGTAGATGGCTGTTGCGTGTCTGAGTTGTGATGAATATATTAGAATTTTAACGCACGTTGGGGAATTGGTAGAGGGATAGTAGTTATAATTATAGACACAAGATGGAGGGAAATTGTCTGAGAGGGTAGCGTGGTATAGTCATATCAGGATTTGAGGATGAACAGAGGATGAGAGTTTTATCACCAATTACTAATTATAGGAAATAACTATGACGCAAGAATTAATGGAGTTAAGACAAACTATATTAGAAGGGCGTTATGATGATGCCTTGGAAATTCTTGATGATTTGGAGGATATGAGCAAACAGGGAACTTTGCGAAAAATAGAAGCTTTTTTAGTGAGGTTGGTTATTCATCTGATTAAAAATCAAATTGAACAGCGTTTAACTAATTCTTGGATTGCTTCTATTTCTGATTCTGTGATTCAAATTGCCAAATTGAATATTAAAGATAATCAAAAATCCTATTATATTAAATCTGATGAATGGGGTGAATATTTAGCAGAAGCTGTAGAGATGGCAATTCGTCCAGCTAGTGCCGAGATTTTTGACGGTACGTTAAAACCGAGTCAGGTTTCTCAAAGATTACAAGGAAAAGAATTAATTGATTTTGCAGAAAATCTTTTGTTGTTAACTTATGAATATCAACCTAAAGAGTTAGCAAAGATGATTGATAATTATTTATCACAATTACCAGGAGGTGAAGATTGGTTTGAGTAATTTTGGTAAAACTAAGTTGTTTAAGTATAATGAAGTAATGAATAACCAACTTGGCGTAGATATATGCTTGTGTTGTCTTCATGATGATAAGACATTGAATGAATGAACCACGAAGGAGCGAAGAGCGCAAAGGAAGAAGAGTTTTATAGAGTTTTTGCGTTAGTTCTGGTAAATTGTGCCTGTTGGATATTTTTTTTGCAATAAACTAGGTAAGCTAGTTTTGACAATTACCCAAGGCGACCCTTTTGAATTACCTGTAAATAGTTTTATTCTAGATTTTCCTTCTCTTATTATCAAGCCTAATCCTGAACTTTTATATCCGCTCAAAGAAAGAGTAATATCAACAATTAATCGCTTGGAATTAAATGATTATGACAAGTGTATTGACGGAAGCAGGACTTACGCGACCGGCACATTAGTAGGGTGCGTCAGACTGCATAAATCTTGCAAATAAACAGATTGTTGATATCTGACGCACCCTACAACAGATTTTTAGTGTGACACTTGCGTAAGTTCTAGGAAGATTAGAATGGCTAAAAACTTACTATGAAGATAATTATAGTTTCGACTCTTTAAAAAGGAAAGCTCCATTTATTGCTTATGAATTAGAACGTGAAGGGTTAGTAGAAGTAGACAAGATAGCAAAAATTATGGGTGTGAAAATATAACCCAGCAAAGAGAAAAATGGAAAATCTTTTTGATAAATCAAGAATGATGCCAAGCTTGATAAAATTCTGGATAGGGCATATTTTGGGCGCAATTCCAAATCAAATCATAGTCTTCACTATCTAGTTTATAGCTACGTAAAGCTTGCACCACCAAGAATATATCTTTATTGCTAGTGACTATCTTTCCTAAGCTTTTAGCTGCTAGTTTATGGGTGTACTCATTCTGTGATTTATCCAGAAGTTGCACTAATGCGGCAATAGCTTTTTCATTGTTCATACCTATATTGCCTAAGCTTTCTACGGCGTAGACAATAATTTCATCATTTTCTGATGTATTTATTATTTGTAATAAAGCGGAGATAGCTTTTTCGTTACCAGGATCTATATTCCCCAAACTTTCGGCTACTTGCACAAGGATGTACTCATTCTCTGATGTATCTAAAAGTTGGCATAAAGCAGAAATAGCTTTTGCATCACCTTTGCCTAGTTCTCCTAGTGTGTAAAGGGCTTGACTAATCGCTTCATCATCTTCTGAAACATTTAAGATTTGGATTAAATCGGCAATGGCTTTTTCGTGATCAGGTTCTATTTTCTCTGGAGTTGTGGCCGCTTGGAGAATAACGGCTTTTTCGTGGTTATTGTCTATTTTCCCTAATCTATAACCTGCCAGCCAACGGGTATATTTATTACCTGATGTATCGAGTAATTGTACTAAAGCAGAAATAGCTTTTTCATTGCCAATACCTATTTTTCCTAAGCTTTCAGCTACTTGCCAATAAATAGCATCATTTTGTGCTGTATCTAAAATTTGCACTAATGCAGAAATAGCTTGTTCATTACCATAGCCTATTTCTCCTAAGCTTTCAGTCGCTTGCTTACGGATATCATTATTATCTGATGTAGTGATAATTTTTACTAATGCAGAAATAGCTTGTTCATTACCATAGCCTACTTTTCCTAAGCTTTTAACTACTCGTCTACTGATGTCCTTATCCTCTGACGTATCGAATAGTTTTATTAAAGCGGAAATGGCTTTTTCACTACCAGATCCGATGGTTTCTAAGCTGGTAATGGCGAGAAAAAGGGTAAAATTTTGTTGTAATGTGTTGATTGATTGGACTAAAGTATCTATAGCTTTGGTTTTGTCGGTTTCTTGAAGTCCTACAGTGACTTGCTGTTCAATGCTATTGAAACAATAATAATCTAATTTCCAATTTACCAGTTGTTGAACTATGTTATCAGCTTTTGCAGATTCTGGGAATTGAGCGATCGCTGCTGCTGCTAAAAAATAGGCGCGATAACCATAAAAACCCTTACCCTGATATGATACACAGCCATCTTCAAAATTGACCAAAGCTTGAATAAATGCCTCTTTTGACTCTTGGGGTACATCCTCGCGTCCAAACCAGGATAATATTGCTGGTTGCCATAGGGGGTCAAAAATGCGGTATGCTTGATCGTCTATGGGTTGATTTTGATGGTTTTTGGGCAAGAAGACATCCCAGTCATCAATCACTGTTGTGGTAAGGTCTGCTGGTTTCATAAATTTACTATAAATAATAAAAGTTATTTCGATATTGATAGGTGGTATTTTGAAAAAAAATTACTAAAATTCAGTGTACCACGTTAATAAATCATCATTTTCAATGTAACAATATAAAATATTAACTTTCTTTTCAGACTCAAATCATGGTAAAAGCAATTTGGAATGGTGCTATTTTAGCCGAAAGCGATAATACCGTAGTTGTCGAAAACAATCATTACTTCCCCTCTGATGCTATTAACAAGCAATACTTTAAAGACAGCAGCACTCATACCACTTGTCCTTGGAAAGGTATTGCTAGTTATTACAGTATTGAAGTTGATGGACAAGTTAATAAAGATGCAGCTTGGTTCTATCCTAGCACCAAGGAAAAAGCTAAAAATATCGAAGGTTATGTTGCTTTCTGGAAAGGCGTAAAAGTCGAGGCTTAGACTAAGATTAAATGTAAGCATTCAGCCGGCAGTTATCAGATATCAGCAAGAATTGAAGCCACTATAGCCAGGGAATTTATTCCCTGTCTAATAGCTAAAGTCGGTTTTAACCGACTAATTTTTCTATCTTGTTGAAGTTTGATAAAGTTTACAGCATATTATTGCAGATTAATGAGGTACAGGATCTAAATTGAAAGCCAGATAGCAAGGCATTTTTACCCCTGAATCCTGAATCCTGAATCCTTAATTATGCGGTATTTACATCTATTTCTAATCTTTGGCGATAACAATATCATTAGATTTAATCACAGCATAGGCTTCTGTCCCTTCCGATAATTCTAACTCCTCAGCCGAAACCCTAGTAATCATTGAAGTTAATTCAACTTTATGCACAATTTCTAAAGTTATTTCGGTATTTATACTGCCTGTAGTTACTCGTTTCACAATTCCTTTTAAAACATTACGAGAACTAACTTTTAATGCTTTTTTGGGACTAACAATTTCAAATTCAAGATTTTTTGTTTGTACTTGTTCTGGTGACGTTGATGATGATATAGACGGTGCTGAATATTGTTTCAGTCCCCGGACTAATTCTCGCAAAATTTCGGTTTTAGTCCGTTGGGAACTTTGACAAAATTCTTCTAAAATCTTGCGTTCTTCTTCAGATGCTTGAAATGTCACCCAACCTTGATCTTTTCTTGGCATAAAACTACTAATTTATTTAGTAAGTATAATCTTTATACAATACTATCAATAATCAATGTTTTTTACCTACTTGTACAATTAAAGAGAACATATCAAAGCATTTTAATTTTGTGAACTTTTATATCGGGTGTGCAGTTTGGGCTTATAAGGCTTGGGTGGGTGAACTTTATCCTCCAGGAACTCGCAATGCTGACTTCTTAAATCTTTACAGTCGCCGCTTTAGCACTGTAAAAGGAAATACTACTTTCTATGCCACACCTAATGCAGAAACCGTTACTCGTTGGGCGACAGAAACGCCACCAGGGTTTGAATTTTGCCTGAAATTACCGCAAAATATCACCCACCAAAAATTACTACAACCCCATATTCCCGAAGCCTTAGCTTTTTTGGAGAAAATGCGCCCTTTACGTACTCATTTGGGTCCCCCTATTTGCCCAACTCCCTCCCAGCTATTCTCCGGCTTTAATGGACGATTTGACGGCTTTTTTGATGGCTTGGCAGCGCACAGAGACACCCTTAGCAGCGGTATCTAAGCCAGAGGTGGTTCTCTCCCCAAGCGTTAACTTTCCCTCAGCGGACAAGGTAGTTGCATTACTGCAAATTTTGATTGAGTTTAGTGTAACCGCGCCTTTTACTTTAATTCGTTTTATCTCTCAACCACAGTTGTCAATAAATCAAATACTTATGGAAGAGTGGGTTAGGCAAATTCAAGCATGGTTACAAGCAGGAATAAAAATTTATTTCTTTGTGCATTGTCCCCTAGAATATATGTCTCCTCATAATGCCCGTTATTTCCAACAGTTATTAGAAGAAAGTGGTAATAATATAATACTTATCCCTCTAAGGAGATTTAAATGAATCGGCTGCTTTATGAAAGTTCTGTTGCATATAAAGGATATCTAATTATTCCTTTTGTTTTTAGTAAAGTTGATGATTATGAAATTCATTCATATAAGTTATTAACGGAAGTTGGACATAAAAGCCGTTTTCATGGTTCGGAAAATCCAGCGGCAATGTATAGTAATACTGTTACCAGTATTGTTGATATTGCTAAAGAACATATTGATATAAATATAGACTTTGTTAGTCAAGGTGATTTTTTTCAATCACGCTATGTTTATCGTCATAATCTAATTATTGTTTATCAAAGAAATGGTAGATGTTATTATGACCATTATGCACCAGACTCATTAACTAATATTGCCGCCCCCAAATTATTTTCATCATCTTATGAATGTTTAAATTGGGTGCAAAAAGGTTTAGAGGGAAGAAAAAGAGCCTAAATTATGTAGGTTGGTTTGACGTAAGGAAACCCAACATTATAGCGGTTTTCGTTTGAGTGAAATACAAAAACCCCAACCCCAACCCCCTCCCCGCAAGCGAGGAGGGGGCTTTTTAATTCTTGTTTTATGGCAACCAGAAATTAGGTAAAATAGATTTACCCACATCTCGAAAAACTTCATTGATATTTCTGGCAAATTGGATATGATTTTCGTCTGCTTCTACTGGTAGAATATTGGCTTTTTCCCCAGATTGTAAATAGGAAATAGCTAAATTTGCAGCTTCTAAACCTGTGACATAAGCCTTTTCTTGTTACCATGAACCATGACGATTAATAATCCAATCTCCACTCATAAATAGATTGTTTGAACTTGTTTTTGATGGTAACAGATAACGATAACTACCAGGGGCGAAATGTGTCACTGCATTTGCTAAACGAATCACACTACTATCTATCCGGCATTCCGCACTTCAAAATGTCACATATTTATACTTCAAAAAATGTTACCAAATTAGTATAGTTTTATTAAGTATTAATCCTGATTTTTCCTGGTGGTAATGCGATAGCGAAGCGCTCCGTAGGAATCGCTATCTGACTATTATTAGCCCTATAATGGTAATCTTGGTGTATTACAAAATGAAGTGCGGAATGTGGGATAATGTATCTGATTTCCAAGAATGCTGGATATGATCTAGAAATCCAGTTTGATTTTTGAACAGATAAGTAGATAAGGAGGGTGTGTAAAGCCCATCAAGTATTTGGTGCGTTAAGGATTTCATCCTAACACACCCTACAAAACTAATAAACGAACCACAGAGAACACAGAGAGAGAAGAAATATTTCTCAGAACCTTTGTAGAGAAATTCCAGAGAACATCTCTACAATCTTTTTCATTTTAAGCAATACTAGAAATACCGAAATCGGGAGGAATATCTTGCAGTCTTCCCGGTCCAATAGCTTGTAATCCTTCTTTGAGGATAATATCACCAGTATACAAGGCTTTCCCCACTATCACACCTGTGACACCTTGGGGTTCTAAGGCTAATAAACTTAATAAATCGGTGACGGAACTTACACCACCAGAGGCAATTACGGGTATGGAAATTGCTGCTGCGAGTTCTCGTAATGCGTCTAAATTGGGTCCTTCTAATGTGCCGTCACGGTTGATATCAGTGTAAATGATGGCTACTGCACCTAGTTCTTGCATCTGTACTGCTAGTTGGGTGGCTAATACTGTTGATGTTTCTAACCAACCACGAGTTGCAACTAAGCCGTTACGGGCATCTATGCCAATAATAATTTGTTGGGGAAATTCTTGACAAAGTTCTTGGACTAATTGAGGTTGTTCGACGGCGACAGTGCCGAGAATTGCCCAATTTACACCCAAGTTAAATAATTGTACGACACTGGTGCGATCGCGCAATCCTCCCCCAACTTCAATGGGTATGTCAAGATTATTTCTAATGGCTTCTATGGCGGCTAAGTTGATAATTTTCCCAGCTTTTGCCCCGTCTAAGTCAACTAAATGCAGTCTTGTCGCGCCTTGGTCTGCCCACATTTTCGCTACTTCAACGGGGTTTTCGCTGAATACTTGCGATCGCTCGTAGTCTCCTTTATATAGTCGCACACAGCGACCTTCTAGTAAATCAATTGCGGGGATTACTTCCATTTATTTTTTTCCTGATAAACAATAGTTTTTTCTCACGCAGAGGCGCAGAGAAGAAAGACGGAGTTTAATTTTTGCTTTTTAATTCCTGTACTGCTTGGCGAAAACCTAAGACTAGTAAGATGTTAGCAAGGGTTAAAAAGATTTCTGCACCACCATGTAACCAGTCTACATTGGCTAGTTGTTCTCCGTACTGCACTTTGGCGTAAATGGCGGCGGGGATGGTGATGGCGACAAATACCAATGTGCCGTAAAATCCATATAGGGCTAAACGTGGCATTTGTGGACTGCGGCTAATAAACCACAAGAAACCCAAATAGGGAAAGAGAGAGAGGGCAAAGAGGGTTTCTTTTGATATCATTGTTCTGATTTGATAGATTGTGTCTCAGTGGGCTTTGCAGACTTGGTTGAACGCCAAATTACATAAGCTGCCGCCCAAAGGGTAAAGTTACCAACTAATGTCATGGTAGCTTGTAGGTTGACTAACCATTCTAATGATTCAGAATTGTCGAAATAATGCCAAGTACAAGCACACATTGCGCTAATTAAGGCTGGTAACATGGCAAAGGACAATCCCCACCAACTACGATTTTCTGTAAGTTCACCATATATCCAAATTAGCCAAATTGCGGCTATCCACTCAATGACGCTAGAAATATGAATTATCCAGGTGGGGATTGAAAGTACGTGCATAATTGTTTGTCAGTTGTCAGTTGTCAGTTGTCAGTTGTCAGTGGTAGATAACTAGGTTAAAAAAAATTGGTAGTCCAAAATCTAAAATCTAAAATCTAAAATCTAAAATTCAAAATGGGGAAAATGCGGGTTTTATTGTCTGGGTATTATGGTAAGGGTAATGGTGGTGATGAAGCTTTGTTAGCCACACTTCTGCAAATGCTACCACCTGATGTTACTCCTGTGGTGCTTTCTGGAAATCCTGAAGAAACTCATCGGCATTATGGTGTGGAATGTTACAACCGGATGGCGGTTTTACAGGTTATCAAGGCTTTGCGTTCTTGTGATGCTTTTGTTTGGGGTGGAGGAAGTTTAATTCAAGATGCTACCAGCAGCATTAGTCCTTTGTATTATGGCGGATTGATGGCTTTAGCTCAAGTTATGGGTTTGAAGACTGTGGCTTGGGGACAGGGTATAGGTCCTTTGTTGCATTTCCAAACTCGTTGGTTAGCGAAGGGGAATTTTGCAGGTTGTACTCAAGTGAGTGTGCGCGATCGCTCCAGTTCTCGGTTATTATCAGATTGGAGTATACCCCATATCCTCGCCCCTGACCCAGTTTGGGCATTGGAATCGAAGCCAGTCCCGGAATTAGTAGATTTACCAAAACCCAGAATTGCTGTTACTTTAAGAAATCATCCTCAATTGACAGAAAATAGGTTAGCAAATTTAACTCAAGCTTTAGTTAATTTGCAAAAAGAAACCCAAGCTTTTATTTTATTATTACCATTTCAAAAAAGCGAAGATTTAGGAATTGCGGAAAAAATTCATACTCAATTACCAGATGTGAGTAGAGTTCTTTGTTCCGAAGATCCACAAATTTTAAAAGGTGTATTTCGTGGTGTGGAAATGTCCATAGGAATGCGTCTCCATAGTTTAATTATGGCAGCTAGTGAAGGTTCTCGTTGTTTTGCTTTGAGTTATGATCCCAAAGTCAACCGATTAATGGAAGATTTAGAAATACCTGGTTGGGATTTAAAGGATTTACCAAATGATGTAGATTTAATTAGTAAAACTTGGATTGATTATTATAATAATAGTGCGGCTTTGTCATCTCGTAAAATTCAATCTTTAGTAAATGAGGCTTTTCTGCACCGGGATTTGTTAAAGGAAGCGTTAAAATGAGATTTATTCCATAATTTAGTTAAGGTTGATATCATCCTCAAGGAGATTCATCATGAAAGCTATCACCGTCAACTTAAACCCCATTATCCAACTTACCGACAACCAATTTTATCAACTCTGTCGAGAAAATCCTGAAGTCAAATTTGAACGTAATGCAGACGGAAAACTATTGATAATATCACCTACAGGAGGAATAATAGGAAATCAAAATGCTGAAATTGCAACAGATTTTGCTCTTTGGAATCGTCAGAGTAAATTAGGAGTTTGTTTCAATTCTTCCACTTGTTTTAAACTTCCCAATAGTGCAAATCGTTCCCCTGATGTTGCTTGGATAAGAAAAGATAGATGGGATAAACTTACATTAGAAGAACAAGAAAAGTTTTCACCCATTGCCCCAGATTTTGTTTTAGAATTAATATCACCCAGTGATAGTTTGCAGGAAACGCGAGCAAAAATGCAGGAATATATGAATACTGGAGTTAAATTAGGTTGGTTAATTAATCGGAAAATGGGTCAAGTGGAAATTTATCGTCTTGGTAAACCAGTAGAGATATTAGACTTTCCTCAAGAATTATCAGGTGAAGATATTTTACCAGGATTTATTTTAAATATGGAAATTATTTAGGGATAGATATTATTCATTCATTCGCAACACCAGATATAAATTTCTAGAGAACTTATAAAAAACCACTCCATCTTATCTTCTTATTACCTCTGTGTCCTCTGTGTCTCTGTGGTTCGTTAAATCCGAAAAATTCATTTCTCTTCTAGTTCTCGGTTCTATAACATGGGGGTTTACTCCAAAATATTTTGCTGCTGCTGACATATCAAGTGTTAATAAACTAATATCCCCTAAATCTTGAACACCTTGAGGTTGAGAAGATGTGATATCTAAAACTTTAATAATTTCCCCTGCGACTGCTTGCGCTAGAAGTGGCGGTACAGAATTACCAATTTGTCTAAAACCATGCCATTTTGTCGGATGAAATCTAAACCAATCAGGATAGGAATGTAACCGCGCAGCTTCTCTCACAGTAATACATCTAGGAATAAAAGGATGTATAGGACGAGGAGAAGTAAATGCACCTTTATTACTAGGTGTTCCTGCTCTTAACGTATTACATAAACCATGAGGATCAAGTTTATGAAAACGACTAATTGATTCAATTTTACCATGAGGTGTAGATGCAAATCTATCCATAGATTCTGGTGAATGCTTACTTCTTAAACTTGATGTTAGTAAAGTAGGATCATATTGACGTTTATAGGAATAGTTGTTTTTTGCAGTCGCAAGATTACGCAGTTTTTTAGCATAATTACTAGATTTGCCAAAATCTGTGAATATCCAATCTTGTTGATATAGTTCTTGATAGTTTTCTATTACTGGTAAATCTTGTAATGCTTCCCAAACTGTAGGAGTTAAGACTAATTTATTCGCGGAAGATTGGTTGGATTTTGCGGGGAATGTAATTTCTTCTGGGTATTTCGGTAATTCGATATTTTGACGTGAACCTAGTAAAAATAACCTTTCTCGATTTTGGGGTACTCCATAATTAGCTGCATTTAAAACTTGATAATTTGCATTAACTTGATAACCACTTTCGGAAAATTGACTAATGATTTCAGCGATAAATTCTTTGTGTTTACCGACTGTCATTCCTTTGACATTTTCCAAGACAAAAAACTTGGGTTGTAATTCTACAACTAATCTAATAAAATGGAAGACTAAAGAGTTTCTTGGATCATCAAACGAACGTTTTCCCATTAATGAGAAACCTTGACAGGGAGGACCACCAAAAACTACATCAATTTCTTGATTAGCAATTTGAGAACTATTTCTAATTTCTTCCCCTGTTGTTTCTTCAACACTTTTGCATAACACCGTCCAAAAGGGAAAGTTAAATTGATGAATTGCACAATGAATTGGATCTATTTCCACAGATGCAAGGACATCAAAACCGGCTTGTTCAAAGCCTAATGTCATGCCTCCTGCACCTGCAAATAAATCAACTGCAATTGGTCGTTTTTTTGCCATTTTAACTATTATCTACTTTTTCATTGCTAATATTTCTTTAGCTGTACGATCGCACACTCCCAATTCTCCCAAACAATGGCGCATTTCTTGATAATTGGTCAAAGTTTGTTGTCTTTTTTCAGGATTTAATAACAATTCCATAGCAGCTTGGGTAATATTCTCGGCTGTAGCTTGTTCTTGTAAAAATTCTGGGACAATTTCCCGCATGACAACTAAATTGACTGGAGAAGCAAAAGGAATTGAACCTTTAAGAATATGACGCGCAATCCAAGCTGTAAGAGGATGAAGACGATAAACTACAACTTGGGGGACATTTAATAATGCTAATTCTAAGTTCACTGTTCCCGACTTAGTAATGGCAAAATCAGCCGCTGCTAAAATATCTTGAACGCCTTGTTTTTGAGTTGATACTATTGTAGCTTTTAACCCATATTCTTGAATTGCGGCTGTAATTGGTTCTTTAAATGTTTCCAAGGATAGAGGAATCCAAAAATGTACATTTGGTAGTTTAGATTGAATATTTTGGGCAGCTTGAAAAATTATTGGTAGAAGATATTTTAATTCTTGATGACGGGAAGCTGGTAAAAGAGCGATCGCTATTTCTTCTACTTTAACTCCTAATTTCTCCCTCGCAGTTGTCCGACTAGGCGCGTTTGCCATTCTATCAATTAAAGGATGACCTACCCAAGAAACCTTTGCCCCATTTTGTTGATAATATCGGGCTTCTTCTGGGAAAATTGCTAATAGTTTATCTGTAAAAGCAACAATGCGGTTAGTATTCTGAAAACTCATAGACCATACCCACTCTTGAGGAGCGATATAATAAGCCACAGGCACATCAGGCAAATTTTCCTTCATGAATGTACCAATGCCCAAATTTGGACCCATATAGTCAATGAGAACCACTAAATCCGGGGGATTTTTCTTCAAGTGAGCGATCGCTTGCCGTTGTACTCTTAAAGTAGGAATAACATAAGGCAAAGACTCAATCAAACCCATTGAACCAATACCGCTGGTATTACCCAAAATTTTCGCCCCAGCTTCCGCCATTTTATCGCCACCCAAGGCAATAATTTCCAATGTCAACCCCGCAGCCACAGATTGGCGTTGAAGTGCCTTAATTAATAGCGAACCCTGTAGATCTCCAGAAACTTCACCGGTGCTAATAAATATTCGCATTTTTAGATATTAGATATTAGATATTAGATTTTCATGTCCTTTCCTACCCCATTCCCCCTTAAAAATTACCTATTTTCTTCGTCTTCTTCGTCTTCTTCTTCCTTCGTGTTCTTCGCTTCTTCGTGGTTCATTCAATCCATATTCTGTCCACAAAAACAGAGTAAAATTTGAGGACGGGAAAACCCCGCCCCTACATCTGACTGACTATTCATTGACGGATTTTTTACCTTTTCCGGGAATTAAACCGCGTCTTCCCGGCATTTGGGAAAGTAACAAGAAACGGCGAAGATGTTTTAATTCCTCTGTATCTCCTAAATTTTTCAACTCCTGCAAAGCATCTTTAAATAAAAACTCAGAACGGTAGAGAAGACGGAAAGCCTTTTTAATTAATTGAAAGTCACTTGCAGGCATTCCCGAACGTTTTAATCCTACCAAATTGAGTGATCGCACTTTTGCCGGATTTCCTTCCACCAACATATAAGGAGGTACATCTCTATCAATGCGTGTCATTCCTCCGACCATTGACATTCCCCCAATATGGACGAACTGATGCACACCTAAAACGCCGCTCAGTCTAGCTCGCGATTCAATATGTACATGACCTGCCAAAGCCACAGAATTAGCAATAATGACAGAATCCTCAATCAGGCAATTATGACCTACATGAACATAAGCCATCAATAAATTGCCATTGCCGATTACTGTCGCTTCACCCCTACCAGTAGCGCGGTTAATCGTCACATACTCCCGAATGGAATTATTATTGCCAATTTTTACCCAAGTAGGTTCTCCCACATACTTGAGATCCTGTGGCTGCATACCGATAGCTGCACCGGCGAAAATCTGATTTCCCGTACCAATTTCACAAGGACCCTCCAGAACAGCATGAGCGCCAATTACAGTGTCTGCACCAACTCTGACATTTTCTCCAATCACAGCATAAGCGCCGACTTGCACTGTTGGGTGGAGTTCCGCACTAGTATGTATGACAGCAGTTGGATGAATAAGTGTTTTCAAAGGTGAATCTCCAAAACTAAGTGCTAGTTGTTAATTTATTCAGTTAAGAAATGTGTCGGGCAAAGTAAGTTATGTGTGAGGGCGAAAATTCAGAATTAGCCAAAAGTTGTGTTTAATTTATTTAGGCTTGCTTGAGGTTGCAAGGTATCTAAACATTAGCCATTGAGATTCAATATTCCTCCTACTTCTTTCTTCTTTCTTTCTTTCTTTCTTCCTCCTGACTCCTGACTCCTGACTCCTTGCATTAATAATGACCTTTAACTAATCAGAGAAAACATTAGTTCTCCTTCAGCGGCTAACTGTCCGTCAACTTCCGCTCGTCCTTGCATTTTCCCGAAACGACGCTGTTTTACCCACAACAGTTCCACCGTGATCACCAGTTGATCCCCAGGAACAATTTGCCGACGAAACCGGACTTTATCAATACCAGCAAATACAAACAGTCCTCCTTTGGAGTCCGGCATTTGCGTCATCACAATCCCCCCAACTTGTGCCATTGCTTCAATAATTAACACACCGGGCATGAGCGATCGCCCCGGAAAATGCCCTTGAAATTGGGGTTCATTAAAAGTAACATTTTTAATACCCACAGCCTTCTTACCAGGTACATAATCAATAATCCGATCTACCAGTAAAAATGGATAGCGATGGGGCAAAAGTTCCTGAATTTCCTCAATAGTCAAGGTAGTTTTAATTGTCTGTTTATCCTCACTTGATGTATTTACTTCCTGAGAATTAGGTTCGGTAATAGTGGACATTAGTTGTAAGTTATTTGAATGATTAGACACTAGGAATAGGTATAGCAGGGAACAGGGAGCAGGGAACAGAGAACAATAAATAGAACTAAAAGTATAAATACTATCTTACTTTTTGATTACTGTTTCTCTCTTGCTCTCGGAAACTGCCATCAATTCAGGCATTTTAGAACAACTCTAAAATTTTTCTGGCTAGTTGAATGTGTAAATTATGACTAGCTTTGTACGCCAAAAAATGAGCAACAGGGAAAGTTCCCAGTAAACTTAGATCTCCTACTAGATCCAAAATTTTATGACGGACTGGCTCATTTGCAAATCGTAATGGGGGATTTAGCCAACCTTTAACCCCGCAAACCAGAGCATTATCCAAACTCCCACCTTTAATTAATCCCGACCTTTGCAGATATTCAATTTGATCCTGTAACCCAAAAGTCCGTGCCGGCGCAATTTCTACCGCAAAATCCGCCGCAGACTTTTCCAAACAGGACATTAATAACCAACTGTGCCATTGATTACCAATTGCCGCCAAATTAAAATCTATCCCATAGCTAAATCGAGTGGCCGGTGCAGGTAGAGCGCAAACAAAAGCATCACCCTCATAAATCCAAACTGGTTCAGTAATAACAGGTGCAGGTAAATTATGCGCCATTTGGGCTACTATTCCCACCTCAGCAATTCTTTCACACCAAATCCGCGCCGAACCATCTAAAAGTGGCACTTCCGGTCCATCAATTTCAATTCTGGCGTTATCCACCCCCATAGCCGCCAAAGCTGCCAGTAAATGCTCCACAGTGCGAACACAGACCTCATCCTTACCCAACTGAGTAGAAAGCACAGTCTTACTCACAGCTGCAACCTGAGCAGGAATCATGGGTGAATTTGGTAAATCTACCCGCACAAAAAAGCGGTTACTCTCCGGTGGCGCAGGTAATATTCGCACCTGAGTATTAACACCACTATGCAAACCCACACCAGCTTGGGTAATTTCCCCAGCTAACGTATGTTGTTCCATCGCCCAACAATCCCCATATTGTAGTTAGTATTGCTTATTATTAAGGAACAGGAGTCAGAAGGTAGGGGCGCAGGGCATGCGCCCAAAAAAGATTCAGGAGCCAGGAGTAAAATTCTTAGCCACCGACCACCGACAACTGGCAACTGACCACCGACCAATTTAAAATCTTTCTCCAATCCCAAAATTGATCCGACTATCACCTTCATCAGTGACACCATAATCTATACGAATTGGTCCAAGTGGAGATTGCACCCGCAAACCCACACCATAGCCATAGCCATTACCATTTTTCTTTAACAATTGTGCAGATTGGGTACTACTTCCCAAATCACTACCATAATCAAAAAATAGTGCGCCACTGACCACAGAGAACACAGGGAAGCGATATTCAACCGCAGCTTGGATATACTTACTACCCGTACCCAATCTGCCTTCGTCATAACCCCGAACCGAGTTACTACCACCCAGAGTAAAGGTTTCATAAGGAGGTACATCGCCAAATATAGTTCCGCCTTGGAGGTTAAATGCTAAAGTTTGCGGTTTTTTGCTAAAGCTAATCAATTTAATCGGTAGATACTGACTATAGTTACCTCGTAACCTAGTCATAAAAATACTACCTGAACCCACAGGTACAGATTGATCAACTCCAAAGCTGAGAAAAGAACCGTTTGTGGGTTGTAAGGAATTATTGCGGAGATCCCTTTGTGCGCCCAGCTTGAATAGTAATAAATCATCTTCCCCGGAAGAAGAAAGGGTAAGGGGAATTCTATCACTGATGATTTTACCATTATCATCAAATATTGCCCCTTCCTTCCTTAAATTTCCGTCAGCATCACGACCAGAAACCCGTTGATACTGTAGTCCCGCAGAAGCCAGCCACTCGGAACTTTTGAAAGGATTGGCAGACAGGGGACGAGTAAAGGTAACACCACCACCTAACCGAGTAATCCGGGGGCGATCTTGTTGATTTGTATCAGTAATATTATCAGGATTAAAGGTTTCAATGTTATTATCTTTACCTTCAAAAATCAGAGAAATAGAACGACGACGGAAAATATTTGCTGTATATGAAGTTCGATAAGGATCACCACCAATCCAAGGATCAGTAAAGCGGAGGTCAAATAGTAGTTCCCGTTCTCCTAACTGTACCTCTGTCCCTAATTTTTGGTTTCTTCCTCCCAGGTTTTGCTGCTGATAGCTAACAGTTCCAAATAAACCACTAGCGGAACTGATACCCGCCCCGGCAGCAATAGAACCGCTGGTACGTTCAATCACATTGACTAGCACATTTACTTTGCTGGGGTCACTACCAGGGGCAAGAGATATAGGTTCAGTATCTGGCGGTTCAAACAATCCTAATCCATATACCCGTGCTAAGTCTCTCTGTACTGTATTGCGATTGAATACCGTTCCCGACTTTAATTCTAATTCTCGCGTAATAATATAATCCTTTGTCCGTCCCCGAATTGGGTTGCCTTTGTCGTCTACGTCTTCACCATCTTTGTTACGGAATCGGACTTTCACGCTTTCTACAACCCCTTCGGCAACTTGGAGGGTAACAACTCCATTGTCTGAGACTTTGGGTGCGCCAATTAAGTTAGCCAGCACATAACCTTGATCTTGATAACGCTTTGTTAATTGCTTGATGCCTTCGTTTAATTCCCGCAAGTTGAGAATTTTGCCATATTGATTACTAAATATTTCGTTGGCTGTTCCAGCAGGAAGGACAGAGGCAACTGCTGTGCCAGGATTTGCGTCTAATTCTACTTTGGAGAGAGTGGGATTGGGGGTAACAATAAAACTGACTCGCACACCCAGAGGGGTATCTTCTGGAAATGCTTGGACGTTGGAGAAAAACCCAGTTCTAAAAATCGCACTAATATCTTCTTGAAGTTGGGAACGGGTGGTTGTTTGTCCGGCTTGGGTACGAATTACTTTATAAACTTCGGTTTCTAGTTCGGGGGTGATTTGTCCTGTTTCTGATTTAATTGCTACCTCTGACACCAGTACACGGGCTTCCGTTGCTTCTGGACTAGATTCAGTCGCAGGAGGTTGGGTCGGTTTTGCTGGGGTAGTTACTGTGGGTTGTGGTGTAACTTCAGATTCCGTCTTGATTGTTGAGGGAGTTGAGTTTTTTTGAGTAGGTGTAGCCGCAGGGGGTTGAGTAGTCTCTGGTTGGGGGACTTGTGCGGTAATGGGAACTATTGTGGTTTTTGGGACAATAACAGATGCTTTGTCTACTGCGGCTGAATTGGGCGTGACGACTTTCGCAATCGGAGAAAAGTGATTAGATTCTTTTTCTCCAACTATTGGCAATGCGAGGGCATGGGATGTCAGATTTTCACTACCATCACTTTTAACAGGATGCTGTTTTTCTGGCTGATTTGTTTCTGCTGTCAAAACTTCTGTGGTCTGTGGGTGACTATCAGTAGCTTGGGCGTTTGCTTTGACAGAAATTGCTAAAGGGACTGTCATGGCTACCATAGCCATTAATCCGGGTGTTAAATGTTTTTTAATCATATTTCTCTTCACTACCACACACCATTATTTGTTAATCACTGGAAAAATTACTTACTCAGCTTTGTAGCTTTCTACTACTTTTAATACTCTCTGTAAAACCTCCTGATAGGCATTTTCTACGTTTCCTAAGTCACGACGAAAACGGTCTTTATCCATAACTCGACGGTTAGTATCAGTTTCGGCTATGTCCCATAGACGACAGGTATCGGGACTAATTTCGTCGGCTAAAAGCACTTGCTGTTGTGAATCTACGCCAAATTCCAGTTTAAAGTCCACTAGGGTAATTTGACACTTTTCCCAAAACTGCTTGAGAAATTCGTTGATTTTCAAGGCAAGATGGGTAATTTGAGCAACTTGTTCCGGTGTGGCTAATTCTAGGAGAAATAGGCGATCGCTTGTCAGTAGAGGATCACCTAGACTATCATCTTTATAATAGAATTCCACCAAAGGCTGTGATAACACAGTTCCCAGTGCTAACCCAGTTTGCTGACACAGGCTACCAGCCGCAATATTTCTGACAACCACTTCTAAGGGGATAATTTTTACAGCCTTAACTCTCATCAAATTGGGGGCTGGACTATCAATAAAATGAGTTTTAATCCCCTGCATTGCCAATTGTTGGAATAGTTGACTAGAAATACTACAGTTAATCATGCCCTTGTTTTCAATGCTGCCTCGTTTTTGAGCATTAAAGGCTGTAGCATCATCCTTAAAATCAGCCAACAAAATCTCTGGATCATCTGTGGCATAAAGAATTTTAGCTTTGCCTTCGTAAAGTTTAGAATTAACAGACATGGTAGTAGATACTGTTTTCGGTAATGGACTGCTGAAATCTGAAAGTTTCACTATTTTATTTTTGGTTAATCTGTTGTGGTTCTTGAGTAAGATCACATCACTGCATAATACGCAACAATTGAAGCTAGACTACCTCAGTTTGTAAACGGATAATAAATTAAGTCTAGTATTACAAAAATAACTCTATTCTTTCACACAATATGACCCATCCTTTTCTCAAACACCTCTATAGTCCAGAACGTCCCGTTATCGTCTTTGACGGCGCAATGGGAACCAACCTGCAAGCCCAAAACCTCACCGCTGAAGATTTTGGAGGCGCACAATATGAAGGTTGTAACGAGTATTTAGTTCACAGCAAACCCGAAGCCGTCGCCAAAGTTCACCGTGATTTTCTCGCTGCTGGCGCTGATGTCATTGAAACTGATACCTTTGGCTCTATGTCCATCGTTCTCGCAGAATACGACCTAGCAGACCAAGCTTACTATCTCACGAAAAAAGCCGCCGAACTTGCCAAAAGTGTTGCTGCGGAATTTTCCACTCCCGAAAAACCCCGATTTGTGGCTGGTTCTATCGGTCCAACCACCAAACTTCCCACCTTGGGACATATTGACTTTGACACCATGAAAGCCTCTTTTGCTGAACAAGCAGAAGCCTTATTTGATGGTGGTGTGGATTTATTTCTCGTCGAAACCTGCCAAGACGTGCTACAAATCAAAGCCGTATTGAATGGAATTGAGGAAGTTTTTGCCAAAAAAGGGGAAAGACGCGCCTTAATGGTGTCTGTAACTATGGAAAGCATGGGAACAATGCTGGTAGGGACAGAAATCAACGCCGTAGTTACTATTCTCGAATCTTATCCCATTGATATTCTCGGCTTAAATTGTGCCACCGGTCCCGACTTGATGAAACCACACATCAAGTATTTATCAGAACATTCCCCCTTCGTAGTTTCCTGTATTCCCAACGCGGGTTTACCGGAAAACATTGGCGGTCAAGCCCATTACAAGCTTACGCCCATAGAATTACGGATGGCGTTAATGCACTTTGTTGAAGATTTAGGTGTCCAAGTGATTGGGGGTTGCTGTGGGACACGACCAGCACACATTCAACAATTGGCGGAAATTGCTAAAGAGTTAAAACCAAAAGTTAGACAACCAAGTTTAGAACCATCCGCAGCATCAATCTATACTACTCAACCTTACGAGCAAGAAAATTCTTTTTTGATTGTGGGTGAACGTCTCAACGCCAGTGGTTCTAAAAAATGCCGTGACTTACTCAACGCCGAAGATTGGGATGGTTTAGTCTCAATGGCGCGGAGTCAGGTGAAAGAAGGCGCACATATCCTGGATGTTAACGTTGATTATGTGGGACGTGACGGCGTGCGTGATATGTACGAGTTGGTTTCTCGCATCGTCAATAACGTGACATTACCATTAATGCTCGACTCCACTGAATGGGAAAAAATGGAAGCGGGTTTAAAAGTGGCTGGAGGTAAGTGTTTACTCAATTCCACCAACTACGAAGACGGTGAACCACGATTTTTGAAAGTTTTAGAATTAGCCAAAAAATACGGTGCTGGTGTCATTATTGGCACAATTGATGAAGATGGTATGGCGCGGACAGCAGAGAAAAAGTTTCAAATTGCCCAACGGGCTTACCGTCAAGCTGTAGAATATGGGATTGCTCCTACAGAAATATTCTTTGATACTTTAGCTCTACCGATTTCTACTGGGATTGAAGAAGATCGGGAAAATGGCAAAGCCACCATTGAATCCATTCGCCGCATTCGCCAAGAACTGCCCGGATGTCATGTCATGTTGGGCGTTTCTAATATATCCTTTGGCTTAAATCCCGCCTCCCGCATAGTCTTAAACTCAATGTTTTTACATGAAGCCATGAATGCGGGCATGGATGCAGCAATTGTCAGCGCGAGTAAAATTTTACCCCTGGCTAAAATTGAACCTCAACATCAAGAAGTTTGCCGACAATTAATTTATGATCAACGCAAATTTGATGGTAATGTCTGCGTTTATGATCCTTTGGGAGAATTAACCACAATTTTTGCCGGAGTCAAAACCAAACGGAACACAGGAATTGATGCCAGTTTACCAATTGAAGAACGTTTGAAACGGCATATTATTGACGGTGAACGCATTGGTTTAGAAACTCAATTAACAAAAGCTTTAGAACAATATCCTCCCTTACAAATCATCAATACTTTCTTATTAGACGGAATGAAAGTTGTCGGTGAATTGTTCGGTTCTGGACAAATGCAATTACCTTTTGTCTTACAATCTGCCGAAACCATGAAAGCTGCGGTTGCTTATTTAGAACCGTTCATGGAAAAGTCGGAATCTGGCAATAATGCGAAAGGAACTTTTGTGATTGCTACTGTCAAAGGTGACGTTCACGATATTGGTAAAAATCTTGTAGATATCATTTTATCTAACAATGGTTACAAGGTAATTAACCTGGGAATTAAGCAATCTGTAGAAAACATCATTCAAGCTTACGAACAGTATCAACCTGATTGTATTGCCATGAGTGGATTGTTAGTAAAATCTACCGCTTTCATGAAAGAGAATTTACAGACTTTTAATGAAAAAGGAATTACTGTGCCGGTAATTTTAGGTGGTGCAGCTTTAACTCCTAAATTTGTCAATCAGGATTGCCAAGGAACTTATAAAGGTAAAGTTGTTTATGGCAAAGATGCGTTTTCTGATTTGCATTTTATGGATAAGTTAATGCCTGCAAAAACAGCAGGTAATTGGGATAATTTACAGGGATTTTTGGATGAAGTTGTAGAAAATGGACATCAATCTGTTGAGGAAAATAGCAGGCAAGGTTCCCACCCCACAATAGATAATTCTGATCTTAAAAAAGAGGTTGATACTCGGCGTTCTGAGGCTGTGGCTGTAGATATTGAACGTCCGCAACCACCTTTTTGGGGAACGCAGTTTTTACAACCTGATGATATTTCTTTGGAGGAATTATTCTGGTATTTGGATTTACAAGCTTTGGTAGCTGGACAATGGCAATTCCGCAAACCCAAGGAACAATCTAAGGAGGAATATCAGGCGTTTTTAGCTGATAAGGTTTATCCGGTATTAGAAGAGTGGAAACAGCGAATTATTGAGGAGAATTTATTACATCCTCAAGTAATTTATGGCTATTTTCCTTGTCAATCTGAGGGGAATAGTTTATTGATTTATGAAACGAACCACAGAGGCGCAGAGGACGCAGAGGTAAGAGCTAGTTTTGAGTTTCCGCGTCAGAGGTCTTTTAATAGGTTATGTATTGCGGATTTTTTTGCACCGAAGGAGTCGGGAATTATTGATGTTTTCCCTATGCAAGCGGTGACTGTGGGGGAAGTTGCAACGGAGTTCGGACAAAAGCTATTTGCCGATAATAAATACACGGACTATCTGTATTTTCATGGTATGGCTGTACAGGTAGCGGAGGCCTTGGCGGAATGGACTCACGCCAGAATCCGCCGGGAGTTAGGTTTTGGTGATTCTGAACCGGACAATATTCGGGATATGTTGGCGCAGCGCTATCAAGGTTCTCGGTATAGTTTCGGCTATCCAGCTTGTCCGAATATCCAAGATCAGTATAAGCAGTTGGAGTTGTTGGGAGTTGATAGGATGAAGATGCACATGGATGAAAGTGAGCAATTATATCCTGAACAGTCGACAACGGCGATTATTACTTATCACTCTGCGGCGAAGTATTTCACGGCTTAATCTATCCCTCAGAAGGCTTAAAAGCCTAATTTTATATTGGTTAGGACTTACGCATTGACAGGATCAACCAAATATGAGGTATGGGTTTCGGGCATTTTAACGTGATTTTTTGATGATTTTTAAGCGATAGCGAAGCGCTGCTGCAAGCAGTTCGCTATTGAGCAGAAGTTAATCACCAAAAGCCTGAAACGACGGATTTTCGTTCATCCACATCATCGTGAATTTGTACAGTGCGTAAGTCCTATTGGTAATGAAAAGAAAGACTCTATGCGGTTAAAACCGCAGGATTCGCTTGTATCTCAAGTCTAAAGACACTGAGCTTTACGCTTACCGAATGCTCTTGTAAGAATTTATCAGGATGATTATGGCACTTTATTTAGATTCAGCTATTGCCGCAGAAGCCGAAATCGTTAAACATTGGGGTTGGGTTAAAGGTATTACCACCAACCCCACATTATTAGCGCAAGCTAACACCCCACCAGCAATCACCCTCAAAACCTTAGTTTCCTTAACTTCGGGTCCTGTATACTACCAACTCCTGGCTTCAGATAAAGAGAAAATGATAGCCGAAGGGAGAAAAGCCTTTGAAATTATTGGTTCTCAAACCATCTTGAAAATTCCCGCTACACCGCTAGGATTTGAGGTAGTAGCCATCCTTTCTTCGGAAATTACCTGTTCCGTCACTGGCATTTACAGCCCCGCACAAGCCGCTGTAGCTAAGGAAGCGGGGGCAAAAATTGCGATCGCCTATGTAAATCGGGCAGAACGTTTGCTAGGAGCCGGTATTGCCTTAGTCCGCGATATGTCCAGCATCCTCAAAGGCAGTGATGTGGAAATTTTAGCAGCTAGTATCAAGTCACCAGCAGAAGCAGCCGCATCTCTTCAAGCCGGTGCAAATCATCTCACCTTACCTTTGACAATGTTGCAAGCGATCGCCACCCATGAATTTTCCCATCAAACCGTGATTGATTTTGCGGCTGGAGGAATTGGTTTAACAATTTAACTTGATCTCACTTCAATCCTATATAGAGAAGACTCTTAGTGAATCAATGAAGGGTTTCACCCCTCATCCTGAAAACCTGAATTTTGCATAATTAGAATACTTTAAAATCGGGTTTATAGTCATAGACAAAATGCCTTTAAAACCAATGAAATCAAGCTATGTCAGGGATGATGGGTGTGACCCCCTATTAATTATTCTCGAAAAATATAGGTTAAAAACTGTTAGAGATTAACAAATAACAAAAATAAAAATAAATGCCAAATTGGCAACCACGATGAAATTATCCAAGCTAAATTATATTAGACAAGCAAAAACAAGAGAGTTGTTAAAACGCTGAATCAATTAACAAAAGACTCTTGTAGAGGTTGTCTAAAAAATAAATAGAATTAGTATTTGCTGCATAGGAATACCTGCTAAGTATAGACGTTATCGTTAACCTGCAAATTACCCCCCTAATTAGCGGTTTTTGTCTATATGAATAAAGTTCCTAATCGCTTCAGCAGCAAATGGTAGAGTGGGAGAGAAAGGCGCTTGGTAATGCCTCCTCCCACTCTCTTTTTTTTGGGTACTTTTTCCTAAGCTGTCACGCATTTAAATTGCTGGTTGAGATAAGGGAACAGGGAACAGGGAATTTTCTTCTTCTTTCTCCTGACTCCTAACTCCGAACTCCGAACTCCTATCTCCTGCTATTAAAACATCTTTGTTGCAGCAATTGAATTGACTATACAACTTTTTCTATTTTAACAGGCTTAGAAATATAGTCATCCATGCCAACAGATAAAGATTGATCTCTATCTGATGGCATGGCATTAGCAGTCACGGCATATTTGTCCTAATTACAGAAATCCCTCTTCTATATTTTATACGTTATCAGAGAAGAGGGAGCATCAGTAGATGATGGGGAATTTACTTAGATTAACTTTTATTAAGCGGCAACTTTTTCCTCAAGGGGTTTAAAAGTTTTCTTGGTTGCACCGCAAATAGGACAATGCCAATCTTTAGGAATATCTGCAAATGCAGTACCTGGTGCAATTCCTGAATCGGGATCACCTGTCACAGGATCATAAATCATGCTGCATTGTCTACAAATCCATTTCTGGGTTTGCGGATCTTCACTGACAACTCTAGTCACAGCGTCTCCACCGTTCAAGACTTCTAAGGCTTCAGTGTAGCGATCTGCGTGATAATTTTCAATGAATTTAAGCAACCCAAATCGGTGAGCGGCGGTACGAAATGTGTTAGCGTGATCACTAGATTCTTGAGCTTGCTGGAGAAATTCTGCCGCTGCGGGATGATCTCGATCATGTTCAGCAGCAGCAGCGAATTCAGGATACATGGTTGTGTATTCATAGGTTTCACCTGCGATCGCTAAAGATAAACAACGAGAGATGATTTCCCTTTTTTGTTCATCAGTTAAAGCTGCTGCATCTTCAACAACAAGTTCTGGATGTAATAATTCAAAATGTGCGAAAGCGTGTTCAGTCTCTTGATCTGCTGTTTCTTTAAAAAGTTTTGCTAAATCGGCAAAACCTAGTTTACGTGCGACTGCTGCAAAAAATAGGTATTTACGATTAGCCATTGATTCCCCACCAAAGGCTGATTCTAAATTTTGTAATGTAGTAAAATTGGATAAATCCATAATTTGCGAATCTCAATGAGAGGTTGTTGCCTAATATTAAAACACATTCGTAAGAATTCAGAAGTATAGCTAACGCCACGCTGCGCTATCAGAATGAAGCATGAAAAACATTTTTCTTTTATCTTCCCTGTTCCCTGAATCATTACACACATTCTTTAAGATTTGATTAACAATGATTACCAACGAATTACCAAGATGCGTCGAGATTATTGCCAAACAACGCCAGTTTTTCCAAACTGGTAAAACTAAAAATGCTACTTTTCGTATTGCCCAACTTAAAATACTAAAACAACTAGTAATTGAGAATAAAGCAGCAATCATTCAAGCCTTAAAAGCTGATTTACATAAACCTGAATTTGAGAGTTATGCTACGGAAATCGGTGTGAATAAAGAAATTGATTATGCCCTCAAACATATCAATACTTGGACAAAACCCAAAAAAGCAGCCGTTCCTTTAGATTTATTTCCATACTCGGCTAAGATATATCCAGAACCGTTAGGAGTAGTTTTAATTATTGGTCCTTGGAATTATCCCTTTCAGTTAATTATCTCACCTTTGGTTGGGGCGATCGCTGCGGGAAATTGCACTATTATTAAACCTTCAGAACTCGCACCGCATACTTCGGATTTAATTATAAAACTTATTCATAAATACTTTGATCCAGAATATATTACAGTTGTCCCTGGTGCAGTAGAAGCTAGTCAACAGTTACTAGCAGAAAAATTCGATCACATCTTTTTTACCGGTGGTACAGCCATTGGTAAAATAGTGATGGAAGCTGCTGCCAAACATCTCACTCCGGTAACTTTGGAATTAGGGGGGAAAAGTCCTTGTATCATTGATACAGACATTAATCTAGAACATACCGCCAAACGCATCACTTGGGGTAAATTTATTAATGCTGGACAAACTTGTATTGCCCCGGATTATTTGTTGGTAGATGCAAAAATTAAACCAAATTTAGTCAATGCTTTACAAAAATGTCTGCAAGAATTTTATGGAAAAAATCCAACTACTAGTCCTGATTATGCCAGAATTATTCACCAAGAACATTTTGACAGATTAGCTAATTTACTCAAATATGGTGAAGTGATTATTGGTGGAGAAACTCACCGTGAACAACTTTATATTGCACCTACTTTGTTAGAAAATGTTTCTTTAACAGATCCGGTAATGCAAGAGGAGATTTTTGGTCCAATTTTACCCATCATTGAATATACAGATATCAATGAAGCTATTACCTTGATTAACTCTAGACCAAAACCCCTGGCTTTATATTTATTTTCTCAAAACAAAAACCTGCAAAAACGTATTTTACAGGAAACATCATCTGGGGGAGTATGCATTAATGACACAGTCATGCAGGTTGCTGTTTCTTCTTTACCATTTGGGGGTGTGGGTGATAGTGGGATGGGTAGCTATCACGGTAAAGCTGGTTTTGACACCTTTTCCCATTACAAAAGTGTCTTGCAAAACACATTTCGTTTGGATATAAATTGGCGATACGCACCCTATCAAGGTAAATTACCGCTGTTGAAAAAAATTATTGGTACTTAATCAAAATGGCTAAATTATTTGATCCTCCATGCAGGGGTTTAGCACTGCTAAACCCTTACACATTCGGGTTTTCAGTAATTTTTTGACACTCCCCGTCTCTTTAGAGACGGGGATTCTTAAATCAAAGACATGACTTGCTCGGACAGGATTTCTCCAGCACGAGTAGAGGACTTATCTCCTAAAGCGTTGCTCATGTCTAGCATGAAAGTTACCGTATGCCCTACGGTACTCAATCCTCGACTCAGGATAATTAAGGCTGCATTTTCATCTCTATCCATCACACAACCGCATTGACAAATATGCGTTCTAGTGGATAGAGATTTTTTAACAATTTCACCACAGTTAGAGCATTCCTGGCTCGTGTATTGCGGATTAACCGCTACCGTGACCCTCTTGAATACGAGTCCGAAATATTCAAGCCAGACACGAAACTTATACCAGGATGCGTCGTTAATAGACTTATCTAGACAATGATTTTTCACCAGATTTTTAATTCTCAAATCTTCATAGGATATCAAGTCGTTGGGCCGAACTACGCACCGTGCTAACTTCACAGCATGGTCTTTACGTTTCCTATTTATTTTGAGGTGGCGTTTTCCTAAAATCTGCCTAGCTTTGCCTCTATTTTTTGAACCTGTAAAAATTCAAATCTCAGTCGTCACGAGTATAAATTTGTTCTAACTCCTGAATTGGAGACTACTGAATTTTTCTCTAAGATTCTTCTGTTTCTTCTTCCTCAATTGCTGGATAGACGAAGTTTGAACGACCACTTAAAATTGATTTACCAAGGGAGATAGCTTTTTGCGCTTCCACAGCAGCTTTGTGTCTCCAGGTAGCGCGGCGTTTATCTCGTTTAGATTTTGATGTTTTCTTCTTAGGAACAGCCATGACAGCGGTATATCGTGTTTCTTGACAACCTTCCTATTGTAAGCGATTAATTGACTTTTGACCGGAAATTTTAGATTTTAGATTTTAGATTAAACAAGTTGGCATGGGTTCCCGTTCCTTGAGAACGGAAAAGTCTTAAATCCCAAATTTTCCAACTCTACACTTGAGGGTGGAGTCAATCCAAAATCGAGTGACTTGGGCAAAAGCGGTACGGGAGTATGTCACTCTACTGATCAATTAACAGTAATAAGCGGGCTGTTTTAAAATAAGTTGTCCAATTTTGGGGATCTGGTAGTTTTTGCCATTGAGGACGACTGACTTCTAATGATAAAATTGGGGCGATCGCTCCCCGATTTTGTGCTGAAATAATAAAGGATACTTATGTAACTAAAATATCTTGATCAAAGCTGCGTTGAGTTGCGGCTCTAGCGGTTGATTCTGCCCTTCTTAGAACCGTTCCGTAGCTTTCCTCTGATAAACGGTCTAGCAGTAAATCTACTCTAGCTGTGTAAGCTTGGACAATCTGCGGAGCGATCGATTCTGTCATTAACCATAAAGGAACTGCTAATAACAGCCACACTCCACTATGAATAACCTGGATTTTTTTGCCAACTTGGCTAATAATTGAAAAGGGGATCACGGAAAATGATTGTTTTGCATCAATCCTGAACATAATCTTCTAACTCCTGAATGACCGATCATGGAAATCGAGTGGAAGTATTTTACGATTATTTATGTTATGTACACTACAACTAATTTCAGCAATAAGTGAAAATTAACTAAACTATAGCAACGGACAAGGTGCAAAAGGACATCAATTGACAATGAACCGCTGTCTACAAGAGGCTTTTACTTCCTTCTTCCTCCTCCTGACTCCTCCTACATAAGTTAGCTGTGTGGTTAACGCCGCGTGCTAAGGGCAATTTTCAGCAAACAAACAACAAACAACCGACTCATAGCGGGATGGTAAATTACTGGGCGATCGCCATCGGCATTGATCAATATCAATTCTTTCAACCTCTCAGTTGCGCTCAAGCCGATGCTGAGGCAATTAAGGATTTTTTGGTAACAGAAGCAGGTTTTCTCCCCGAAAAATGCTTGTTAATGACAAATACCTCGCCCCCCATAGGAGAACAATCCTCCTATCCGACAAAAGAAAATATCCTCTTGTTGCTAGAAGAATTAGCAGCGACACTTTGGCAGCCAGGGGACTACCTATGGTTATTCTTTAGCGGCTATGGGGTTAATCACAAAGAACAAGATTATTTAATGCCAATCGCCGGCAATCCCGATCAAGTTCCCGAAACTGGTATAGAAGTGCGATCGCTCATCCAGGGTCTACAAGTTACTGGACTCAATATCTTACTCATTTTTGATATTAACCGCGCTTTTGGGACTCAAGCAGATGCACCAGTAGGACAGGAAATTATTGAACTAGCCCAAGAACTGCAAATGGGCGCAATTATTTCCTGTCAACCCGAGGAATTTGCCCATGAAAGCACGGAATTAGGTCATGGTTTTTTCACAGCAGCATTATTAGAAGCCTTGGGTTCTGGAAAAGGATACAACTTCGCCGATTTAGCCGCCTATGTAAGTTATCTTACCCCCAAACTTTGTCAACACCACTGGCGACCAGTCCAAAACCCCATGACTGTCATTCCCACGACCCAGCCAGCTATTTTACCCACGTTGACACTAGATGAAAACTCAGAAGCCCTAATTTTCCCCGCCGAAAGTTTTGCTATCACCCGCACCGCACCCCCACTAGAAAATAGTTCCTCTAGCAGCACAGACAGGGCTTGGTGGACGGAAAATGCCTCAGTTGAGACCACTTTAACCCCAACAACAACCGAGGAAAATTTAGTCTCCCCACCCATATCAAAGTCACTTGTTAGCAGCAATCACACTTTAACAATTTCCCCAGAATCCCAGTCCAGTGGCAGATTTATTCCCGCTCTTACCACAGCCAATACCTATACTTCACTGCAATCTCAACCACCAATTTGGCAACAATTTATCATTTGGGGTGGCGGTACGATGGTGATAGTAGGTATAATCGCTACATTTTTACTCCGTAATCCTGAAAGTTTTCGGTTTAAAAATTTCTCAAAAACAGTATCTAATAATCAGACTAGCAAACTGCAATTTCCCCAAATATTTAAAACTTCTCAAAATCCTAGTAACGCCCAAATTAGTGCCAATACAGACTCTAAAAAACGTAATCAAGCGATTTTAGAGCTACAAAAAATGTTGCTTGTCCCCACACAACCAAATCATTTAAGTATTGCGATCGCTAAATCCCAAAGAATTCCCCCAAATTCACCACTATACGCCAAATCTCAGGAAAATATTCAGGTCTGGTGTCAAATGATTTTGGAATTAGCACAGGCACAAGCTCAACAAAAAAAACATACAGCCGCCATCACAATTGCCAAGTTAATCACCACAAAAGATCCGCTTTATTCCCAATCTCAAACACTTATTCAAAAATGGCAACTAGAAGCCAAGCAATATGTAAGTAATAAAACTCTCTTAGATGCAGCTAAAAATTTAATTATTCCTGAACAAGCATCAACCTATAATCGCGCCATCGAAGTTGCTAAAAAAATTCCCAAAGGACAACCTGGGTTTGAAATTGCCCAAACATTAATTAACGAATGGAGTGAAAAAATTCTAGATTTAGCCAAAATTCGTGCCACTCAAGGAGATTTTCAAGCTGCTGTCGCCACCGCCGCATTAGTCCCACAAGTAACGATTGCCTACGAAGATGCTCAGGATGCTATCCAAAAGTGGCAACAGCAAAAGAATTAGTCAGTTGTCATTGGTCATTGGTCAGTTGTAAAACTACTATCTATTACCTATTACCTATTACCCATTACCCATTAGCAATACTGAGAAATGTCTTCGCCACAGGTATCAGCTAGATAGCACATTGCTTTAAATCGCAAACCTACTACTTCTTCGTATAAAGGATTAAGTTTACACATTGGCGGAATGTGAAACAGTGTTTTACCAAATACTTTGACATCACGCTCAAATGGACACTGAGCCGGAATGTATTTACAGAGACGATGAGCTAATAGGCGATCGCGCACCTGAATATTATCTAACCAATTACGCAAAGGACGTAAAAAGTCCCAAGCCGGCTGGGCTGCAACATGGTGTAACGGAGTCATATTAGCTTCACTAGCGTCTACTGGATGTAGAGAAATCCAACTTGTTAAAAAAATCTTCTTCTGAATATTCTTAGATACCTTCATGGTAATTCCTCTCTTCCTTTGAGGGTATTCACCTTACTGATGAATATACAATATGACAAGAACCTGAAACGGAAAACAGTATTATGACGGAAATTTTATCAAAGTTGTAATTAACTGCTTCCTATGATTGAATCTATATGTTAATATGTCGCTTTGACCATAATTTCCCAAAAAGCAATACTGTGTTCATTCAATTTTACTAGTAACTTGGCACAGTTAAAATTTTAGTGAAGACATCTGCCTTTGGGTGTGATTTCTGTTAACTGCAACAAAACTTATTATAGCAATAATTATCAATAAATAGGATTAGGAAAAATACTCTTAAACAGCAAACTTTAGACAGTGATTCTTGCTAAATTTGCCATTTACAGCGCATTATCTTTAACCTAACTAGGTTTAGCTCTCAGTTACATCCCATACCTATGGATAAACCGTACCACTATTGCCTTAGTCGGCGCTGCTGTGTTGATAGCTTTGGGTGTCCTGAATTTGCAGGAAGCTTGGTATTCCATAGATGCCAACATCATTGTATTTTTGTTAAGCATGATGGTGATTAACGCCAACCTGTCCTATGTCGGCTTTTTCCGCAAAGCACCGACATTGCTACTGAGATGTATCCGTAGTCCTCTAAGCTTATTGATAATTATTACTTTCGGCTGTGGCATCTTCTTTGCTTTCTCAATGACACCATAGACCTAATTTTTACACCCCTCACTTTAAGTCTAACTCTATCTTTAGGCTTAAATCCCATTCCCTAGAACTTTTGCGTATTCTTGCTACAGAGACAGTAAATTAAAGAATAACACTTTTATAATTACTTACTAGTATCTAAACTCCAGTCAATTCCGGTGCTTCAATATCTATCTTTAGATGGATTGACATTGATTTTAGTTTTTGCGTGCTTCAAATTTATACCATTTTAAAGAATTTTTTCTGAAATTGGCTGTTTGAAAAGGTTAGTAATTTTTTTACATAAGGCTACAACCCAGTTATACTATGACTTCCAAAATTGTTATTAACGAAATTTCCTTAACTTCGTTAAATTCGCACATACTGAATTACTGGTCTGATATAACTTGGAAAAAACGTTATCCCATTAGAGAGTGTTTTAAAAGTTGTATCCCGTAATTTTCATCACATTTTACCCCCCTTTCCCCTTATGAAGGCTACGGTGTACACACAAGTGGTATCTGCAAGGGTTTCAGGCTTTATAGACCCCTGAAATTGTCATTACGAGCGCAAGTAATTACATAATCCGGTGGTTTTTGCGATTCCTACGGAGTGCTTCGCTATCGCTTCGTTATTCCTCCTCTGTGGGAGACGCTATGGGAAATGTACCCTTAACAGATCAAGCTTACAGCTTACAAATTAAATATGATCCATTTTAACAAAGGTAAAGTCGGCACTGTTTTTGAGGGTAAATCTCAATTTAATTTAACTCTAGAACAGGTCTTGCAAAAACAAGCTAAGTTCTAAGGTAACACCAAAAAATAAATTACCCAATTTTGTGGGATGGGCATCCTGCCCGTCCTTGATGATTAGCGGGATCTTCGTCCCGCACCACAAGAAATTTTTGGGTATTTTTTTAATTGGAAGTCCCTAAGTTCGGCTGAAAAGCGCAAAGATGCTGAATAACACCTTTGCGCCTCTGCGCCTTTGCGTGAGCTAACTCTTAAGAAGCAACCGCAGTAGAACGAGTGCGTCGTCTTCTACCATCGGAAACCTTCACAGCAGGTTCTTCAGGAACTTGCATCAACAACGTCAAAGAAGGTTGGCATTGCAACTCTCTCCGCATAGAACGCGCCAATTCCCGTTCTAGGGTTTCCTGCAATCCACCCCAATCTGTATCAGCGGGCTGTCCTTCTACGGGAGAAAACTCTGTCCAACGGACGGCAAGAATCTCTTCAATGCGTTGTTGTACCCATTTTTGCAAGAGCGATCGCTCGATGCTTGTCACCACACCCTGCATATGAATTTCCGTTTTTGCCATTAGCTTACCACTCCAGTCAATAGCAGCAGCAATAGTCACAGTCCCTTCAGAAGCCATCCGTTGGCGTTCTTGCAACACTTTAGAACTCACCATACCCGAACTAGAAGTATCCACCAATTCAATCCCCGCTGGCACTTTTCCAGCCACACGGATAGAATTTTCGGTTAACTCGATGACATCCCCATTTTGGATAATCACCATATTTTCTGCCGGAATCCCCATACTTTGAGCAGTTTCCGAATGCTTCACCAACATCCGATGTTCACCGTGAAATGGCACAAAGAACTTCGGACGAGTTAAAGCAATCATCAGCTTTTGTTCTTCCTGGCAACCATGTCCAGAAACGTGAATCCCTTTATCCCGTCCATAGATCACCCTTGCTCCCTGAATCATCAATTTGTCAATGGTATTGACCACAGCAATTGTGTTACCAGGAATGGGGTTAGCGGAGAAGAGAACCGTATCTCCTTGGCGAATTTTAATATGGGGGTGTTCTTTATTGGCAATTCTCGTCATCGCTGCCATTGTTTCACCCTGAGAGCCTGTGGTTAAAATCAGCACTCTCTCATCTGGCATACCCCGAACCGTATGCAACGGTTGAAATAGGCTATCTTCACACTTGATATAACCTAAATTCCGCGCATGGGCGATTAAATTCAGCATAGAACGCCCAACAATTGTCACCACACGATTATGTTTTCTTGCTAGTTGCAAAATCATGTTGATGCGATGGACGCTAGAAGAAAAAGTCGTGACAAATAAACGTCCAGTAGCGTGAGAAAATTCTCGGTCAAGGTTAGGAAAAACAGCCCGTTCGGAAGGTGTAAATCCTGGTAATTCTGCATTAGTGGAGTCACTCAATAGGCAAAGTACGCCTTTTTCACCATGTTCTGCCAGACGTTGTAAATCGAAAGTTTCACCATCTACGGGAGTATGATCAATTTTAAAATCTCCTGTGTGGATAACTATGCCTATTGGTGTATGAATAGCTACAGTGAAGCTATCAGCGATGGAGTGGGTGTTGCGGATATATTCGACAAAGAAATGTTTACCAATTCTCACCACGTCACGGGGAAGGACTTTTCTTAATTCTGTGCGATCGCGGACCCCTGCTTCTTCTAGTTTACCCTCTAGCATTGCCATTGCTAGTCTAGGTCCATAAATTACCGGAATATCAAATTGCTTCAAGTGAAAGGCAATTCCCCCGATATGGTCTTCATGACCATGAGTAACGATCATGCCCTTAATCTTGTGGCGATTTTCTCGTAGATAAGTTGTATCTGGCAATACAATATTTACCCCGTGCATGGCTTCTGTGGGAAATGCCAATCCTGCATCTAACAGGATAATTTCGTCCTCATATTCAAAAACGCAAGTATTTTTACCTATTTCGTGTAAACCGCCCAAAGGAATAATTTTGAGAGCGGGATTAGATTCGTTTTTAGACATTTTCTCCTGGAGATTTTTGTTAGTTGTGAATCAGTTGATAGTTCGGTTTCTTGTATGAAAGAAAAGACCAAATTTTCTGTTTAAATTCAGCTTCTATAAAGTCCTATTTGATTTCGTTGACATCAAACTGAATGATTTTTATATTGTTCAGTTGTAGCACAAGTGTTAAGACGATAATCTAGTCACCATTTGTACACATTATTTATAAATCACTCACCTATTGGGGCTGAGATTAAATTCAGCTTTTGCATTACTGACTCTAATTTTTTCGATACATCCGTATCAGCTTCATATAAGGGTAGACGAGTTGAACCTACTTCCCAACCTTGTAGTTTGAGTGCTTCTTTGACAGGAATGGGATTTGTAGTTAAAAATAGAGCTTTAAACAATGGAAACAATTGCAAATGAATATCAGTAGCAAGTTGAGTATTTCCCACTTTCCATGCCTGAATCATTTTTTGGATGTGATTACCCACTAAATGAGAAGCTACACTGACTATGCCTTGAGATCCTATGGCTAACATTGGTAGAGTTAAAGAATCATCTCCAGCGTAAATCTGAAATTCTTTTGGTGTCAAGCGACGGATTTCACTCACTTGATCTAAGTTACCACTAGCTTCTTTAATGGCGACAATGTTATCAATTTCCGCTAATCTCACCACTGTTTCGGAACTGAGGTTTTGACCCGTGCGTCCAGGAATGTTATACAACATCATTGGCAGGTCAGGACAGGACTGGGCTATTGCCTGAAAGTGTTTGTATAATCCAGCCTGTGGCGGTTTGTTGTAGTAGGGAACTACTTGTAAAGAACCATGTACTCCTATTTTAGCTGCTTTTTGGGTAGCGGCGATCGCTTCTTTGGTGTCATTAGAACCAGAACCAGCAATTACTTTAGCTTTACCTGATACAGTTTGCAATACCTCAACAAATAATTGATATTCTTCGTCCCAAGTCAGGGTTGGAGATTCCCCTGTTGTTCCACATACTACTATTGCATCTGTACCATTTTTAACCAGATAATCTGCTAGTTTGGCAACTACATCATAATTAATACTACCGTCTGTCTTAAACGGCGTAATCATAGCAGTTACAACTGTTCCAAAATATCCCACACTCTTTTCTCTCCTAATTTGTTAGTTGTCAGTTGTTAGTTGTTAGTTATTGATTACCTGTGATTCATGACAAATGACTGAATTTAAACTTATATTTTAGTAAATTTTAGTAAATTTTTTCTACTAATAATTCAGCAATTTGTATTGCATTTAAGGCTGCACCTTTACGGATTTGGTCGCCGCATAGCCATAAGTCTAAACCACAAGCATGAGATATATCCTGGCGAATTCTTCCCACCAAAACCTCATCTTTACCACTAGCATCTATAGGCATAGGAAAATAATTTGCTTGCCAATCTTCTACTAATTTCACCCCAGGGGATGTTCTTAAAATTTTTCTAGCCTCATCTGGATCAAAAGGTGTTTCAAATTCTAGATTAATGGCTTCAGAATGGGCGCGGAGTACGGGAACCCGTACACAAGTTGCGGTAATTCTGATTTCTTGATTACCAAAGATTTTGCGAGTTTCGTTCACCATTTTCATTTCTTCCTCACAATATCCCCAAGTTGTCATGGGAGAATTATGGGTAAATAAATTAAATGCCAATGGGTAAGGTAAAATCTCCGCTACTGGTTGCTTTCCTTGTAGTATAGCCTCACTTTGGATTTTTACTTCCTCCATTGCCTTCGCGCCAGCACCACTAGCCGATTGATAGGTAGCAGCGACAATCCTTTTCACTGGTTTAACTTGATGTAATGGCCAAACTGCCAAGGACATGAGAATTGTCGTACAGTTGGGATTGGCAATAATTCCTTGGTGAGTAAAGGCGGCTTGGGGATTTACCTCTGGAACTACCAAAGGGACATCCGGGTTCATGCGAAAGGCGCTGGAATTATCAATTACCACTGCTCCTTTTTCTACCCCTACACTCGCCCAAGTTTTGGAGATGCTACCCCCAGCACTGGCTAATACTATATCTAGATTTGCCAAACTGCGATCGCTCACCGCCTCAATCGGGATATCTTCCCCTTTGAATTTGAGTGTTTTTCCCGCACTGCGTGGCGATGCCAACAACTTTAATTCAGCCAGAGGAAAATTTCGGCTTTCTAGTAATTCCAGCAACTCAGTACCTACAGCACCAGTTGCTCCCAAAATAGCTACACGATAGGACTTAGACAAACTCGACTCCTCCTTTAAGAGGTAACTAGCACTTTTTTTAGGACAACTTAAAAAATCATACGTTTCTGTTGTTCCTGTCAACAGCAGATTTTAAATAGTAAAATTTGCATATCTTTGCGATTATATCTCAATTTTTGATGACTATTGAGAAATTTGAGACTCTGTTCTCTATATCGCAGTTAAAATTAAGTGATATTGTAGTTCACAGCTATGGAAGTCATAGCAACTAAATCATCATACTACATTATTATCGTATAATATCCTAGTTATACAGCAAACTGCAAAAAAAGAAAACCAATAACGATTAACATTTGGGTATTTTCCAGAAGTCCTACCTGTAAAGTTATGTTAGCGGAACTGAGTCCACTATGTTGAAAGAATATCCTCAGTAACCCAGCCCTAAATGGACTGGGCTTGCAAGAGTAATCAAGCAAGCCGTACTGACCAGACCACCCTAAGCATAGTCTAAGGGTAGCCGTTATTTGAGTCACGACACCCCGGAATGCGTAGCTAGTTCCCTGCTCTGTCGCTTGTGATTAAACAGTTCTAAGGTAACAGGAACAGTGTTGCAAGCTCAAGCAAGCTCTTATAACAGGTCGTTCGCGCAGCGTGCCGTAGGTATCAGCTAACATTACCCCAGAAATGGGAGGCTATGAGTGAGCAAAACATTATGCGTACAGAGTTGGGAATTTTGAATCGGTAATTGTCCCGTTGAAAGTACATCACAAAAGTACCCCGAATTTCCCAACTCCAAGGCGGTAATGAAAAAGTTTTCAATGCGGTTAAAACCGCCCGTGCAGCTTCCCTCTCAGGTCTAAAGCCTCTGAGTTTTCCACTTACCGGATATCCTTATGAAGTGTTCAGTCCTTTACTTTTTGCAGTAAACTTCTCGAAGACAACGCGTTAACTTAGGTTGGGATAACCGATCCTATACCCCCGTAGAAGTAAATGTCTAGACTTGTCTAGTATTTAGATAGCAGATTAAAGTACCAGAAAAATAGAAACAAAGCATGAAAGTTACCCAGGAAAAACTTCCCGCCAGTCAAATTGGTTTAGAAATAGAAATTACACCGGAAATTACCAAACAAAAATACGAGCAAGCTATTAGAAAATTAACTAATACCGCCAATATTCCTGGGTTTCGCAAAGGCAAAGTACCCCGGCAAATATTAATACAACGTATCGGTAATATTCGCGTCAAAGCAACCGCCCTAGAAGAAATGTTGCAAGAAGGTATTGACCAAGCAATTAAACAAGAAGCGATTAGCGCCCTTGGTCAGCCCCAATTAAGTTCTTCCTTTGATGAATTAATTGTCAATTATGAACCAGGACAACCCCTGACTTTTGCCGCTACTGTAGATGTTTTCCCAGAAGTCAAGTTAAACCAATACACTGGTTTAGAAGCCAAAGCAGAAGAAATCAAGTATGATCCTACCCAAGTAGATACAGTTATTGAAGCCCAAAGAGAAAAGTCAGCAACTTTAGTCCCCGTAGAAGGACGTGCGGCCCAAATCGGTGATATGGCGGTAATTGACTTTAAGGGTGTAATTGCCAAAACTGAAGGAGATGATCCTGATAGTGAACCCAAACCAATTCCCGGTGGAGAAGGGACTGATTTTCAAGTTGAATTACAAGAAGATAAGTTTATTCCCGGCTTTGTCTTGGGTATAGTGGGCATGAACCCCGGAGAAACCAAAGAAGTATCTGCCCAATTCCCAGATCCTTATGGTAATGAGGAGTTATCTGGTAAAGCGGCTATGTTTACCATTACCCTCAAAGAAATTAAAACCAAAGAACTGCCAGAATTGGATGATGATTTTGCCCAATCAGTCAGCGACTTCGAGACCTTAGCGGAATTGCGGGCATCCTTAGAAGAACGGTATCAAAAAGAAGCCGCAGATAAAACCAAAGACAATCAGCAAGAAGCTTTAGTCACAGAACTACTCAACCATGTGGAAATAGATTTGCCGACAACACTAATAGATCAAGAAATTGATGCTATGCTGTCACAGACGGCCATGAAGTTGTCCGAGCAAGGAATAGATGTGAGAAAGCTATTCACTCAAGAAATTATTCCCCAATTACGCGATCGCTCCAAACCTGAAGCTATAGAACGTCTGAAACGGAATCTATCTTTACAAGAAATTGGTAAACGTGAATCTATCGAAGTAGCAACGGAAGAAGTGCAAGCTAGAGTCGCCCTATTGATGGCAGAATATGCTGATCAAGATTTGGATGAAAATAGATTGCGTGCAGTGGTTAAAGAAGAACTTTTAACCAAAAAAATCGTTGATTGGTTGCTAGAACGTTCATCTGTGGAACTACTCCCTGAAGGTTCTTTAACTCCTATAGAAGAAACCGAAACAGATTCAGAAAGTGCTGAAGCCGTTCAGGAAGAGAAAACCAGTAATCCTGGGTAATGGGTAATGGGTAATGGGTAATGGGTAATGGGTAATGGGTAATGGGTAATGGGTAATGGGTAATGGGTAATGGGTAATGGGTAATGGGTAATGGGTAATGGGTAGTTAGGAAACATCTGCCCCCTGCTCCCTGCTCCCTGCGCCCCTACCTGCTGAATTCTGCCATATAGGGCATAATGGTTAACAGTTCACAATTTCATGCCATTTATTTTTAAATATTCTAGTATGCTTGTATCGCAGTCGGGAAATTACCCAATCAACAGCTTGAGTCCTATTGGTACTAGTGGCAGTTCTAGCAGCCCTAGTAACATTGTGCCAATGGTGGTAGAACAGTCTGGGATGGGAGAAAGGGCATTTGATATCTACTCCCGCTTACTCCGCGAGCGGATTATTTTTTTGGGAACTCCCATAGATGATGTTGTAGCTAATTCGATTGTTGCCCAATTGCTTTTTCTCGATTCGGAAGACGCGGAAAAAGATATTCAATTGTACATTAATTCTCCTGGTGGCTCTGTCTACGCGGGTATGGCAATCTATGATACAATTCAACAAATACGTCCCGATGTTGTAACTATCTGTTTTGGACTGGCAGCGAGCATGGGGGCATTTTTATTAACATCTGGAACTGCTGGAAAGCGGATGTCTTTACCTGACTCCCGGATTATGATTCACCAACCCCTGGGTGGCGCTCAAGGACAAGCTATTGACATTGAAATTCAAGCGCGAGAAATTCTTTACATTAAGGGCGAATTAAATCAATTAATGGCCAAGCATACTGGTCAACCCTTGGAGAGAATTGAGGCTGATACCGAGCGCGACTTTTTCATGTCAGCAGAAGAGGCGAAGAATTATGGTTTGATCGATCAGGTCATTTCTAGACAAAATCTTCCCACAGCAGGGTAAATCGTCGTCATTCTGAAATAAGAGGCTGATATGTCTAAGTACGACTCCCATTTAAAATGTTCATTTTGTGGTAAGTCTCAAGAGCAAGTACGTAAATTAATCGCAGGTCCGGGAGTCTACATCTGCGATGAATGCGTTGACTTGTGTAATGAAATCCTCGATGAGGAATTGCTGGATACCACTGCTGCGGCTGCATCACAACCGGCGCAAAAGTCAGAACCAACTGAAAAACGTCGTACCAGTTCGTCTAATCTCTCGTTTAATCAAATCCCTAAACCGAGAGAGATTAAAAATTATTTAGACGAACACGTTATCGGCCAAGATGAAGCCAAAAAGGTGCTATCTGTGGCTGTTTACAATCATTACAAGCGATTGGCTATTCTTCAGTCTAAGGGTAATGCCAAGGCTGGGGCAGATGATGCGATCGAATTACAAAAGTCCAATATTTTACTTATTGGACCGACTGGTTGCGGTAAGACTCTATTGGCACAAACTCTGGCGAAAATTCTGGATGTTCCCTTTGCTGTTGCTGATGCTACAACCCTGACGGAAGCTGGGTATGTGGGTGAGGATGTAGAAAATATCCTGTTGCGGCTGTTGCAGGTGGCGGATTTGGATGTAGAGGAGGCTCAACGGGGTATTATCTACATTGATGAAATTGATAAAATTGCCCGCAAAAGTGAGAATCCCTCTATTACCAGAGATGTTTCTGGGGAAGGGGTACAGCAAGCTTTGTTGAAAATGTTGGAGGGGACTATTGCTAATGTTCCACCTCAAGGCGGACGTAAGCACCCATATCAAGATTGTATCCAAATTGATACGAGCAATATTTTGTTTGTCTGTGGTGGGGCGTTTGTCGGTTTAGAAAAGGTTGTAGATCAGAGAGTGGGTAAAAAGTCAATTGGCTTTGTGCAACCTGGAGATGTGCAAACTAAGGAAAAACGGGCTGCTGATACCTTACGTCATCTGCAACCGGATGATTTGGTGAAATTTGGCATGATTCCTGAGTTTATTGGGCGGATTCCGATGGTGGCTGTGGTTGATCCTTTGGATGAGGAGGCGCTGATGGCAATTCTGACTGAACCACAGAGTGCTTTGGTGAAACAGTACCAAAAACTGCTGAATATGGATAATGTCCAGTTAGATTTTAAACCAGAGGCGTTAAAGGCGATCGCTCAAGAGGCTTATCGGCGCAAAACTGGAGCGCGGGCTTTACGCGGTATTGTGGAAGAGTTAATGCTGGATGTCATGTATGAGTTACCCTCTCGCAAGGATGTGACTCGCTGTACAATTACTAAGGAAATGGTGGAAAAACGTTCTACTGCTGAACTGATAGTCCATCCTTCTTCTTTACCTAAACCAGAGTCGGCTTAATTGTCAGTTGTCAATTGTCAGTTGTCAGTTGTCAGTTGTTAATTGCCAATTGTCAATTGTCAATTGTTAGTTTTTAATTTTTAATTCTTGCAATGACTTATATAAATGTTCGGGGTGTAGATCATTATTACGAATGGATGAAAAAACCATCAAATGTTATGAAACCGGTGATGGTTTTTTTGCATGGTTGGGCTGGTTCAGCGAAATATTGGCAAAGTACGGCTGAGGCTTTATTAGATAATTTTGATTGTTTACTATATGATTTACGGGGTTTTGGCCGTTCTCAATGTCAACCCCAAAATGACGGGAATTTAAGTTATGAATTAACAGAATACGCAGAAGATTTGGCGGTTTTATTAAATGAGTTAAATCTTGACCGTGTTTATGTTAATGCCCATTCTATGGGTGCTTCTATTGCGACTTTATTTTTTAATCGTTATCCCGAAAAAGTTGCTAAGGGAATTTTAACTTGTAGCGGTATTTTTGAATATGATGAAAAGGCTTTTTCTGCTTTTCATAAATTTGGTGGTTATGTGGTGAAATTCCGCCCGCAGTGGTTAAGTAAAATTCCTTTGGCTGATAAAATGTTTATGGCTAGATTTTTACATCGTTCTATTCCTAAAGCTGAAAGTCAGGCTTTTTTGGAAGATTTTGTTAATGCCCATTATGAAGCGGCTTTAGGGACTATTTATACTTCTGTGAGTAAAGAACAAGCGGAAACAATGCCGGAAGAATTTGCAAAATTAACTATACCAACTTTGCTAATTGCTGGGGAACATGACATTATTATTCCGGCTGAATTGGGGAAAACGGCGGCGGCTTTAAGTGATAAAGTTCAATTAAATATTATTCCGAATACGGCGCATTTTCCGATGTTGGAAGACTCAGAAACTTATTTAGCAATAGTCAAAGAGTTTTTAAGTTGTTCGTAATTGCTAGGATTAGATCCCCGACTTCTGATATTAATGTATAATTTATTTACAAGATTAAAAAAGAAGTCGGGGATCTTGAAAACCTAGATAGGGCTTGCTGAATAAAGCTAAAACCGTTTATTTATAAGGGTTTTGCGGATTTTCCGAACAAAAAAGTGCAAGGTTTTGGCAAATGGAGTCTCAAAACAGTTGCATTTTTCCCTGTCGGATATGGGAAATTGAGGATATCCAGATAGCTGAAACTGTTCCCTGTTCCCAGTTAAGAGTTCCCTCCCCTCACAGAAAACTTTTATGGCTTACGCCACGCTACGCTATCAGCAAACCCTAGATATATTAAGAGTTGGTGGGTTAAAAAAGTGAATCAGGTGCAAGGAATTAGCATTGAAACTTTTGATTTACCGATCATGTTTCAGATTCGAGACTATTCTTATCTCCTTATAATTCTTTCTCCTGACTCCTGACTCCTGACTCCTAGCCCATGACTTACGTCACGCTGCGCTATCACTAAAAGACTTTTTCAGCAACCCCTATGTATTGCCGCTAATTTATATCGCTACATAATATTTTAGAAACTTCCGTACATTTGAATACGATAACATTATATTCAGTGTATTTGCTATTCAGGATTTCCTAAAAATGTCACAAAAGCCAGGTAAGAAAATTGCACCTATTCCCATGTCTAACAATGTTAGCGTGGTTGACTTGATTGATACCTATTTTACCGCTTACAACTCAGCCCGGTTGCGGGAAGCCTGTCAACTGCTGACTAAGGAAGTGTTTCAAGAGGGTGTAACTGTGGGCGTTAGCCTTTCCGGGGCGATGACACCGGCAGGTTTTGGGGTTTCCGCCCTTGCGCCCTTAATTCGCAATGGTTTTATTGACTGGATGATTTGCACTGGTGCGAATCTTTACCATGATATGCACTATGGTTTGGGTTTTGAACTATTTGCTGGTAGTCCTTTTTTAGATGATGTCAAATTGCGGGAAGAGGGGACAATTAGAATTTATGACATTGTTTTTGGTTACGACGTACTACTAGAAACGGACGCTTTTATTCGCAAAGTTCTCCAAGCTGAACCTTTCCAAAAACGCATGGGAACGGCTGAATTTCACCATTTGCTGGGTAAGTGCGTCTGGGAAATAGAAAAGCAATTGGGGGTCAAAAATTCCTGCTTATTGGCGACAGCTTATGAATGTGGCGTACCTATTTATACTTCTTCTCCTGGGGATAGTTCTATAGGAATGAATGTGGCGGCTTTGGCTTTAGAAGGTTCAAAGCTAATAATAGATCCGTCCATTGATGTCAATGAAACAGCAGCGATTGTCTATGGGGCGCGAGAAAACGAGGGTACAAGTGCGGCGGTAATTATTGGTGGTGGTAGTCCTAAAAACTTTTTGTTACAAACACAACCGCAACTTCACGAGGTTTTAGGATTGGAAGAACGGGGACATGATTTCTTTGTGCAGTTTACCGATGCCCGTCCTGATACTGGTGGTTTATCGGGTGCGACTCCGGCGGAAGCTGTGAGTTGGGGTAAGATTGACCCAGATGAGTTACCTAGCGCTATTGTTTGTTATACCGATAGTACGATCGCTCTGCCTTTGGTGACAGCATACACTCTTAATCAGTGTCCACCACGCCCCCTAAAACGGCTGTATGATGGACGAGAAGCTTTGTTAAATACTTTGCAAAAGGATTATCTAGCGGTTAAGGACAAACCAGCGAGTGAGGGTAATGATCCCAAAGCAGCTACTTATCCTTGCGGTACACCAGTGAAAGGTTAGGATTTTATTATCATATTGTAGGTGTTGTGAGCGATAGCTAATCAAGCTGAATCGCTCCTACATTTTATTACTCAAGTGTCTATTTACTACTTTGTTGTGTGATTGCCTGTTTCACTACTTCGATATCTAACTCAAGTATCCGAGCAATTTGTTCTACAGTTAGCCCTTCATTTAAGAGTCTAGGAATTGTTTTTAACTTAGCAGGACTTACGCAACTGGCACATTGGTAGGGTGCGTCAAATATCAACAATCTGTTTATTTGCAGGATTTATGCAGTCTGACGCACCCTACAACAGATTTTTGGTGTGACACTTGCGTAAGTCCTACTTAGTTTCTTCTTCAACTTCTTGATAAAATCGGGTTTTTTGCCATTCTGTTAATCCCAACATTGCTTCTAACTCCTGACGACTATAGGATGAAAATTTGTAAACCAGCATTCTTTCTACTAATTCTAAAAGATTTCGACTGTAGTTCAAATAACACGCTGGGAAGATTTTGAAGTAATGTGTAAAATATCGTGTCTGTCTTCATTTTATAGCTGGAAGCTGAAGTTAAGCAATATGTTCTCAAACATTATAGCGATCGCTCTCCATTGCCGACTTATTTAAATCGTATCAATCCCCAGAGTGATTTTTATCTAAATTAGCTAATTACAAATTCAAGCAAATTATCTCTGAAGATTGATTACAAAAATATTTAATTAAATTATTATTCAGTATTGATTGAATGACAAAATAGATTTAAAAAATATCAAATGAAAATTCTTGATTTTGCTATATCTAGATGGCAGTTAGCATCCAGACTTTTATTTGTGGCTTTTGCCTGCGCTTTTCTATTTTTTACTACTGCTTTTCCGGCTTTAGCTATCAGTAGTTATCAAAGTAATCCTAAGGAAGGAACAACACAACTATTAGAAACCCAACGTCAAACCGATAAAGCTGCTAAAGCTCCACCGTTGGGACTAAAAGAAACTCAAGAAAAAACCAAGAGAGGACTTAACGAAGTTCAGGGAGATGCTGATATTGATAAAATGAAACGTCCCGAAAATTCAAAAAGTGCAACTTCAGTCCCAGAGGAAGTAGAAGGCTTTTTAGAAAAAATTACAGGTAACAAGAAGTAAATATCATTTATCAAGAATAAGCTCCGTATCCCCATTTTTCAAGAATTTGGGGATATGAAAAATTTTCCACATTAGCTTGATGATCAGAGAAAATAACAGCATATTCCTAAATAGATAAAAATAAATAAACATTAATCTTACCTTTGATTGATGTAGATTATGTCTATATTTTGAGAACTTATATTTAAGAGGACGTTTGAAAAGTTTTTGATGTATAAATAAACCCCTCTCCAAACCTCTCCCCGACCCGGAGATAGGCTTTGAAACCCCATTCCAGCTAAAAAAGTTTTTCCGCTTCCCTCTCCTTTTAGGAGAGGGCTAGGGAGAGGTAGGAAAGGGGGGTTAGGTTTCTGGAGATTATCGGTTTCATCTAATACTTTTCAAACAACCTCCAAGGTATTTACTTGCTAATCAGGAAGAATAATTATGACCATACATAAAATCAACATTGGGTTAATAGATCAGTGTAGTGAAGAATTTCATGATCAAGGTTCTGCTGAATTTTTAACTGAGTTGATGGAAAAACATGAAGAAATGGCTTGGATGTTGCGTTCATTTATTGAAGGAGAAGCCGTAGAACCGGATGGTCAAAAACAACCAGGAGGAACTAAAGTTCCGGTGGGTGTGTAATTGATCATTTTCAACACAAAATATTAGGAGTAAACAAGTGCCAGAAATATATCAAGCAGAACGTACAATCTCCGCTGTATTTAAAGAAGAAAAACAAATTGATACTGTAATTCGACGGTTATTAGATAGAGGTATTCCCAAGGATCATGTTTCGGTGATGGGGAGAAATTTCCAATCAGAAACGCGGATTTCTGGTTTTATTACCAAGCGAGATGTGATTCTCGGAGGTTTGAGAACAGGAGCAATTTTTGGTTCTTTGTTTGGTTCGTTCTTGAGTTTGTTAACAGGTGTAGGTGTATTGTTTGTTCCCTTTGTCGGGCCAATTGTGGCAGCCGGTCCAATTGGGGCGATATTATTGGGGGCTGCAAGTGGTGCGATCGCTGGTAGTGCTGGTGCAGGTTTAGTATCAGTTCTCACTGCTTTAGGAATGCCAGAAGATAAAGCTACACTGTATCAAACCCGTTTAGAAGCCGGTGAATTTTTAGTGATGGTAGAAGTACCGAGTGATCGCAGTGGCGAATTTCAGTTAATTCTCGAAAGTGCTGGTGGTGAAGAAATTAACATAATTGAAAAAACACTACCTCACCCTTGTCCAGGAATCTGCAACAGTGCAGATGATTTATCTCCTGAAGTTCGCACCCATCTTTCCCCAGAATCCCAGCGGGTATTCATGCAACGTTATAATATTGCACTGAATGAAAATATGGACGAACTTACTTCTGAACAAATGGCTTGGGATGAAGTTCACAAACAATTTGATGAAGATGAAAATGGAGTTTGGTCAAAAGTTAAAGTTTTGCGCTAGAGATATGCAAACAACAAATTGTACAATCTAGCAAAAAATATTTACCCAGTTATTAATCTGGAGAAATACTTTTGTGGTGCGGGCATCTTGCCCGCTATTTTGACCTAGTAACAGGTTAATCACCCCTACATTTATTTATCAAATGTCTATTTACTACTTTGCTGTTTAATTGCTTGTTTTACCACTTCGATATCTAACTCAAATATCCGAGCAATTTGTTCTACAGTTAGCCCCTCATTTAACAGTCTAGGAATCGTTTTTAACTTAGTTTCTAACTCAGTCTCTTCTTTTACTTCTTGATAAAATCGAGTTTGCTGCCATTCTGTTAATCCAAACATTGCTTCTAACTCCTGACGGCTATGTGCCATAGCTCTTAATTCATTGAAAAACATCTGCACAAAAATAGGATCAGCTTTTATACCCATCCATCGTGTATTAATCTTATTTGAATAGTTAAAAATTATTGAGGTTTATTTTGTAGACGACGAGAACGCATATTTTCCCGCATTTGCTTAATTTGCGCTTTCTGTTCAGGAGTTAATACCGCGTCCATTTGTTGTTTTGATGACTCTCTAATTCCTTTCATTTTAGCTTTTTGTTCAGTGGATAAGCCTAATGAAGCAAAAATATCACCTTTTTTTCCACGTCCTTCTCTGCGTTGCTCTTGTCCTTGTTGACGTTGTGCTTTATATTCTGCCATTGCAGCTTGTAATTTAGTTTTTTGTTCGGGTGTCAAAACAGCTTCAATTTGAGTGCGGGTATTGCTACGAATTTCTTTTATTTTAGCTTTTTGCTCAGGGGTCAAATTCAACTTTTTAAATAGACCTTCTTTTTGCCATTCCTGACCAGGTTGGGGTGAAGATGAATTTTGTTCTGCTTGAACTGCAAAGGGTGTTGCAGTTAAAGTCAAAGCCAGAGTACCCGCAATTAGTGATAATGTCTTCAGTTTCATAGTTACCTTTTGGTTGTGTTTGGTTATGTTGGTTTTCTATCCTCTTATCATAGAGACTAACACCCAGTAACCACATGAGGTAAAAGTCACGTCTACACCCATTACTTTAGTCATGACATTAGCATTCAGATATCTTACGCCTGCTCCATTTTAATTTAATCGTGATACAAATATTTTAAGTTAGGTTGAGGATTTCAGCCTTGTAACTATATCAACTATCAATCAATTATGAATCGTCCTATTCAGTTTAATAATCATCCTTTTCGATTTCTTTTGTATTTAGAATGGCTATTATTGGGATTTTCAGCGTTAATGGCATTAATGCCATCTCCCTCACCGCGCTTTTCGGCAATGTATCCAGAGTTGACAATTTGTAGTTTAACGATTTTTGGTTTAATGGGGTTAAGATTGCCTACTTTCAATAAAAATAATAAAATTATTTATACGGCATTGGAAGTTATTTTAATTTTAATTACTGGTTTTTTCGGTGGTAGAAGTGCCAGACTTTTTCCCTTTCTTTATTTAATTTTGGTAACTCGTAGTTGTTTAATTTTTCAACTTCCAGGACGATTAACAGTTACTTTATCTTCATTTATTTTATTTCTATTTACCCTGAGACAACGGATGCCTCCTGGAAAATTTTCACCAATAGCGCAGGAAAGATTTAGATTTTTTAGTTTTAGTTTGGCAGTTCTATTTGGTTTAAGTTTAGTATTTGTTTTAATACTAATGAATACTGTTTTGGCTGAACGGCAAAGTCGAGATAAACTGCAAGCTGCCAACGAAAAACTTCGTCAATATGCTTTGAAAATTGAAAGTCAGGCAACCTTGGAAGAACGCAACCGCATTGCTAGAGAAATTCATGATTCTTTAGGACATTCTCTAACGGCTTTAAACTTGCAATTAGAAACTGCTTTAAAGTTATCAAAACATGATATACCTAGAGCAATGACCTTTTTAGCCACTGCTAAAGAACTCGGTTCAAAAGCCTTACAAGATGTCCGGCAATCGGTTTCTACGATGAGATCCCATCCTTTACAGGGACAAACCTTAGAAGAGGCAATTAGGATTCTCGCGGCGGATTTTCAGCGTTATAATGGCATTTTACCTAGTTGTCAAATTTCTATTATTTCTCCACTGTCTATGGAAATCAGCACTCCTATTTATCGAATCATTCAAGAATCATTAACGAATATTTCTAAATATGCCCAAGCTACAGAAGTTAAATTAGAATTAATAACAACTTTAGCCGGGTTAAAGTTAATTATTCAGGATAATGGCAAAGGTTTTGAAGTGGGGCAAAATACTACTGGATTTGGTTTACAAAGTATGCGCGATCGCATTTTAGCATTAGGAGGAGAATTTGAAATTAACACTCATCCAGGTGCAGGTTGTCAAATTATTGTCCAAGTTCCTTTACTGAACTATTAAACTGTTTTACTCTCAAAATAATGCTGTGGTCAAAGGGAATTCCATAGCGAGCCAATAAAAATAGAAACACAGCAAGTGGCACAGTTGGTGGAGCGACCAATTGAAATAGTAGAATATCAAAGATATACGTGCATTTGCAGCGAATGCGGGGAAACACAAACGGCAGACTGGTCACCAGAGATAGTACCAGGACAAGATATAGGAGTGAGACTGCAAGCTTTTTTGGGATGGATAAATAATTACGGACATTTATCCTACGAAAAACAGCAAGAACTGTTGTGAGAACTGGGTGAGATAGAAATTGGGATGGGAACATTAGTAGCCATAAATAAACGAATAGATAGTGCAGTGGCTAGTAGTATTGACCAGATCAAAGAGTGGATTAAACTTACCCAGCCCAATATCCATGCGGACGAAACACCTTGGGTAGTCAAAGGTGTAAAAGAATGGTTATGGATTTTTGCTGCACATACCGCCTGATAATAATTTAGCCGAACGAACATTACGTTTAGCCGTGACAAAACGAAAAGTCAGTGGTGGTTCGCGCTCTATGGAGCGGTTTCAAGATACTGCCAACTTATTGACGGTTATACAAACTTGTCGTCGTCAAGGACGTTCTGTGATTGAGTTTTTCGAGCAAGCTATCAAAGCTATGGTTAATCCTAATATGCAGACCCCGAATTTAATCCCTCAAATTTAGACCTAAATCCTTACATCAGAACTGTTATTTTTCAGGGGTTTCTCCAATAGTGTGGGAATTTAAAATTGGTGGTTATCAAGTATTAGATAAATGGTTAAAAGACCGAAAAAGTGCTAATATAGATTTATCTAATGCCGAAATTACTCATTATCAAAAAATAATTATTGTCGTCATAGAAACAATTAAATTAATGACAGAGATAAGAGATAGATGATATAATCCCTCGGTTTACTATTATATAAACACCCCAAAATTCAGATTCCCGAATTATTAGAAAAGTCGGAAATCCAATTACTAATTACCAATTACCATGATCACAATTTTAATTGTAGATGATCAAAGTTTAATTCGTCAAGGTCTAAGAGCCTTATTAGAATTAGAAGTAGATATAAAAATTGTCGGAGAAGCAGAAAATGGTCAAATTGCAATTAATCTAGTTAAAAAATTACAGCCTAACGTAATTTTAATGGATATCAGAATGCCTATAATGGATGGAGTTGCTGCTACCAAAGAAATTAATCAGCACTTTCCTCACAGCAAAATTCTCATATTAACAACTTTTGATGACGATGAATATGTGAAAGCCGGATTACAAAATGGCGCAATGGGTTATTTACTCAAAGATACACCCTCAGAAGAGTTAGCAGTTGCCATTCGTGCAGTTGATAAAGGATATTCCCAATTAGGTCCAGGAATAGTCAAAAAACTAGTTACTCAATTTCCGGCTACCTTACCCCAACCTGTATTAGCTGTACCACCGAACCTCACGGAACTTACCCCCAGGGAAAAAGAAGTTTTGCGGTTAATTGCCATTGGTGATAATAATCGAGAAATTGCCAAAAAACTGTATATTTCCGAAGGTACAGTCAAAAATCATGTCACCAATATTTTGAATCGGCTGAATTTACGCGATCGCACACAAGCTGCTATCCTAGCCAATAGTTTTTTGACATACTTAGAACAAGATATTTGAAGTGCTTAATGATTGCCCAACGAGGATTGGCAGTTGTGGTTGATAAAGTCGGTAAAAAACTCAAAGCTGATGGCAAATCAGATGAATTAAAAGATGCCTTGGCTAAAGTTTGCATGATTGATTTAGCTTTTATTTAACAAGCTTATGTAGAAGTTTCTTCTGCTGCGGTACTTAAAGAAACTGGTTGATCAGCAGCTTTATTCAGACGTTTGATTGCTACTGGTGCATCTGATATGTAATGTCATAGGGAATAGGGAATAGGGAATAGGGAATGGGTTTAGCACTGCTAAACACCTAGTTAATCGGTGACTCCTGACTCCTGCTATATAATGGATGTCAGTTCTCACTGTTGACTCCTCATGCAAATTCCTCGTTTACATCCAGATACTATCGAAGAAGTTAAACTCCGGGCTGATATTGTTGATGTAGTCTCGGAGTATGTAGTCTTGCGGAAACGGGGTAAAGATTTTGTCGGTTTATGTCCTTTTCATGATGAAAAAAGCCCTAGTTTTACTGTCAGTCCTAATAAGCAAATGTATTATTGTTTTGGCTGTCAAGCTGCCGGTAATGCTATTAAGTTTGTCATGGACTTGGGAAAGCGGCAATTTGCAGATGTGGTACTAGATTTAGCAAAACGTTATCAAGTCCCAGTTAAAACTTTAGAACCTGAACAAAGACAAGAATTACAACGGCAGATATCTTTACGTGATCAATTATATACTGTTCTCGCTTCCGCTGCCCAATTTTATCAACACACTTTAAGGCAATCTCAAGGACAAAAAGCATTAGAATATTTAGAAAAAACTCGTCAATTTCAACAAGGAACAATTCAACAATTTGGTTTAGGTTATGCTCCTGCGGGTTGGGAAACTCTTTACCGTTATTTGGTGGAAAGTAAACATTATCCGGTGCAATTGGTAGAACAAGCGGGATTAATTAAACCCCGGAAAGAAGGGGGCGGATATTATGATGTATTCCGCGATCGCCTAATGATTCCCATTCGTGATATTCAGGGCAGAGTTATTGCTTTTGGTGGCAGAACTTTAACAGATGAACAACCGAAATATCTCAATTCTCCAGAAACAGAATTATTTAGTAAAGGGAAAACATTATTCGCTTTAGATGAAGCCAAAGACGGTATTTCTAAAGTTGATCAAGCGGTAGTTGTAGAGGGGTATTTTGATGCGATCGCTCTCCATGCAGCCGGCATTAATAACGCTGTTGCTTCCCTGGGTACAGCTTTAAGTATAGAACAAGTTCGGCTACTATTACGTTATACTGAATCTAAACAATTAATCCTCAATTTCGATGCAGATAAAGCCGGAACAACCGCCACAGAAAGAGCAATTGGGGAAATTGCTAATTTAGCTTATGCAGGGGAAGTCCAATTAAAAATTCTCAATTTACCTAATGGTAAAGATGCTGATGAATATCTACATAGTCATACCTCAGCCGATTATCAACAACTATTAACAAATGCCCCACTTTGGCTAGATTGGCAAATTCAAAATATTATTAAAAATCGAGATTTAAAACAAGCTACTGACTTTCAACAAGTCACCCAACAAATTGTTAAACTATTGCAAAATATCGTTAATAGTGATACACTTAATTATTATGTTTCCTCCTGTGCAGAAATCCTGAGTTTAGGAGATACTAGACTGATACCTTTAAGAGTTGAAAATCTCTTAACTCAAATTAAACCCGGTAGTATAAAACCCTCAATTCCGCGCACAAGTAAACCGCCGACTAAAACTCCAAAGCTATCTTTAGTCCACACAGAACGCAGTTTACTAGAACGAGCCGAAGCATTATTATTAATCATTTATCTTCATTCTCCCCAGCAGCGGCAAATAATTATTGAAGATTTAGAAACCCGCAATTTAGAATTTAGTCTTTCTCATCATCGCTTTTTGTGGCAACAAATGGCAGAATTCACAGTTGATGAAGTTGATTTAATTTCTAGTGTGCAAAATAGATATTTAGAATTAGGGGAAGAATTAGACATAGTTTCTCATATATTTCATCTCAATGAAAAAAATAAAACAGAAATATTGCGAACTCCTCACGTTATCCAAGCAGCACTAGCTTGTATGGAAAGGGTATTTAGAGAAAAACGCTATCGTTATTTTATGGAACAATGGGAAAAAATAGATCCTGAAACCGAACCAGAAAAAGATAAATATTATGCTGAAGCCATATATATAGAAAAAATCCATTTACACGACCTCGAGAAACAGCGACAATTTTCTATTACCGATTTAATTTAGTAGGTTGGGTTGACGCAAGGAAACCCAAAATTTTCATGATTGTCTGAATCAGGATACTCAGGATTTCAGGATTTACAGGATTTTTGTTTTCATAATGATTTAGCGGATTTTATCATTTAAATAATTGTCTGAATCAGGATTTACAGGATTTCAGGATTTACAGGATTTTTGTTTTCATAATGACTTAGAGGATTTGATCATTTAAATAATTGTCTGAATCAGTTTATTATCATTTTCAAAATTAGAATGTTAACATAATTTCGGTGTTATTAAAAATATTAATTTCTTAATCCTAAAAATCCTGAAAATCCTGATTCAGACAAATATTTAATCTCTTAATCCTGAAAATCTTAAAATCCTGGATATCCTGATTCAGACATATTATCTAGAAATCGGCATTCTTGGTGGTGCTGTTTTCCACATTAAATCAATTTCTGCTGGTGTGAGTTGATAAGCTTGATTAACCAAATCAGAAAGACGATGTTCTAATTTTAAAGCTTCATTTTTCCGACTTTTAATTTCGGGAACATAATCATTATGTGCTTTACGTAAAGCTGTAAATGCTGGGATACTTAAAGGATCTGAAGATTTTTTAGTAGTTTTTGATTTTGGCATTCTTTTTCTAACTTCCTCTACAAAATCGGTAAATTCCAAAGCAGCAAAATCTTCTAGTTTATTTCCCAGTTTTTCAATTTTGTATTCTATTTGCAACCAGTCGAGAACATCTTTATAAACTTGTCCGTTGAGTTTGGTAATTTCAATTAAACGAGTGACAATTGTTTCTACTTCTGCGCGGATTTCTTCTGTAGGTTGTGCAATGGGTAAGGTTTCCATTAACTGACCAACAGGTGTTAAAGCCTCATCTTTCATGTGTGGTAAATATCGCCAATTATGCCACCAAATAAGAGGAGAATTTAAAACTCCAAGAATATATAGATCAGCCTTTGGTAATATAAAGCCTTTATTATTTGTAAAATAACCTTCTGTATCATAGCTATAAGCTGGATGAAATTGTATTTCCTGATAAATAAGTTTAGGTTGTTCAAAAAGATAATAAAATGATGGTGATGCTTGCCATTGCCACCATAACTGTTTACCGGCTCTAGCTTCTAACTTATTTCTATAAATTTCTAAATGTTGTTTAATAACAGGATATTGTTCTATATCTATATCTTTGTGAGCAAAAATGATCCAAAGTTTATCCCATTCAGGAATCCATCTTTTAATATCTTGACCTCTCAATAATGGTTTAATAATTTCCGCACATTTTGGGTCAGCTTGAACTAATTTATTCTTAGTAGCATCATCTATGAAAAAAGCCTCATTAAAACCTGTTTTTATTCCACATATCGGTTTAACTCCAGCAAACTCCTTTAATGGAACTCCTACCCGTTGAATTTTCCGCATTAAATCATCAACCGCAGGAGGTTCTAAACTCCAAGCATTAGCAGTAAACCGCGACCAAGGAATAGTGTAACTGTTTTCTTGATTCTGCACATATTGAATGAGGTTAATATTTTTCAACTCCTCACGAGGAACAGAACAAACTAAAACTTCCTCCTCCTTCTCCCTCCTCGCACCCCCCTCAGTCCCCCCGCTACGGGGGGAAGATGAGGATAAACTTTTGATATTCGAGGGTTGGGGTGGGGTGATTTTCCTTGCTGCGATAATACAGGGAAACGTATCCGCGTCTTCAAAAATTGGTGCGTGTCCAAAATCAATAATTTGTTCAAACACACTTGACTGAGAAAAGAACCGTCGCAAAGGTTCACCATAACCAGAACGTAACCATTTATTAGTGACAATATAAGAAAGAATTCCTTCTGGTTTGAGAAGATTTAAACCCTTCTCATAGAAATAAATATAAATATCTGCAACTCCATCATAAGTTTGATAATTTTCCTGTAAATAAGGTTTAAATGGTGATAATAACTCCTGACGAATATAAGGAGGATTTCCAATTACCACATCAAAACCACCTTCACTAAACACTTGAGAAAACTCACTTTCCCAAATAAAAGGTAAATCTGTAAATTGTGAATCAGCAACTATGGAATTACCGATTTTAACATTATCATCCAAATAAGTTAAAGTTTTTCCTTGAGTTGCAGTTTTTAACCACAAAGATAACTTAGTAATTTCTACAGATTCAGGAGATAAATCAACGCCAAACAGATTATTTATGAGAATAGTTTTATCTAATTCAATATTTTCTATAGTTTGATGTTTCAAAAACCGCAAATTATCATTAACTCGTTGATACTGACTTGCAAAATAATCAAAAGCCGCAATTAAAAACGCACCCGAACCACAAGCAGGGTCAATAACTCGCGTTTTTACTAATACTTCATCTCGGTAACTTTCCCAAAATTCAATTTCCCGTTTTTGATTTTCTGCTGTATCTGCGGATTCCTCTAATTTAAACTTTTCTCTTAATTCATTTTCTCGCTTTTGTAAATATCCGCCAATTGCAACTTCAACAATATATTGAGTAATATAAGCAGGAGTGTAAAATACGCCTAACTTTTTCCGCTTACCTTGTTTTTTATCAAATTCCTGTTTAGCAACATCCGCTTTTAATTCTTCTAAATCTGTAATTGACTGTTCAAAAATTCGTCCTAGAATATCTACAGAAACTTCCGAATCAAAATCAAAACGCGTCAGTTGTTTAAGTTTACTACATAAAGAGTCGGGAATATTTAATTGTGCATCTAAAATTTGATCATATTGGAATAATCCACCATTGTAACCGGGAATTGGGGGATCTTCATTACCTTGGTCAACCCAACGAAAAACTGCTTGATAATTGTCCCAAATTGGTCGAGGATTATAAGCATCTTTGCTATCATGAGCTTTGCTAATTGTTTTTTCTGGTAATAGTCCTCTATCCTCACAAAAAGCAATAAATAAAATTCTGTCTAATGTCTTTTGTGCTTTTTCAATTAATACTTGGTCAAAATTAGGAATATCCAACTTACTAGCAAAGCGAAAACGAAAATCTCTAACTATATTTAATCTAACTTGTTTATATTCTTCATAAAGCCGTTTAGTAACCTCTTCTTGTGCTTCCTCAGAAGTCGCTAATAACCTATCAATAGTAGATATATCTTTAACTGGTAAAAAACTTGGCCGACAAAGCAGAAAATAAAATCTTTTAAATTCCTCTAAATCTGCTAAATCAGTTAATAGGAATTGTTCATAATAAGCCGGAGTTTTATTAGTATGATATAATCGTAATTCTCGATAATTAGAAATAATAATCCAATGACAATCAGGAGTATAGTTAGCATAACGCCAACCCTGATCAACTGCGGATTCTTTTCTGCCTGGTTCGGGTCTATCTAAATCATCTTTTGTCCCTTTTAACTCAATTGGTGCAACAACTTTACCCTGTAATTTTACCTTACCTTTGTTATTTTCGGTCGCGGTAAAAAATCCTAAAGCTGCGTCAGCAGAACCACCACCATCAGCAATTGTTTGTTCAGCGTGAATTTCCCAAACTTTACCACCACCTGCAATAATCGAACAATAACCCAAAACATCTTGAAATATATCTTTGAGAAAATCACCATGCAAAGAAATCTCCTTTACTTGGTTAAGAGTACCTGAATTTAAAGCCTCAACCCATTTTTTAATAATTTTGTGCCGTGCTTCTAAATCTGAAGGAAATTTAAAATTACCCAAAGCATTTTTTAACGCCTTTTTCTGAAATAAAGCTTTAGAAACTTGTTGACTCATAACTATAATTTCTCAATGTATGTAAATTAATTAGATCCCTGACTTCTTTGAGAAGTCGGGGATCTGGATAATCACTTTTCACAAGGAGGTAACATATCAGATAAACGAATTTGCAAATCAGGAAACTCTAAAGGTGAAACAGTCCCATCTTCGCCAATAATTAGCTCACTTTTATAATAACCGTTTTCAGTCGGTTTTCTAAAAATGTGTAATTCACGTTTCACCACATCTAACACCCAATAATATTGAATTCCTGCCAAAGAATAAGCTTTGGCTTTAGTTTCACAATATAATTTTAAACTACTATCTGCAACTTCAATAATTAAATAAACTTCCGATGGTGTAGGATGATGATCTGCATAGTCCAAAGGATCAATTTTCACAACGGACTTTGAATGAAATTTGCCACAGGTATCAATTCACAGCTTAATATCGAGAGAGTTTTTTTTACACTATCAGCGACTTTTCAATCCACATCCTCTAAGGGAGAATTAGCTTGTTGTTTTCTAATTGCACGAGCAATCAAAGGAGCTTTGTTTTCTAATCCTGTTAGGGTAATATCACCATCAATATATAACTCATACCATACTCGACGCTGACGAAGAACTCTTTCATCATCCTGTAAAGGTAATTTTTTTAAAGTAAGTTCAGCCTTTTGGCGTTTTTCTTCTGGTACTGCATCAGTTATTACTAATTGTAGGGAAGGTAACAAAATTTCAAACCAATCATCTTCAACTTCAAATGGGTCAAGAATCTGGTTATCAAGAGTACCTTTACTACTATTAATCCAACCAGAAGCAAAACGGTAATTACTCCATTCATAAGCTAAATGAGGATGATTTTTAAACGAGAGAAAATGCTCTACATTCCCCACAGGTTCATACATAACAGTATAACCACAAAGATTACCAAAGCCATCAGCTAAATCACTTTTAAAATTTGACCAATAATCTTTTGGTCTTTTTTTATCTGGATTTTTTTCTAACCAATTATTACCTGGTTGTCGTACTTTTGCATCAAAATTTTCTGGTTCTGCTGGAGGATTAAACTTTAACATATTTACTATGAGTCTGATGATTTTTGATTTCTTCTTTCTGCTGTAACTATCCAACGTGGCCAAAATGGATCATGTCCCGGTAAAAGTCTTTGCAATTCCTGATGAATTTCTGATTGTGTTCTCAAATGTTCAGGAAAAGTATTCATATCATCATTACGCATCCACGCTTCTGCTGCTTCAATAGCGGTTTCTGATTCTTGAGAACGTGCTTGTTTTAGTCCAAATATTTCTGAAGTTAACCATCCTACAGTATCTCCCTGTTTAGTCCAGAACATTTCATTTAGTTCAACCTCTTTTCCTTGTAGTTCAAATAGAAATAATTTATCTTGTTCTTCATCAAATATTGGTTCTAACGAAGCTAAAACAAGGGGAGAATGAGTAGTAACTAAAGCTTGTATTGTGATATCTGATTTTAACTGATTGACTACTGATAAAATAGACGGTAAAATCGCTCTTTGCCAGCGAGGATGGAGATGAGACTCAATTTCATCTATTAATAAAACTATTTGATTCATTGGTTCTTGCTGCGTTAGTTCACAAGCTTTTTCGTGTTCATACCAAGTCCATACTAATAAATAAGCAAGTCCCAGAATCCTCTTCATTCCTGCTGATGCTTGGGTAATGGGAATATTACCATAAGGAAGATTAATTGTCGGAATATCACGCACATCATCCACAGATACTCGCGTGGGTTCTCCTATTTCTATCCATTCATCAGGATGAGGTGCAAGTTTTTTAATAACATCTGATAAAAATTGAAATGGCGTTTTTTGGGGTTGATTTTGCCATGTTACCCAATCTTGAATAAGACCGTTAGAAATAACTTTTCCTTTTAATTTTAACCCATTCCAAAGTGTATCAGGGGTAAAATTATAGGCATTTTTATGGTTACGAGCAGGATCAAAGACAGAAAAACTTCCATCAACACGAACAAAAATAACTACTCTTTTTAAAATCTTTAAAAAATCACCTAAATGCGATTTATTCTGCCATTTCTGCTCGGAAAAATCAAATTGACTCTGAACATCTATTTCAGAAAAAAGTAAGCCGCTATTTTGTATGTTAAGTTTGGATATAATTGTGGGTAATTGACTTGTATTTCTTTGCGGATAAGCGGGTTGTTCTACCCAGTTTCCAGTAAGTACCCACCAAGCAACATCTAGTAAAAAGCTTTTACCTAATCCATTATCCCCAGTAAAAATGTTGACTCTATCAGCAAATTCAACATCAAATTGAGGAGATGATCCTACAGACCTTAAATGAAGTTCTTTTAGCATTTAACTACTTCTCCACTGTATTTTTATTTACTTTAAACTAAATTTTAAACCTCACCAATAACCACAGTTTAACAAGGTGGTAACATATCAGATAAACGAATTTGCAAGTCAGTAAACTCTAAAGGTGAAACCGTCGCATCTTCGCCAATAATTACTTGAATTTCATAACCGGTTTGAGTCGGTTTCCTGAAAATGTGTAACTCACGTTTTACCACATCCAAAACCCAATAATCTTGAATTCCTGCCAAAGAATAAGCTTGAGCTTTAGTTTCATAATCTAATTTTAAACTACTATCTGCAACTTCAATAATTAAATAAACTTCCGATGGTGTAGGATGATGATCTGCATAGTCCAAAGGATCAATTTTTACAACGGAAATATCCAGTTGTGGTTCAGACCTATCATTCAATTTTACTGGGTCTTGAACACATATTAAAGCCCGATTTTTTAAACAATCTTGTAGTAATCTATCTATTCTTCCCACTGCTGAACGGTGCGCTGTTCCTTTTGCAATCATCCAAATAATCCTCCCCTCTAATAGTTCCACCCGTTCATCTGGTGCAAAAATACCCGCTTCATTCATGCGGTGATATTCTTCCACAGTCCACAAGCGCAATTGTAGATTTGTTTCTGTACTTTGCATAGCGGCTTTTGAGGTTGACTAGATATAGTTTAAATATATTAGATCCCCGACTTCTCAAAGAAGTCGGGGATCTGAGAATGATAATATTTATGATTACTTCTGGGTGATATGTTTTAGCAACCCTTCACAGGCATCCATTAGTAAATCAATCACCTGATTAAATCCTTCAACTCCGCCATAATAGGGGTCTGGAACTTCCTTAAGGGTGTGTGTAGAGCAAAAATCGCACATCAACCTAACTTTGGAATGATATTGCCCAGAACGGTCAACAGCGAGGATATCATCATAATTATTACGATCCATTGCCAAAATCAAATCAAACTCTTGAAAGTCACGGATTTGAAATTGCCGAGCTTGGCCAATGAGTTTAAATCCTAACTTATTCTCTGCTGCGGCGCTCATGCGTCTATCCGGCGCTGCACCAATGTGATAACCAGCAGTACCGGCAGAATCGCAAAGAATTGTATTATTTAAACTGGCTTGGTCAATCAGATGATTCATAATATTTTCTGCCGATGGCGATCGGCAAATATTCCCAAGGCAGACAAACAGTAACTTATAAGGCATAATATTTTGATTTAAGTTTTGTGTCAGTTGCCAGTTATTTTACACTACTGACCACTGACCGGGAATTTTAGATTTTAGATTTTAGATAAAAAAATTTGGTACGAGTCCCCATCCTTGAGAACGGAAAAATACTCGCTGCGCTGCGTACGCTTCGCTAACGTCAATTCCAAATCCAAAATTTTCGAGCTTCTACACTTTAGGTTGGAGTCAATCCAAAATCCAAAATCGTAAATCCAAAATTGAGTGACTACATTCCAGGTAATTCCAGTCCACTGGTTAGGTCTTCCATCCGTTCTCGCATGGTTTCGGTGGACTTTTTATAGGCATCTTTCATTGCCGCTGCGACTAAATCAGAAAGCACTTCTGGACCTTCTGCTAAAGCAGATGGAGCAATTTCTACTCGTTTGGGTTCTTGGTTGCCACTGACAATAACTTTAACAAGTCCACCACCAGATTCTCCGAGAATCTCCATTTGCTCCAATTCTTCTTGAAGACGCTTTGCACCTTCTTGAACTTGTTGCGCTTTTTTAAATGCTTCGGCTAGTTCTTTCATTTTGCCTAAGCCAAAGCCAAATCCCTGTCCTTTTTCTGCCATAACTGGTTATCCGCTGTACGGTTGTTTAGAAATCAAATTCAATTATAGATGCGATGAGTCATTGGTGATGGGTGATTGGTAATTGGTAATTGGTAATTTAATTACTCTTGCCTCTTGCCTCTTGCCTCTTGCCTTTATTTAGCAACCTGCTTGAAACTCACCCAACATTTTCACTTCTGGTTCTAGCCAAATTGACCAGCGTTCTTGCACCTCATTTTGAACATGACGAATGAGGGAGAAAATATCACTGGCTTTAGCTCCTCCCCGATTGACGATAAAATTAGCATGAAGTTGGGCAACTTGCGCTCCTCCTAATTGATAACCCTTGAGTCCGGTTTGTTCAATTAACCAACCAGCCGTATAGGGTTTAGGATTTCTAAATACACTGCCACAACTAGGATAGCTGTAAGGTTGGGTGCTAAGTCGGTGTTTTTTATGTTCCTTAGTTCTAGCTGTCACTTGCACAGGATCTGCTCCTGGTTGCAGTTGGAAGGTGGCTTGAGTGACAATTCGCTTACCACCTTGTAGCTGTGAACTGCGGTATGTATAGCCTAATTCCTCTGGGGTGAGAGTTACCAAAGTTCCATCGGGGGAAAGAACTTGAGCGCTAACTAACATATCTGCGATACAGCTACTATGCGCTCCAGCATTCATTACCACTGCACCGCCTACAGTTCCAGGAATACCCACAGCCCATTCTAATCCTTCCCATCCTAAAGCGGCTGCGTCCCATGCTAGAGTAGGGATGGGTTCGCCGGCGGATACAGTTAATTGACCTGTAGCTGGGTTAAAGTTTTTAGACCGGAGATGCCGAGTGGCAATGACTAAACCGGGTATGCCGCGATCGCTCACCAACAAATTAGAACCAGCGCCCAATACTGTGATTGCTAAATTATTTTCTTTTGCGTACTCAATACTTACTTGTAACGCTTCTAGATCATAGGGAGAAACATAGTGTTCAGCTTCTCCACCAACTCGATAAGAAGTAAACGCTGACAAAGAAGTATGGGTTTTTAAAGGACAATTCGTCCCTGGTAAGTAAATTAATTTACTATTATCCACATCATTTTCTGTTTGCAGTTGTGGAGTGAAATTAGAAAATTCGCAGATTTTGCCAAATCCCTGGGAAGTTATCATCTTTACTTCAATTTAGTGAATTTTTGACATTTGTTATTTATAGCAACGGACAAAGTAGTGAAGACATCAATTAACTGTGAAACTCAGCCTCAAAAAGGGTTTTACTCCTGACTTGGTGAATCTTGCCAGATGGCAGCGAATTGATGAAAATACTACTGAAGTGCAGTTCTTAGCCTAAGAAGTGGCGATCGCTGGTTCACTCATCATGGTAATCAGTTCGGGAATAGCCTGATTTAAGTTACCCGCACCTAAAAACAGCGCCAAATCCCCCGGACATAAGGTTTGCAGTAAAAACTCACTAACCAAAGATAAAGTTTGTTGATAAACCACTTCAGGATTGTGTTTACTAATCGCAGTAGCTAAATCCTGTCCACTCACTTGTCCTAAATCCGGTTCACCCGCACTATAAATATCCGTCAGCACAACCAAATCAGCATGAGTAAAGGACTCAGCAAACTCTTCTAAAAACGTTAATGTCCGCGTATAACGATGGGGTTGGAAGATAGCAACTACCCTTTGTCCCGGTCTAGCTTGCAGACGAGCAGCGGCTAAAGTAGCACGAATTTCACTAGGATGATGAGCATAATCATCAATAAAAGTCACCCCAGCCGCTTCACCTCGGAACTCAAACCGTCGTCTTGCACCTTCAAATGTAGCAATACCTTGGGCAATTTCTCCAAATTCTAATCCCAAAACTCTACCCACAGCTACTGCTGCTAGAGAATTGCTGAGGTTATGATGACTCAATAGCTGTAAATTTAATAAACCCAAAGCTTTACCCTTTTCCCATACCAAAGCTGTTGTGCCATCAGCACGATAATCTATATTGGTAACGGTGTAATCAGCACCTTTATCTGGGTAAAGACTATAGGTAATGGTTGGTTTAAACCTATCACGCACTGTCTCACAATCAATGCTACCCACCAAAGTTTTGCAACCTTGAGCAAAGGTTTGGAAGGTATCAACCACCTCTTCCAATGTCTCATAGTGGTCAGGATGATCTAATTCAATATTAGTAATAATACCAATCTCTGGAGCGTGTTTTACCAGAGAACCATCGGACTCATCTGCCTCTGCTACTAAATAACGGCTTGCACCCATTCTAGCATTACCTTCCCAAGCCTTAACTTCACCACCGACCAAAATTGTCGGATCAAGCCCAGCTTGCAATAGCATATAACCAATCATACTACTAGTAGTCGTCTTGCCATGAGTTCCTGCTACAGCGATACTGTAGTAATCAGCAATCAAAGCCGCGAGAACATCAGAACGATGCCAAATGGGGCAACCTAATTCTAGAGCCGCTTTATATTCCAAATTACTAGCATTAATGGCTGTAGAACAAATCACTTGGGGTAAAGTGGTTTTCACAGCAGAAAAGTTTTCAGGAGAAGTTAATGGTACGGTATTAGCCGCTACTTCGGGCAGAAAAAATTCCAAATTGTTGGCTTCTTGTTTACTGAAAATGTGAGCGCCCAGGGATTCTAACTTGTGCGTAATATGGTTAGCACGTAAATCTGAACCGGATACTGGCAATTGGCGTTTAGTTAGAACATAAGCCAAAGCAGACATTCCAATCCCACCAATCCCAATGAAATGAAATGGTCTGCCACTAAAATCTATAGAATTACTCATTTTTATTTACCTCTTACACCACACCAGAACCACATAAGACACGCGTATCATAACAGGATTTTGATTGTTACATATCCTAACTATGCCATCCAAAATATTCATCCCTGCTGAATGATTAAATTTTGACTTTCGTTTTGCTCTGTGAGCCAGATTACCCCCCGGTCGAAAATTCTTGCTGTTTTTAATCTGCCCATAAGATTATTCTGAAAATTTCTGCTACATCGGGAAAGAAAATTGTGTAAATTTAAATACATTTTGTTGTGATTGTTTTAGAACTAAGTAGCATAGACTAAGATATAGCAACTTGCATCACTTACCAAAAGCCTCTGTCGGAATTGACTACAATAGTACATCGGTAGTGAAATTATTGTGCAATTTATAAAAATCGTCATTAGTCAGTGGTCAGTTGTCAGTTGTTAAGAAGTTTTCCCTGCCCTCTGCCCCCTCGACTCTCATAGTTTATAAATAAAATCTGGATTTTTTTGTTGATCTAAAACTTTCTGGTTATAAATAGCCGCCCCCTTTGCGATATGATTGGGGTCAACGATATCAACTTATAGGCATAAATACAGAGGGCAAGACACTGTGATTAGAGTTGCAATTAACGGTTTCGGGCGCATTGGACGTAACTTTGCACGCTGCTGGGTGGGGAGAGAAAATAGCAATATTCAACTGGTTGGGATTAATGACACATCCGACCCTAGAACTAATGCTCACCTGCTTAGATATGACTCCATGCTGGGCAAGTTAAAAGGTGTAGATATTAGTGCTGATGATAACTCCATCACAATTAATGGTAATACAATTAAATGCGTATCTGATCGCAACCCAGACAACTTGCCCTGGAAAGAATGGGGAATTGACCTGATTATCGAATCAACAGGCGTTTTTACCAGCAAAGAAGGAGCAATGAGGCACGTAAATGCCGGAGCTAAAAAGGTTCTGATTACAGCCCCCGGTAAAAATGAAGATGGTACTTTTGTCGTTGGTGTAAATCATCATGATTATGACCACAACAAACATAACATCATCAGTAATGCTAGTTGTACAACCAACTGTTTAGCTCCCATTGCCAAGGTATTAGATGAAAAATTTGGTATCATTAAAGGTATCATGACAACTACCCACAGCTACACAGGTGATCAGCGTTTATTGGACGCTTCCCACCGTGATTTGCGTCGGGCTAGAGCAGCAGCTATCAACATTGTTCCCACTTCTACAGGTGCGGCAAAAGCAGTAGCTTTGGTACTTCCTCAGTTGAAGGGTAAGTTAAATGGTGTCGCTTTGCGCGTACCAACCCCTAACGTTTCCATGGTGGACTTTGTAGTGCAAACTGAAAAGCGCACTATTGCCGAAGAAGTTAATCAAGCACTGAAAGAGGCTTCTCAAGGTTCTCTTAAAGGCATTTTGGGTTACACTGAATTGGAACTTGTATCTTCTGACTATCAAGGTACAGATGAATCTTCTGTTGTTGATGCCAGCTTGACTCTTGTTATGGGCAATGACATGGTGAAAGTTATGGCATGGTATGACAATGAGTGGGGTTATAGCCAACGTGTTCTTGATTTGGCGGAATTAGTAGCTGCAAAATGGGCGTAATTGTCCTTTGTCAGTGGTCAGTCGTTCTTTGTTTGAAGACCACTGACTAATGGAATGGGCGGGGAAACCCCGCCTGAGCAAAATGTTGAAATCCCTGGCTGAGGCTTAAAACCTGGTCGGGGATTTCTGCTTTTTCGTGGTGTAAAATCACGTTTGAGCCTGGGGTAATTGTGCCAATGATGGCTGCACCTGTTCCTAGATTTTGTACTAATGCTAATGCTGTTTCTGGTGGTAAACACAGGACTAATTCAAAATCTTCGCCACCGTAGAGGGCATATTCTAATGATTTTTCTGGTGTTAGCCAGTTTTTAAAGGCTGATGATAAGGGGATTTTACTAAATTCTATAACTGCACCAACTTGACTGGCTCGGCAAATTTGTAATATTGCATCTGCTAAACCGTCGCTGCTATCCATGCCAGCAACGGTAATTTTAGATTTTAGATTTTGGATTTTGGATTGGGATTCTACAATTTTCCACAAAATAGGTAAGACATCTAAACGGGGGTTGGGGCGTTGATGAGCGGTGATTAAGGCTGCCTTGGCTTCAGTTTTGAGGTTTTGACCTATTTCTGGATTTAAGAGTAATTCTAAGCCTGCACGGGACGCTCCATGTATACCTGTGATGACAATAGCATCTCCTACTTGGGCAGTGGAACGACGGATGATGAAATTGGGGTTGGCTTGACCAAAGGCGGTAATTGCTAAAGTGGTAATGGGCGATCGCACTATATCACCACCTACTATGGGAACATGATATTTTGATAAGCATTCTGTCATGCCCTGATATAGTCTCTCTACCCAACTTACAGTTACATCTGCTGGTAAACCTAGTCCCACAGTTATTCCCACTGGAGTCGCCCCCATTGCTGCTAAATCGGACAAATTAGCCGCCGCAGCCCGCCAACCTGCATCCTCTGGAGAGGTGGTAACATCGCTAAAATGCACGCCGTCAATCAGCATATCTGTGGTGACAATTAAAGATTGATTTGGTAAAGTTTCCAATACTGCGGCATCATCACCAATGATATCGGGTGGACAAAAGCGTTGTAATCTTTCTAAAAGACCTTGTTCACCAATATCTCGAACTCGCAGGGAAGATAAATTATTATTCATAATAACATTTACTGATTACAGAAGTATCTGGTAAGCGTAAAGCTCAGTGGCTTCAGAGAAAGAGATATAAGCGACACGGGCGGTTTTAACCGCCTTTAATCTTGTACTGCTAAATATCTTGACAATCTTACGCCACAAATAGTAGTATAAGATTGGAAGTGGGAATAATGCTAATTTTTGAGTTTAAAGTTTACGGAAAATCAGTTCAGTTAACAGCAATAGATGATGCAATTCGTACTGCCCAATTCGTTCGTAATAGCTGTATTCGGCTATGGATGGATGTTAAAGATACAGGCAAAAATGACTTGCAAAAATATTGTGCTGTACTAGCAGCTAATTTACCGTTTGCTAATGAACTCAATTCAATGGCGCGACAAGCTAGTGCTGAACGGGCATGGTCTTCTATCTCTCGGTTTTACGATAATTGCAAGAAGAATATTCCTGGTTTAAAGGGATATCCTCAATTTCAAAAAGATTGTCGTTCTGTTGAATATAAAACATCAGGATGGCGGCTTGCTGATAATCGTAAATCCATCACATTTACCGACAAAAAGGGTATTGGTAGATTAAAAATCAAGGGAACTCGTGACCTTCATTTCTACCAAATCAACCAAATAAAACGGGTAAGATTGGTAAAACGGGCTGATGGTTATTATTGTCAATTTTGTATTGATGTGAACCGTCGAGAAAATGTAGAACCATCAGGAAATACAATTGGATTAGATGTAGGACTAAAAGAATACTACACCGACTCCAATGGTGTAATGATTGAGAATCCTAAATTTCTGCGTATTGGGGAAAAAGTTCTTAAACGTTCGCAACGTCGTGTTTCTAGAAAAATCAAAGGTTCAAAGAATAGGGGCAAAGCTAGACAGATTTTAGGAAAACGCCACCTCAAAATAAGTAGGAAACGTAAAGACCATGCTGTGAAATTAGCACGGTGCGTAGTTCAGTCTAACGACTTGATATCCTACGAAGATTTGAGAATTAAAAATCTGGTGAAAAATCATTGTCTAGCTAAGTCTATTAACGACGCATCTTGGTATCAGTTTCGTGTCTGGCTTGAATATTTTGGACTCGTATTCAAGAGGGTAAGAGTAGCGGTTAACCCGCAATACACGAGCCAAGAATGCTCTAGCTGTGGTGAAATTGTCAAAAAATCTCTGTCCACTAGAACGCATACTTGTAAATGCGGTTGTGTGATGGATAGAGATGAAAATGCGGCTAGAAATATCCTGAGTCGAGGATTGAGTACGGTAGGACATACCGGAACTTTTGCGCTAGACGCAAGCAACGCTTTAGGAGATAAGACCTCTATTCAGACTGGAGAAATCCTGCCTGAGTAAGTCATATCGTTGATTAAAGAATCTCAGTGTCTTTAGACCTGAGAGTGTCAATTTACAGACTAAAATAAAAGTATCATCTAGGACAATATTGATATGGTAACAACATTAGTAAAAAACCTCTCCTTTGAGGAATACTTAAACTATGATGATGGATTTGGTTTGAAGTATGAACTGGTTGATGGACAGTTAGAAATTATGAACCCACCAAAAATTGAACATTTCTTGATTGTCAATTTTCTTGATACAACATTAACAGCGGAAATAAAGCGTTTAACTCTACATTGGCTGTGTTTTCGGGAAACTGGGGTGAGAACAAGTAGAAACAAATCGCGGTTGAGTGATTTGTGTGTAGTCACCCTAGAAGATGCAAAGGAATTACAAAATACTTCTGCTGTATTTCAATCACCACCATTATTGATTATCGAAGTGGTTAGTCCAGAATCGGTAAAAAGAGATTATCGTTATAAACGGTCGGAATATGCAGCTTTAGGAGTTCCTGAATATTGGATTGTCGATCCTTTAGAGAATAAGATTTCTGTGTTATTTCTGGAAGAAGGATTATATGAAGATACGGTATTTACTGCTAATCAAAAAATTATATCGCGGACTTTTTCCGAATTGAATATTACAGTTGAGCAGGTATTCAATGCAGGTAATTTGGGATAGTCAGTGTAAATAGTGGGTTAGCTACCCTACAAATCTGAGATATTTTTAAAGGTAGCAGAAATGGTTTCTACCGTTGGCATTACAGACACTATTAAAAGCTTGAGTGATTTACAAGCTCGTTGTAACTTACACCAAGCAGAAGATGAAAACTTTTTTAATGAATGGTTGATAGATTTACCCCAACTCAAACCACAAGAACAATCAGGTGTTACTCGCATTAAACAGCGTTATGATTATCATCGTGTTGATAGTCTATTATTAGAAGGGACAATTAATCTTTTAGTCGTTTCACCACTTTTGGAACTTGCAGGTTTTCTAGATTCACCTTACCGAATTCGTTCACCCTATGGCATAACTTTAGAAATTGAAGAACCAGAAGAAACAATTCGCGGTTTTATTGATGTCCTAGTTGTACAGGGAGAACTTTGGATTTTTGTGGTTGAATCTAAACGAAATAGCATTTCAGTTGTCGCAGCAATACCGCAGTTATTAGCCTATATGTTAACTACTCCCCACCGGGATAAATCAGTATTTGGTATGGCTACAAATGGCGATGAATTTATATTTATAAAACTAGCTATCACAGACAAACCTGAATACGACGTATCACGCACATTTTCCCTATTTCCCCGACGACATGAATTAGCTGAAGTGTTGCAAATTTTAAAACGATTAGGAGAAGCTATAGCGGTATGCACTTGAGTGAGATACAGTCAGCAAATCGTCAAGTCTGTAGGGGCGGGGAAACCCCGCCCTGGATTGTATTGTATCAAGCGCGATAACCCCTATAGTGGTTGGTTATGCAAGTTTTTGTCGAAATTAGGGGATACTACAGATAGTTATTTTTTTAGTTTCCCAAATGAGTGACATCAAAAGAATAGACACAAACGCCTATGTAACAGTACAGGGGCAATATGCTGTAGTTAATGAAGGTTCTGGATATGCGATCATCAATACTCAGACGAAACAGGTAATTGCCCGCAATATATCATCTTTCCTGGATTGTGTAAAAACTCTAGAGTATATCTTTAGTAATGCTTAATCTCAAAATTCTGATCCAATCCAAACCTCCGCTTTTATTTCTGAACCAGACACTCCTCCTAAATCAGTTTAAGAAAAAATTAATTATGAACCTAAAAAACTAGATGAACTAGATTTTGCTCTTGTCAGAAGTCTAGCCTCTTATTTTGAAGAAATGAATGGTAAAATCCGCCATTACCGTAAAGATCATCATGCTTCAGAAGAAGAAGCAGAGGTAATAGGGAGTTATTACCTAAAGACTGCTGGTATTGTTAGGGGCGTTAAAACTCAAAAAGATTTGGCGGAACTAATTGAATATATAGAAAACCTCAAGGAAAAGGTTAGTATATACCAGCATGAAAGCTATAAATATCGTTGGTCTACAAGTTTAGAAAACAACGTTCTAGTTAAATTAAGGAAAATAATGGATAGACTCAAGAATTAATTGAAAGACGTTATTACTACTAACCGCAAGCGGAAAAGGTTAGAGTCGCTTTTAGAGGATATTTTAAAAGTTTATGGCTAACGCCACGCTACGCTATCGGCGATTAGAAATCGCTACTACACAAACGAAGTCCACCTGCGTGGACTAACTAAAAATTAAGGGTTTGAAACCCATGAAGATGGGTTTTGTCTGTGTAGCCGCGACTTCCAGTCGCCAAGGCAAGTAATAAATTAGATTTTTCAAACATCCTCTTAGAAAGTAGAGACGTTTATCAAACTCAAACGTCCCTACATTTTGATTTTAATCTCTTATTAAGCTGCTTGAGGCTGAACTAAATTTTCAATTCCTTTAACAACGGTTGCAGATTCAATTTTGTCACCAGCTTTGAGTTTATCTAAAACCTCTCTCCCTTCAGTCAAATAACCAAACACAGAATAACGACCATCTAAAAGATTACGTCCTGCGGGAGTAAGTTCTGGTTCAAAAAGGAAAAAGAAAACTTGAGAAGAACCACCATTAGCTTCATTTTCTGGACGTGCCATAACTAAAGCGCCAAAAGACGAAAATGGTAAAACCGGCATATCTAAATAACGTCCAGCTTCTTCGAGAGTAATGCCATAGGTTGGTTCTTTTTCACCTTGGACTAGAATTTCTAAAGGAACAGCCCGATATTCGCCAGTTTGAGGATCAATAAAACCGACTTCCTTACCTACAGGATCTCCGGTTTGGAGAAAATAAGATTCTTCCGAACGGGTGAACTCTAAACCGTTATAAAAACCTCTTTGTACCAAATCAACAAAGTTACCAGCAGTCACGGGAGCGCTATAGCCATCAACAACTACAGTCAAATCACCTTTATTAGTTTTAAAAGCAATGGTAGCGCGTCCTTTGAGTTGGGGTAAGTTACTATACTCAGCCGGGACTTCAAAGGGGAATTCCTTCACCATTGATTCTTCTAACAAGCTAACAAGATTGAGTAATTTAGCTCTTCCGTCAAGAACGGGTTCTTTTTGTTTAGTTTTCACCACTTCTTGCAGTTCTATGATGCCAGATTTCAATTCAGTCATCCAAGCTTCGGCTTGAGGTTGGCGTTCTTCCGGAACGCTTGCTAATATTTGGGAAGGTTTATCGAGTATTCGCAATGCCTGTTTGAGGTCATTATTAACTGCACCCCATCGTTTATTTGCCCGCAGTTGGTTAGAAATATCCTCTAAACTGGCTTGCAATTTACGGACAGGTTGATTATCTATCGGCAGTGCATAGCGCAACAAAGCCTTACCGTCGGTAATTGCGTTTCCTGCTGGTAAGCCGGCATTACTAGCGGGAGTCCACCCAGCCGTACTTGTGCCTAAAAATATTGTTAATAGCAATATTACTTTTAGGCTATTCTTCACCCAGGACTTAAATAAGTTCAACATGAAATTTCCCTTTCTTCAGCATCAAAGTGTTGACTGGAAGTAACTCATTGATTATCTTCCCACATTGGGGGACTGGGGATTGAAGAGGCAGGAGAGCAGGAAGCAGGGAGAATATCTGTCTATTGCCTCTTTCTTAACAACTGACAACTGACAACTGACAACTGAGCGCTGACAACTGACAACTGACAACTAACAATTAACCAATTATGACGCTGGAAGGGTACAATAAATGCCGATTGTCTTGCAAAATTTGAAAGTTTCATGATCTCTAGTAACGACTTTCGACCTGGTGTTTCAATTGTATTAGATGGTTCGGTTTGGCGCGTGATAGATTTCCTTCACGTTAAGCCAGGCAAGGGTTCTGCCTTCGTGCGGACAACACTGAAAAATGTCCAAACTGGCAAACAGTTAGAAAAAACTTTTCGGGCTGGGGAAAGCGTTCCTCAAGCGACTTTGGAAAAGGTGACGATGCAACATACCTATAAAGAAGGCGATGAGTTTATCTTTATGGATATGGAAACCTATGAGGAAGGTAGATTAACTTCAGCGCAAATTGGCGATCGCGTCAAGTACCTCAAAGATGGTATGGAAGTTAACGTGATTCGCTGGGGTGAACAAGTCCTAGAAGTGGAGTTACCTAATTCTGTAGTTTTGGAAATTGTGCAAACAGATCCCGGTGTCAAAGGTGATACTGCTACAGGTGGTACTAAACCCGCAATCCTGGAAACTGGGGCAACTATCATGGTTCCTTTGTTTATTGCCCAAGGGGAACGGATCAAAATTGATACCAGAGAAGATAAGTATTTAGGCAGGGAATAATTTTCCTATTTTTTTGATACCAATTTGGAATAGTGAGGAATACAGCAGGAGTCAGGAGTTAGGAGTCAGCGTCAGGAGTAAAACCCTGTTGTGGCATAAGTTTAATTCATGTCAATTGAGTTCCTAATCACCTGGAAAGTTGCCATAAAATCCCAAATCTAAAATCCCAAATCTAAAATTGGTGCTAATGATTTCAATCCCTTTTTTATAGAGGGATTAAATCCCTGCCTTACTTAGAATTTTAATTTAACAGTTAGGTCGAGGTAAAATAATTGTGACATTAGACTTTAATGAAATCCGTCAGCTATTAGTAACTATTGCCCAAACAGATATTGCGGAAGTTACCCTCAAAAATAATGAATTTGAGCTAAAAGTCCGAAAAGCTGTCAGTTTTAGTAATAATGCTCCAGGAACAGTTAGTGGTGTGGTGAGCGCTGGTGTAACCCAGTTAGTATCTACAGCCTTACCCAGTTCCACTGAGGGGGCTGTAACCAATAAAGTTGTTGATAATTCAGTCGCACAACCTCCTCATTCTTCTTCACCAATTAATCAAAAATTAGTTGAAGTACCATCACCAATGGTAGGGACATTTTACCGCTCCCCAGCCCCAGGAGAAGCAGCGTTTGTGGAGGTAGGCGATCGCGTCAAAGCTGGTCAAAGTGTCTGTATCATTGAAGCTATGAAGCTAATGAACGAAATTGAAGCCGAAGTCTCTGGACAGGTGATGGAAATTTTAGTTCAAAATGGTGAACCAGTAGAATATGGTCAGCCTTTAATGAGAATTAACCCTGATTAAGTATTAAATAGGGAACAGGGAACAGGGAACAGGGAACAGGGAACAGGGAACAGGGAACAGGGAACAGGGAACAGGGGGAATATATTTCCCAATGACCAATGACCAATGACCAATGACCAATGACCAATGACCAATGACCAATGACCAATGACCAATGACCAATGACCAATGACCAATGACCAATAACCAATGACTAATGACCAATGACCAATAACCAATGACTAATGACCAATGACCAATGACCAATGACCAATGACCAATGACTAATGACCAATGACCAATGACCAATGACTAATGACTAAAGCGGATAATTTTTCTGAAAACTTTCGCGGGTGAGAGGTTGTTCTAATTCCACACCTTCACCCCCTAAAACCTCTAAAAGCTTGCCATTGACTTCGATATATACTTTGGCTTGAGGATTTAAACTAGTAGCAGTATATACAACTTGCCCTACACGCCCCATCATGGACGTGCTACCTCCACCAGTGGTAAACTTTTCAGACAAATTCACATGAATATTATTATTTTCTGCTTTGAGTCCCAATAGTTGAGTACCCTGGGGAATAGTAGTAGAGCCTGTGCCTTCACTTCGACCTGCTAATAAAGTTTTAAATGCTGCTTCTAAAACTTGATTGGGTTGGGTAGCAGCAACTTTAAAGGGTTGGGGAACTAAATCCAGGTGATTTTCCTTGGATCTGAGCCAATATATACTAGCAATCTGTTCATTACCTTGTTGAGTTGTTGATTGCTTGATAGGCTGTTTAATGGTTTGTGAAGAGTTATCAGGTGTAGAATTATTGGGAGTCTGAGCAGAAAACCAAGCCATACCACCGCTAACCACCACCACTGCTGCGGAAATAGCTGCTATCACACCGGAAGAAACGCCGTTAGTTCTTTGTTGGTTATTCATAATATAAAACCTACTGGATTGAGGATGGAAATAGTATTTGTAAGATAAGTAGTACAGCACCGCGTAAATAAAGCAACCATTTTTAATCGCCGAGAAGCTTGCTCAATATTGCTTTTGACTTTTGACTTTTGACTTTTGACTTTTGACTTTTGACTTTTGACTTCCGCCTTGCGATAGTATCCTGTTTATAAACGTTATTCCCCGCTTCAAATCTTGGCTTTTGATTTGGACATGAATTTTTATTGCCAGTTTTGCCTCTTGCCATTCCAATTGTAGAGTGATCTTTACAAGTCAGTTACCTTTCTCTTTATCTAAATCCTATGGTTTCTTGAAAAAATTTTTAAATTAGAATTGAGTAAAATATGGTAAGCAAATCAAATAGCAGCAAATAAACGCACTAAATTCTCAGTTTTACTCCTGATTTCGGAAAAAGGGCGCAGTCCCTGCGCCCCTACATATTGCTATAATCAAGTTCTCAAGGACAATTTCCCAAAAAAAGAATTTATAAAATACTATAATTAATAATCGATCCCTTATTTGTGGTTGTTATGGTTGTTACTGCTTCGACCCACAAGATTACCTGGGAACTCTTGCCTGAAGATTTTGTTTTAGAAGATGAACCAGTGGATGATGTTAATCAACCTTCTTTAGCCGCTGCACTGACGGAAAGCCTACAACTGGCAGGGACACTCCCAGCAACAGCCCTGACTACGACCAATTACGGCATCTGTACCTCATGAGGGCAGGAAGGGTAATACTTCGACTGATTTAGTCTCAGAATACCCACTTGACAATAGTTAAAGTTAACTTGCTATTGCATCTTTAATCCATTGTTGCAATGTATTGATCACTTCGTCAATGGCAATTTCTTGAGATTCACGGGTTGCGCGTTTGACTACTTCGACTTTACCATTTGTAATGGCTCTGCCAGTGACGATTCTGAAGGGGATACCGATTAAATCTGCATCTTTGAATTTTACTCCTGCCCGTTCATCTCTGTCATCTAATAAGGTTTCTATTCCTGCTTGGTTGAGTTCTGTGTAAAGTTTTTCGGCAACGGCGATTTGTTGGGCATCTTTAATGTTAGGAATGGTGATGATGGCGTGATAGGGGGCGATCGCCACTGGCCAAATTATGCCATCTTTATCATAGGATTGTTCTACGGCTGATTGTGCTAAACGTGACACACCTACACCATAACAACCCATAACTAAAGGTTTCTCTTCCCCTTGTTCGTTGGTATAAGTTGCACCCATCACCTGGGAGTATTTTGTCCCCAGTTGGAAGATATGACCGGCTTCGATGCCTCTAGCTGTTTGTAGGGTTTGGGTTGGGTCGTGCAGGGAGCGATCGCCTAATTTTGCCTTACGAATATCTACGGTTAGTGCAGGTAATTTAAATTGCTCACCCCAATTTGCGCCAACGACGTGAAAACCAGCTTCATTTGCACCAGTGACAAAGTTTTTTAACTCCACAGCAGTCTTATCCACCAACCGCACAAACTGAGAATTTACCTGTTTACTTTCCGCAATATAATCATCACTAAGATCAGGTGCTATGTAACCCAAAGGCAAAGATTTTGTTTGCCATGTTGCTTGAGCTTCAGCATTTGGTACAGTTAAAGTGAGGATAGTTTTAGCACCAAATTGAGGAGCTAATTTAGTCAATTCATTTTGTAATTTAACTTCATTAATTTCCTGATCTGAGCGAATATTTATTAATACCAAAACAGTAAAACCGTTATCATAAACAGTTTGATATAAAACGTTTTTCACAATTTGGGTAGGAGAACATTTCAAGAAATTACAAACTTTATCTATAGTTTCTGTTCCCGGAGTTTCCCGTTTTTCATAAGTTGTAAAAGGTGAAATTTCCGCATCTGCTGGTAAAGAAACTGCTTTTTCTACGTTTGCTGCATATTTACTATCTTCAGTATAGAGAACTTCATCTTCTCCCGCTTCTGCTAACACCATAAACTCTGTAGAACCAGAACCACCAATGGCACCAGAATCAGCTTCCACAGCCCGAAAAGCCAAACCAGAACGCCGCAACATATTACTGTAAGCAGTGTACATTTCCTGGTAAGTTTTTTGCAAACTTTCCTCATCAGCATGGAAAGAATAACCATCTTTCATAATAAATTCTCGTCCGCGCATTAAACCAAACCGGGGACGAATTTCATCACGAAACTTAGTTTGAATTTGATATAAATGTACAGGTAATTGACGATAGGAACGAATCATATCACGAGCAACAGTTGTAATTACTTCTTCATGAGTTGGTCCTAGTCCTAATTGTTGTTCCCTTCTATCCACCAAGGAAAACATAATTCCCTCAGCCTTAGTATAAGTGTCCCAGCGTCCCGACTCCTGCCATAATTCAGCAGGTTGTAACTGCGGTAATAAACATTCTTGTGCGCCGGTAGCATTCATTTCTTCCCGAACAATTTGGGAAACTTTTTGCAAAACCCGCCACATTAGGGGAAGATAAGCATAAATCCCACTACCAATGCGGCGGATATAACCTGCACGTAGTAACAATTTATGGCTAGGAATTTCCGCATCAGCCGGATCATCCCGTAGTGTAAAAAATAACATTTGTGATAATCGCATTCTTTTTCCCTTTACTTTACTAACTTTTCAAATCGGTTGCGTCTAAAATGTTTCCTTGTAGTCAAAAAAGTTTTGTAGTAAGGACTTACAACCTAGACCACAAAATGAATTTATCTATTTCTTTGCGTCTTTGCTCCTTTGCGTCTTTGCGCGAAACATTCATAAATATGTGCTTAATTATCACCAACCATGCTTTTTCCATCTAACTTGAGGAGATAACTAGCTTGTCAGAATTAATGTATCAAGCACAACCACCTTTAGAATTTATTCCGCCAGCTTTTAACCCTTTATTGTTAAAAATGATACATTTAGTTCTACCTAACTGGATTCGCTGGAAAACACCCATTAGCAACATTGAAGCAGACAATGTTGAAGTTTTGGCGGATTGCTATCAACGGTTTCAGGATGGTAAAATCAGGTTTATGTTGGCGTTTCGTCATCCTCAAACAGCAGACCCTCTTTGTTTAACTTATTTACTGTCCCAAATCTTGCCTAAAGTAGCACGAGTTGGGGGTACACAGCTACAATATCCCCTTCATGCCCATTTTATCTATGATCGGGGTATTCCTCTCTGGGCTGGTTCTCAAGTTGGTTGGGTAATTTCCCATTTGGGGGGAACTCCGATTCAACGCGGTAAAGCTGACTGGACTGGGTTGCGTTCGGTGCGGGATTTGTATCTCAACGGTCAGTTTCCCATGGCTGCTGCGCCAGAAGGTGCTACAAATGGTTTATCGGAGATTATTAGTCCCTTAGAACCGGGTATCGCACAGATGGGTTTTTGGTGTGCGGAAGATTTGCAAAAAGCGGGAAGAGATGAGGAAGTTTTAATTGTACCAATTGGCATTAAATATAGTTATGTTAATCAGCCTTGGGATAATATAGCAAATTTGTTAACTGAATTAGAAGCAGTTAGTGGTTTATCTGTGAATCCAGAGAAAACTGAGGCTAATTTGGCTGCGCTTTATCCCCGATTATTGGGTTTGGCAGAACATTTATTATCGGTAATGGAGCAATTTTATACTAAATTTTATCATCAAAAATTGCCAGATGAAAAAATTACTAATGGGGAAATTACCGATAGAAATGAGGCTTTAGCTTATCGGTTACAATCTGTGATGAATATTGCTTTATTTATTGCTTAACAATATTTTGATTTGCCATCTAGGGGTCATTGGAATGATAGATGTAGACGGGTAAAGCCGGTTGGAATTATATCTTTAGGGAAGATTTTAAGGATATTAAATTATTATCACCCATTGAGAAAAGTCTGGGAGATAGAGTTGCTGAAGAAGCATATTTTCGGATGTGGCACATGAGATTGGTTGAAAGTTTTGTGGCTGTTCCTGGGATGTATATCCGCGAAAAACCAACTGTGGAAAGATTTGCCGAAATGACTTTACTTTTATGGGATATGATTAATAAAATTAATGACACCTACTCCCTTCCCACTAAAAAAATAGGCATATAAAACCAAGAAATAGCGGTGCGGGGCGAAGCCCTATTTCTTGGCTGGGAGTATCATTGAGATATCCGAATTTTTGTTCTACCATCTATAATTGCTCGGATCTTTGTACCAACAGGAATGATTGCATTACTACCTTTAATAAGAAAACCAAGTGGACTGACAAGGGCGAATACAGCGATACTGACTCCTACGTTTCCACCACCTTCGCTATTTCGCCCTGCCAGCAATGATATCTTCGTGCCGTCTACTGCTGAGGTTGACAAAATTTTGAGAGTAAGTTTTCCTCTTCGACCAAATAATCCTGATTTTTGTACTTCAGCAATTTCAGCACGAGCTCGCGTTCCTGCTGTTATTACTGCTTTACCTTCTATAATTAGATCTTCATCAACCCGCAAGGTAACTAAATCTCCTGTTCTTGCTGTTTTACTAGAAAGCTCATCAAGTGTGGAAAGGATAATCTCGGTTCCGTCAGGAATAGTAACTTCAACGGGATTGGGCAGGGAAATGGGATCTGGTGTTACCGACGGGGAAGGATTGTCCGTTGGTACTGGACTAGGCACAGGTTTCACAGTCTGAGCTTGCACCCAAGCTTGATATGGAGTGATAATATTTGAGGTCAAAGCCATAGCAGTTAAAGTTGCAAAAAATGTAGTCCTCATTTTCAAAGTCATGTTTTCTTTTCTACTGTGGTATTCATGAAGTCATACGAATATAATTGTGACACGAATGCCTACAAGTGTCAACATTAGTGCGATCGCCGATCTTGTAGGTTGGGTTGACAATAGGAAACCCAACATTTGTATGGTTTAACAGATAAAATCATCCGTTCTAGCTGAGGTTTATTGTGTATTAAAAGATCGTGTCCCCATAATTCATTTTTGCAGAAGTGTTGAATGTTAAGATTTTGAGGATTGTGTCCAAGTTGTGCATGGGTAAAACGCAAAGATTGTAAAGTTTTATTGCAGGATTCAACACTTGTGGATCCAGACAATAAATGGCTAAATCTTCAAAGTGTAGGAATGGTAGAATATATACAAAAAATCAATGGAAAAACTCAGGTTGAAACCCGTTATTATATTAGTAGCTTGACGAATAATGCCAAATTATTAGGACAATCAGTTCGCAGCCATTGGGGTGTAGAAAACTCATTACATTGGGTTTTGGATGTAGCTTTTAGAGAAGATGATTGTCGGATAAGAAAGGATAACGCACCACAAAATTTCGCAGTTCTTCGTCATATAGCAGTTAATCTTTTAGGAAAAGAAAAAAGTCAAAAACTAGGAATTAAAAGTAAGCAGGTTTGTGCAGGATGGGATGATGAATATTTAGAGAAGATTTTAGAATGTATCTGATAAAAATCAGAACCTATAGACAACTATCAATATAAATAGCTTATTTTCTGTGGATTCTGCAATAGGATCTAGATGTTTAATGTCAAAAAATATAGATATTAATATATAGAAATGAACAAAATAAGTTTTTTATCAAGAATAAATAATTACCCTGAATTTATTAAATTTTCAGAATTTTAATAAAGAAATTAATCAGTTTTTGAATGAAGTTAGATATTTTTCTATCTTGATTCACTAAAATGATATTTTGTCAAGATAATTTAGATGCGTTTCCCCTGGTTGCTGCTAGACAATCTGCGGCTGAGTTGACGACTGATTTACAACAAGTTTTGCAGGGTTTGATAGATACAGTGGCTATATAATTTTAGCTCAATTTATAAATTTCTCCCCTATCAACTAACATCTCTCCTCTCAATAAATCCTTCACAGTTGCTAATAAAGTCCGTCGAGAATCTACCTCAAATAACACAGATATTCTATCAATACCTGCTTCACCTGGTGGGTTAAGTTTAGCAACACATACCTGTTGATGTTGAGTATCTAGGGAACGGTAACTTTCTTGATGTTGAAGAGTGCTAGAAGTCATTCTTCCCCAAGCATCAAACGCAATTTCCGTTTGTGTCATATCAGCTAATTCACCAATATCTAAACGAATTTCTGTTTGTCCATTATTTGCTGTTTGTAAGGTTAACCATTGGGAACTTTGACAAGGATATTTTGTACCTTTAGTAAATATAGGATGATAAATATAACTTCTGCTATAACTTTCCCATAAACGAATTGCGTAACTATGACGTAAAAAATCATCTATTTCGGTAATTTGTGTTATTGCTAATGCACCATGAGAGACAGCATCAAAAGGTTTATTTAGTTTTACCTTAGCTTTACCAAAGTAGGAAATAATTAATTGTTGAACTGCGGGAATTAAACAACTTCCTCCGACCAATAAAACCTGTTCAATATCATTTTTACTAATACCCTTTCGTAAAGCAGAAGCTAAAACCTCATCTAAGGTATTTCGTAACTGTTGTAAAAACTGTCTATATTCTAAAATTTCCTCTAATTTTTCACGATTAATTTTTAATTCATAAGACATAAAAGATTCATCATCAAACCAACTTTCAGCGACAGATTGATTTTTTGATAATTGAATCTTTAACCGTTCAGCAATTTCTAATAAATTCTGATAACCAATTTTTCCTACTTGTTCTGGTGTTAGATTTTGAGAACGTAAATAATCATCAACTATCCAAACATCAATATCTTCCCCACCTACATAGGCTTCCGACTTAGCTAAAACCTCAGCACGTAAACTGTTATTTTCATCAGCATTAGTTACAGTTTTAACTAAACTTAAATCAAGAGTTCCCCCACCAAAATCTACTACTAAAATTAACTTACCAGGGTGTTTTATAGCATATCCTAAAGCCGCAGCAGTAGATTCATCAACAATGGAAACTTGAGGAACATTTAACTTTTTTCCTAAATCTCGAAACCAATCTAAATAACGTTCAAAAGCACCAACGGGAACAGTAAAAATTAAATGACTAGGGTGGATATTTTGCTTTTGTATTTCTGTCCAAATAGTTTGGATAAATAACTCAGAAATAGAGACAGCATGATAATGTATACCATCAATTTGGATTGCTGGTGGTTGATAATCTCCAGCTAAATCACGTTTAAACTTTTTAAATAACCGTTCAGGAGGATAAGTTTGAGAAAGTCCTAATCTTTGACTACGAACACCTTCACCTAATATGATATTATTACCCGATTTAATAAATACTACACTAGGAATAACTGGATATTCTAATCTTTCACCTTGAGGAGTCACACCAACAAATACACGGGATAAATTAGGAAAACGTAAACTTTTAGGTTGTTGAGTATCAGGTTCTAAAATACTAATTACAGTATTACTTGTACCAAAATCAATTGCTATAGTTGTCATAATTTATTAATTATATTGTTTTTGTCTTGTGGTGCAGGCATCTTGCCTGCTATTATGATTAGGCGGGCAAGATGCCCACCCCACAAAATTGTATAATAATTTAAGATTGATTATATCCACTAGGAAGAGTGCGACTAACTTTAGCAGGATACAGAACTTTATCACCATCTTGATAACCAATAAAACGAATATATACTAATTCCCCTTCTTGAATATCATCGCTATCAGCTTGATGTAATTGAGGATTATAATTAACCTGTTCCCAAGTTTCACCAATCACAGTATAACCCCAACTGGTAATTAAATTATCTAAAGATGTAAATAGAGAGACTAGGTTTTTAGCAGGTAATTCAGGTTTAGCTAAAGCCATTTTTTTGACTGTGGGATAGTTGCTGAGTAAAGTTTGTAATTGGGTAAAAGTTTCATTTTGAAAATCGCTTTGTAATTGTTGAGATTGTTGTTTTAGTTCTTCGCGCAGTCGTTGACATTGAACCTCTAAATCTTTAATCTTCTGTTCTGTATCTGGAGAAATAGCAGATTGATTATTAATTGATTTATTTTCATTAGTTTCTGGGAATAATATCCGCAGAATAATATAAACGATGATTACGAGAATTACAGCAAAAGCAATATTATTAATTTGTTCTAGCATATTATTTATGTGGTATTCAGATCCCCGACTTCTTAAAGAAGTCGGGGATCTAGTTTATTGTTGTTTTAAAGATTGACTTTCAGCAATGTTAATATTCTCTTCTCGTTCGTAATATTCGGGTAATAATTCCTGAGATTCTATTTGTCCCAAAGATTTTTCTAAGCCTTTTGTAGTTTCCACACAACTAGAACCAGTGACATTTAAAACCCGTTCCACAATTTTACCATCTTTCCCAATGCGATATTCAATCTTTTGATATTCAGCCATAATAATTTTTCCTTTTGTCCTTAGATCCCCGACTTCTTTTTAATATCTTATCAATCAATGATTAAATAAAGTAAGAAGTCCGGGATCTTATTTATGCTTATTTAAACCCATCTACCAACTAAAACCCGCACCGTACCATCTGCTAAAACCTCCTCTTCCTCCACATTAAAACCCTCAGTTTGAATTGTTTCCATCAAAGTTTTATGAGCGTATTTTTGACTAATATTATTAATAAACTCCTGCTGATTAATTTTCGCACCCCAAAAATCTGCCACTAACTCATAACTTTCTCCATTTTTACGAAAACCTAAATCATAACCATTAGATTGCTTAATCACATATTCAGCATTAGTTTTATCACCCATGTAACCGCGTACATTAGTATTTTGTTCAACTTGATAACCCAACTCTTGCAAAACGTCAAGCAAAACTTCACCCTGTTTAATTTGCACCTTAATAGTTGTAAAATGAGACATAAAAAATCAACTCCTTATGTATTTTTAACCCCTCTCCAAACCTATCCCCTAATAGGAGAGAGGCTTATAATAAATTAGTAGGGTGCGTCAGACAGAATAATAACATAAATAAACAAATTTTTGATATCTGACGCACCCTACAGTTTCCCTTCGTGGTTTATTTTAATTCTTATCAATTCCAAATTACGAATTACGAATTACGAATTACGAATTACGAATTACGAATTACGAATTACGAATTACGAATTACGAATTACGACCAATAACCAATGACTAATGACCAATGACCAATAACCAATGACTAATGACCAATGACCAATGACCAATGACCAATGACCAATGACTAATGACCAATGACCAATGACCAATGACTAATGACTAAAGCGGATAATTTTTCTGAAAACTTTCGCGGGTGAGAGGTTGTTCTAATTCCACACCTTCACCCCCTAAAACCTCTAAAAGCTTGCCATTGACTTCGATATATACTTTGGCTTGAGGATTTAAACTAGTAGCAGTATATACAACTTGCCCTACACGCCCCATCATGGACGTGCTACCTCCACCAGTGGTAAACTTTTCAGACAAATTCACATGAATATTATTATTTTCTGCTTTGAGTCCCAATAGTTGAGTACCCTGGGGAATAGTAGTAGAGCCTGTGCCTTCACTTCGACCTGCTAATAAAGTTTTAAATGCTGCTTCTAAAACTTGATTGGGTTGGGTAGCAGCAACTTTAAAGGGTTGGGGAACTAAATCCAGGTGATTTTCCTTGGATCTGAGCCAATATATACTAGCAATCTGTTCATTACCTTGTTGAGTTGTTGATTGCTTGATAGGCTGTTTAATGGTTTGTGAAGAGTTATCAGGTGTAGAATTATTGGGAGTCTGAGCAGAAAACCAAGCCATACCACCGCTAACCACCACCACTGCTGCGGAAATAGCTGCTATCACACCGGAAGAAACGCCGTTAGTTCTTTGTTGGTTATTCATAATATAAAACCTACTGGATTGAGGATGGAAATAGTATTTGTAAGATAAGTAGTACAGCACCGCGTAAATAAAGCAACCATTTTTAATCGCCGAGAAGCTTGCTCAATATTGCTTTTGACTTTTGACTTTTGACTTTTGACTTTTGACTTTTGACTTTTGACTTCCGCCTTGCGATAGTATCCTGTTTATAAACGTTATTCCCCGCTTCAAATCTTGGCTTTTGATTTGGACATGAATTTTTATTGCCAGTTTTGCCTCTTGCCATTCCAATTGTAGAGTGATCTTTACAAGTCAGTTACCTTTCTCTTTATCTAAATCCTATGGTTTCTTGAAAAAATTTTTAAATTAGAATTGAGTAAAATATGGTAAGCAAATCAAATAGCAGCAAATAAACGCACTAAATTCTCAGTTTTACTCCTGATTTCGGAAAAAGGGCGCAGTCCCTGCGCCCCTACATATTGCTATAATCAAGTTCTCAAGGACAATTTCCCAAAAAAAGAATTTATAAAATACTATAATTAATAATCGATCCCTTATTTGTGGTTGTTATGGTTGTTACTGCTTCGACCCACAAGATTACCTGGGAACTCTTGCCTGAAGATTTTGTTTTAGAAGATGAACCAGTGGATGATGTTAATCAACCTTCTTTAGCCGCTGCACTGACGGAAAGCCTACAACTGGCAGGGACACTCCCAGCAACAGCCCTGACTACGACCAATTACGGCATCTGTACCTCATGAGGGCAGGAAGGGTAATACTTCGACTGATTTAGTCTCAGAATACCCACTTGACAATAGTTAAAGTTAACTTGCTATTGCATCTTTAATCCATTGTTGCAATGTATTGATCACTTCGTCAATGGCAATTTCTTGAGATTCACGGGTTGCGCGTTTGACTACTTCGACTTTACCATTTGTAATGGCTCTGCCAGTGACGATTCTGAAGGGGATACCGATTAAATCTGCATCTTTGAATTTTACTCCTGCCCGTTCATCTCTGTCATCTAATAAGGTTTCTATTCCTGCTTGGTTGAGTTCTGTGTAAAGTTTTTCGGCAACGGCGATTTGTTGGGCATCTTTAATGTTAGGAATGGTGATGATGGCGTGATAGGGGGCGATCGCCACTGGCCAAATTATGCCATCTTTATCATAGGATTGTTCTACGGCTGATTGTGCTAAACGTGACACACCTACACCATAACAACCCATAACTAAAGGTTTCTCTTCCCCTTGTTCGTTGGTATAAGTTGCACCCATCACCTGGGAGTATTTTGTCCCCAGTTGGAAGATATGACCGGCTTCGATGCCTCTAGCTGTTTGTAGGGTTTGGGTTGGGTCGTGCAGGGAGCGATCGCCTAATTTTGCCTTACGAATATCTACGGTTAGTGCAGGTAATTTAAATTGCTCACCCCAATTTGCGCCAACGACGTGAAAACCAGCTTCATTTGCACCAGTGACAAAGTTTTTTAACTCCACAGCAGTCTTATCCACCAACCGCACAAACTGAGAATTTACCTGTTTACTTTCCGCAATATAATCATCACTAAGATCAGGTGCTATGTAACCCAAAGGCAAAGATTTTGTTTGCCATGTTGCTTGAGCTTCAGCATTTGGTACAGTTAAAGTGAGGATAGTTTTAGCACCAAATTGAGGAGCTAATTTAGTCAATTCATTTTGTAATTTAACTTCATTAATTTCCTGATCTGAGCGAATATTTATTAATACCAAAACAGTAAAACCGTTATCATAAACAGTTTGATATAAAACGTTTTTCACAATTTGGGTAGGAGAACATTTCAAGAAATTACAAACTTTATCTATAGTTTCTGTTCCCGGAGTTTCCCGTTTTTCATAAGTTGTAAAAGGTGAAATTTCCGCATCTGCTGGTAAAGAAACTGCTTTTTCTACGTTTGCTGCATATTTACTATCTTCAGTATAGAGAACTTCATCTTCTCCCGCTTCTGCTAACACCATAAACTCTGTAGAACCAGAACCACCAATGGCACCAGAATCAGCTTCCACAGCCCGAAAAGCCAAACCAGAACGCCGCAACATATTACTGTAAGCAGTGTACATTTCCTGGTAAGTTTTTTGCAAACTTTCCTCATCAGCATGGAAAGAATAACCATCTTTCATAATAAATTCTCGTCCGCGCATTAAACCAAACCGGGGACGAATTTCATCACGAAACTTAGTTTGAATTTGATATAAATGTACAGGTAATTGACGATAGGAACGAATCATATCACGAGCAACAGTTGTAATTACTTCTTCATGAGTTGGTCCTAGTCCTAATTGTTGTTCCCTTCTATCCACCAAGGAAAACATAATTCCCTCAGCCTTAGTATAAGTGTCCCAGCGTCCCGACTCCTGCCATAATTCAGCAGGTTGTAACTGCGGTAATAAACATTCTTGTGCGCCGGTAGCATTCATTTCTTCCCGAACAATTTGGGAAACTTTTTGCAAAACCCGCCACATTAGGGGAAGATAAGCATAAATCCCACTACCAATGCGGCGGATATAACCTGCACGTAGTAACAATTTATGGCTAGGAATTTCCGCATCAGCCGGATCATCCCGTAGTGTAAAAAATAACATTTGTGATAATCGCATTCTTTTTCCCTTTACTTTACTAACTTTTCAAATCGGTTGCGTCTAAAATGTTTCCTTGTAGTCAAAAAAGTTTTGTAGTAAGGACTTACAACCTAGACCACAAAATGAATTTATCTATTTCTTTGCGTCTTTGCTCCTTTGCGTCTTTGCGCGAAACATTCATAAATATGTGCTTAATTATCACCAACCATGCTTTTTCCATCTAACTTGAGGAGATAACTAGCTTGTCAGAATTAATGTATCAAGCACAACCACCTTTAGAATTTATTCCGCCAGCTTTTAACCCTTTATTGTTAAAAATGATACATTTAGTTCTACCTAACTGGATTCGCTGGAAAACACCCATTAGCAACATTGAAGCAGACAATGTTGAAGTTTTGGCGGATTGCTATCAACGGTTTCAGGATGGTAAAATCAGGTTTATGTTGGCGTTTCGTCATCCTCAAACAGCAGACCCTCTTTGTTTAACTTATTTACTGTCCCAAATCTTGCCTAAAGTAGCACGAGTTGGGGGTACACAGCTACAATATCCCCTTCATGCCCATTTTATCTATGATCGGGGTATTCCTCTCTGGGCTGGTTCTCAAGTTGGTTGGGTAATTTCCCATTTGGGGGGAACTCCGATTCAACGCGGTAAAGCTGACTGGACTGGGTTGCGTTCGGTGCGGGATTTGTATCTCAACGGTCAGTTTCCCATGGCTGCTGCGCCAGAAGGTGCTACAAATGGTTTATCGGAGATTATTAGTCCCTTAGAACCGGGTATCGCACAGATGGGTTTTTGGTGTGCGGAAGATTTGCAAAAAGCGGGAAGAGATGAGGAAGTTTTAATTGTACCAATTGGCATTAAATATAGTTATGTTAATCAGCCTTGGGATAATATAGCAAATTTGTTAACTGAATTAGAAGCAGTTAGTGGTTTATCTGTGAATCCAGAGAAAACTGAGGCTAATTTGGCTGCGCTTTATCCCCGATTATTGGGTTTGGCAGAACATTTATTATCGGTAATGGAGCAATTTTATACTAAATTTTATCATCAAAAATTGCCAGATGAAAAAATTACTAATGGGGAAATTACCGATAGAAATGAGGCTTTAGCTTATCGGTTACAATCTGTGATGAATATTGCTTTATTTATTGCTTAACAATATTTTGATTTGCCATCTAGGGGTCATTGGAATGATAGATGTAGACGGGTAAAGCCGGTTGGAATTATATCTTTAGGGAAGATTTTAAGGATATTAAATTATTATCACCCATTGAGAAAAGTCTGGGAGATAGAGTTGCTGAAGAAGCATATTTTCGGATGTGGCACATGAGATTGGTTGAAAGTTTTGTGGCTGTTCCTGGGATGTATATCCGCGAAAAACCAACTGTGGAAAGATTTGCCGAAATGACTTTACTTTTATGGGATATGATTAATAAAATTAATGACACCTACTCCCTTCCCACTAAAAAAATAGGCATATAAAACCAAGAAATAGCGGTGCGGGGCGAAGCCCTATTTCTTGGCTGGGAGTATCATTGAGATATCCGAATTTTTGTTCTACCATCTATAATTGCTCGGATCTTTGTACCAACAGGAATGATTGCATTACTACCTTTAATAAGAAAACCAAGTGGACTGACAAGGGCGAATACAGCGATACTGACTCCTACGTTTCCACCACCTTCGCTATTTCGCCCTGCCAGCAATGATATCTTCGTGCCGTCTACTGCTGAGGTTGACAAAATTTTGAGAGTAAGTTTTCCTCTTCGACCAAATAATCCTGATTTTTGTACTTCAGCAATTTCAGCACGAGCTCGCGTTCCTGCTGTTATTACTGCTTTACCTTCTATAATTAGATCTTCATCAACCCGCAAGGTAACTAAATCTCCTGTTCTTGCTGTTTTACTAGAAAGCTCATCAAGTGTGGAAAGGATAATCTCGGTTCCGTCAGGAATAGTAACTTCAACGGGATTGGGCAGGGAAATGGGATCTGGTGTTACCGACGGGGAAGGATTGTCCGTTGGTACTGGACTAGGCACAGGTTTCACAGTCTGAGCTTGCACCCAAGCTTGATATGGAGTGATAATATTTGAGGTCAAAGCCATAGCAGTTAAAGTTGCAAAAAATGTAGTCCTCATTTTCAAAGTCATGTTTTCTTTTCTACTGTGGTATTCATGAAGTCATACGAATATAATTGTGACACGAATGCCTACAAGTGTCAACATTAGTGCGATCGCCGATCTTGTAGGTTGGGTTGACAATAGGAAACCCAACATTTGTATGGTTTAACAGATAAAATCATCCGTTCTAGCTGAGGTTTATTGTGTATTAAAAGATCGTGTCCCCATAATTCATTTTTGCAGAAGTGTTGAATGTTAAGATTTTGAGGATTGTGTCCAAGTTGTGCATGGGTAAAACGCAAAGATTGTAAAGTTTTATTGCAGGATTCAACACTTGTGGATCCAGACAATAAATGGCTAAATCTTCAAAGTGTAGGAATGGTAGAATATATACAAAAAATCAATGGAAAAACTCAGGTTGAAACCCGTTATTATATTAGTAGCTTGACGAATAATGCCAAATTATTAGGACAATCAGTTCGCAGCCATTGGGGTGTAGAAAACTCATTACATTGGGTTTTGGATGTAGCTTTTAGAGAAGATGATTGTCGGATAAGAAAGGATAACGCACCACAAAATTTCGCAGTTCTTCGTCATATAGCAGTTAATCTTTTAGGAAAAGAAAAAAGTCAAAAACTAGGAATTAAAAGTAAGCAGGTTTGTGCAGGATGGGATGATGAATATTTAGAGAAGATTTTAGAATGTATCTGATAAAAATCAGAACCTATAGACAACTATCAATATAAATAGCTTATTTTCTGTGGATTCTGCAATAGGATCTAGATGTTTAATGTCAAAAAATATAGATATTAATATATAGAAATGAACAAAATAAGTTTTTTATCAAGAATAAATAATTACCCTGAATTTATTAAATTTTCAGAATTTTAATAAAGAAATTAATCAGTTTTTGAATGAAGTTAGATATTTTTCTATCTTGATTCACTAAAATGATATTTTGTCAAGATAATTTAGATGCGTTTCCCCTGGTTGCTGCTAGACAATCTGCGGCTGAGTTGACGACTGATTTACAACAAGTTTTGCAGGGTTTGATAGATACAGTGGCTATATAATTTTAGCTCAATTTATAAATTTCTCCCCTATCAACTAACATCTCTCCTCTCAATAAATCCTTCACAGTTGCTAATAAAGTCCGTCGAGAATCTACCTCAAATAACACAGATATTCTATCAATACCTGCTTCACCTGGTGGGTTAAGTTTAGCAACACATACCTGTTGATGTTGAGTATCTAGGGAACGGTAACTTTCTTGATGTTGAAGAGTGCTAGAAGTCATTCTTCCCCAAGCATCAAACGCAATTTCCGTTTGTGTCATATCAGCTAATTCACCAATATCTAAACGAATTTCTGTTTGTCCATTATTTGCTGTTTGTAAGGTTAACCATTGGGAACTTTGACAAGGATATTTTGTACCTTTAGTAAATATAGGATGATAAATATAACTTCTGCTATAACTTTCCCATAAACGAATTGCGTAACTATGACGTAAAAAATCATCTATTTCGGTAATTTGTGTTATTGCTAATGCACCATGAGAGACAGCATCAAAAGGTTTATTTAGTTTTACCTTAGCTTTACCAAAGTAGGAAATAATTAATTGTTGAACTGCGGGAATTAAACAACTTCCTCCGACCAATAAAACCTGTTCAATATCATTTTTACTAATACCCTTTCGTAAAGCAGAAGCTAAAACCTCATCTAAGGTATTTCGTAACTGTTGTAAAAACTGTCTATATTCTAAAATTTCCTCTAATTTTTCACGATTAATTTTTAATTCATAAGACATAAAAGATTCATCATCAAACCAACTTTCAGCGACAGATTGATTTTTTGATAATTGAATCTTTAACCGTTCAGCAATTTCTAATAAATTCTGATAACCAATTTTTCCTACTTGTTCTGGTGTTAGATTTTGAGAACGTAAATAATCATCAACTATCCAAACATCAATATCTTCCCCACCTACATAGGCTTCCGACTTAGCTAAAACCTCAGCACGTAAACTGTTATTTTCATCAGCATTAGTTACAGTTTTAACTAAACTTAAATCAAGAGTTCCCCCACCAAAATCTACTACTAAAATTAACTTACCAGGGTGTTTTATAGCATATCCTAAAGCCGCAGCAGTAGATTCATCAACAATGGAAACTTGAGGAACATTTAACTTTTTTCCTAAATCTCGAAACCAATCTAAATAACGTTCAAAAGCACCAACGGGAACAGTAAAAATTAAATGACTAGGGTGGATATTTTGCTTTTGTATTTCTGTCCAAATAGTTTGGATAAATAACTCAGAAATAGAGACAGCATGATAATGTATACCATCAATTTGGATTGCTGGTGGTTGATAATCTCCAGCTAAATCACGTTTAAACTTTTTAAATAACCGTTCAGGAGGATAAGTTTGAGAAAGTCCTAATCTTTGACTACGAACACCTTCACCTAATATGATATTATTACCCGATTTAATAAATACTACACTAGGAATAACTGGATATTCTAATCTTTCACCTTGAGGAGTCACACCAACAAATACACGGGATAAATTAGGAAAACGTAAACTTTTAGGTTGTTGAGTATCAGGTTCTAAAATACTAATTACAGTATTACTTGTACCAAAATCAATTGCTATAGTTGTCATAATTTATTAATTATATTGTTTTTGTCTTGTGGTGCAGGCATCTTGCCTGCTATTATGATTAGGCGGGCAAGATGCCCACCCCACAAAATTGTATAATAATTTAAGATTGATTATATCCACTAGGAAGAGTGCGACTAACTTTAGCAGGATACAGAACTTTATCACCATCTTGATAACCAATAAAACGAATATATACTAATTCCCCTTCTTGAATATCATCGCTATCAGCTTGATGTAATTGAGGATTATAATTAACCTGTTCCCAAGTTTCACCAATCACAGTATAACCCCAACTGGTAATTAAATTATCTAAAGATGTAAATAGAGAGACTAGGTTTTTAGCAGGTAATTCAGGTTTAGCTAAAGCCATTTTTTTGACTGTGGGATAGTTGCTGAGTAAAGTTTGTAATTGGGTAAAAGTTTCATTTTGAAAATCGCTTTGTAATTGTTGAGATTGTTGTTTTAGTTCTTCGCGCAGTCGTTGACATTGAACCTCTAAATCTTTAATCTTCTGTTCTGTATCTGGAGAAATAGCAGATTGATTATTAATTGATTTATTTTCATTAGTTTCTGGGAATAATATCCGCAGAATAATATAAACGATGATTACGAGAATTACAGCAAAAGCAATATTATTAATTTGTTCTAGCATATTATTTATGTGGTATTCAGATCCCCGACTTCTTAAAGAAGTCGGGGATCTAGTTTATTGTTGTTTTAAAGATTGACTTTCAGCAATGTTAATATTCTCTTCTCGTTCGTAATATTCGGGTAATAATTCCTGAGATTCTATTTGTCCCAAAGATTTTTCTAAGCCTTTTGTAGTTTCCACACAACTAGAACCAGTGACATTTAAAACCCGTTCCACAATTTTACCATCTTTCCCAATGCGATATTCAATCTTTTGATATTCAGCCATAATAATTTTTCCTTTTGTCCTTAGATCCCCGACTTCTTTTTAATATCTTATCAATCAATGATTAAATAAAGTAAGAAGTCCGGGATCTTATTTATGCTTATTTAAACCCATCTACCAACTAAAACCCGCACCGTACCATCTGCTAAAACCTCCTCTTCCTCCACATTAAAACCCTCAGTTTGAATTGTTTCCATCAAAGTTTTATGAGCGTATTTTTGACTAATATTATTAATAAACTCCTGCTGATTAATTTTCGCACCCCAAAAATCTGCCACTAACTCATAACTTTCTCCATTTTTACGAAAACCTAAATCATAACCATTAGATTGCTTAATCACATATTCAGCATTAGTTTTATCACCCATGTAACCGCGTACATTAGTATTTTGTTCAACTTGATAACCCAACTCTTGCAAAACGTCAAGCAAAACTTCACCCTGTTTAATTTGCACCTTAATAGTTGTAAAATGAGACATAAAAAATCAACTCCTTATGTATTTTTAACCCCTCTCCAAACCTATCCCCTAATAGGAGAGAGGCTTATAATAAATTAGTAGGGTGCGTCAGACAGAATAATAACATAAATAAACAAATTTTTGATATCTGACGCACCCTACAGTTTCCCTTCGTGGTTTATTTTAATTCTTATCAATTCCAAATTACGAATTACGAATTACGAATTACGAATTACGAATTACGAATTACGAATTACGAATTACGAATTACGAATTACGAATTACGAATTACGAATTACGAATTATTAATCCACCTCCAAAGGACCCAAACCCTGCTGCTGAGAATAAACCTTCAACTCCTCAATTAACAGCGTATCAATAGAAGCCGTTCTTGCGCCAGCTTCCGCAGCCCAGCGTTTTAAACTCGTAATTTGTTCCTTAGCAATAGCCGCCAAAGGAACAGTTTCCGATACCGCCGCTAAAATATCTTCCGTGCTAAAATCCCTCCTATTACCAGCGACTAAACTACCAAAAGCGCGGTGCATACCATCAATAATTACCTGTTGAATTTCCGCACCGCTAAAATTTTCGCTATGACTTGCAAGTTTCTGTAAATCAAATTCTCGCAGTCGGGAAGGACGGATTTTTTGCAAGTGAACTTTAAAAATATCATGGCGTTCTTTTTCCGTAGGTAAATTTAAAAAGAATATTTCATCAAATCGCCCTTTTCTTAATAACTCGGCTGGTAATATTTGCACATTATTAGCAGTAGCCACCATAAACACCGGACTAGTTTTTTCTTGCATCCAGGTAATGAGTGTACCAAATACCCGGCGCGATGTTCCAGAGTCACCATCTGTACCACTATTAATATTACCAAATGCTTTATCTACTTCATCCATCCATAATACACAGGGTGATATTGCTTCTGCTAATTGTATCATTTGCCGAATGCGACTTTCACTTTCTCCCACTATACCCCCAAATAATCTGCCCACATCCAAACGTAACAATGGTAAACGCCATTCGTGGGCGATAGTTTTGGCTGATAATGATTTTCCTGTGCCTTGGATTCCTACTAATAAAACTCCCTTCGGGTTGGGTATTCCATAACGTCTTGCTTCTTCGGTAAAAGCATCTTGACGCATTCGCACCCACTGTTTGAGATTTTCCAAGCCACCGACGTTTTTTAATGATTCATTGGCCGTGTAAAATTCTAAAATTCCGGTTTGTTTAACTGCTTGTTTTTTCTCTTCTAAAACTCTATCAATATCTGTTTCGTTAACTTGTCCTTTGGCTGCTAAAGCAGCGGCTAAAACTCTTCTAATTCTGGCGCGACTTAATCCTTGACAGGCTTTGATTAATTGTTCTTTTCCTAGTCCATTTAAGTTAAGTTTTTCCGGGACTATTAATTGCTGAATTAAATAATCAATTTCTTCGATGTTGGGTAAGGGAAAATCAATAACTGTAACTTCTTCTTGTAATTCTGGAGGAATGGTTAATATATGACTAGTGAGGATGAGGGTTTGGCGTGTGCGTTTCAGTTGACGGGTGAGGTTTTTGATAGCCCGAATTACGGGAGCATTTTTTTCTGTTTCAGAGTTTTTGAGGATAAAATGTATGTCTCGCAATACAAAAATTGTGGTTGTATTTTCTGAGGTTTTGGTAATTCTTGATAATGCACCCATGACTGAACCTTTATCAGTTCCGTTGTCATCCCAACCGGTGACGATATCCCATAATAATAGTTGTCGTGGTGTCTGGGATATTTGGGTGAGTTGTTGCAGGACTTGTTCTATTGGTTCTTCTTCGACTCCGACTATATATAGTAGGGGATAGCGGGCGCGAAGCATGAGGTCTATTTGTTGGAGTAGTTGTTGGTGGGGGTTATTCATTATGTATAAATAGGGGGAGTAGTTGTTAGTTTATTGGGGTTTTTATTTCGCGCAAAGGAGCAAAGACGCAAAGACGCAAAGAAGAAGATAAAGGTACTTTGTTAGCAATTATTTGTTTATAAATAATTTTTTGTAATTGTTATATGTTACAACTTACCAGTCTCAACAAAAGAGGAGATAACCCCCACAAAGGTACACCAAACTCACCCCAACCTGGCGGTATGCGTTCTCCAATAACAGCCCCCACTAAAGGGAGGTTTCCTTCTGATGATCTTATATCAAATTCAATATCACTATAACACAGCCATTTTTCTCCTTTTCTCCATCCCACATAATCGCCAAATTTACACCAAATTTTGTAATTGTATTTCGTTGTTCCCCCCAACATTTTATAAATGCGCTTTTGTACAGAAAATCCAAAATGTCCATTACTGTACTTTACCCACAACTGGTCAATAATGTGAATATCTTTACACGAGAAATTTTGAATGTGTTCAGCATCTAACCAAGCTTCTTTGTCCCGTTTTGCTACAGTTAACATTACTCGTGCTGTTTCCTCGTCTGCCTCCTTCCACTTTCCCAAAGCAAGACAGTCACGTAAAGATGTGTAGTCAGTTGAATATTTTTTTAAAGGTGCATCGAACTCTGTTAATATTTGTTTAATTGTTGGTTCTGTTCGAGATTTTAATAACGAATAAGCCGCATATTCTACATTCCAAGATTCATCATTTAAACATACAATCACTAAATCTAAACCCTGTTCTCCATAATTCACAGCTTGCTCAAGTGCAGCAATTCTCACCTTTGCATCTGGATTTTGCAACCGCAACTTTACCCCTTCAATACCACCTAAAACCGCAGCACCTTCTGGTGATGGACTATTACCACCAAGCACAGCATCGTATTCTCGCGGTTGTTGTGGATGATTCATGATTCGTTCATGGTTGGTTTGATGTATGCTGTATATAAAATAGCATATTTGGATAATTTTGTTATTTGTTTACATAATTTTAATATTGTCTGAATCAGGATGTCCAGGATTTGAGGATGTACAGGATATGATTGTTTGATTATTCGTTAGTTGTTGATGATTAGGATAGAGAAAAGTAAATATTTATGAAGTGAGATAGAAGATTATTGTCAGAATCAGGATATCCAGGATTTGAGGATGTACAGGATGTGATTGTTTAATTATTCGTTAGTTGTTGATGATTAGGATAGAGGAAAGTGAATATTTATGAAGTGAGATGGAAGAATAAATATATGAATCTCATCTATCAATCATCAAATAACAATCCTGTCAATCCTATAATCCTGGTTATCCTGATTCTGACAAAAAATTTTTCTCGCTATGCGAGAGGGATAAGAAAAGAAAAGAGCAAGAGGGCAAAAGCGCATAGTGCTATTAAGTCCTCGCCGCACTAAAACAGACAACGCGAAAACCGCTATCGTTGACCCTGACAGCGCGGTTGTAGTAGAGGCGGGAGGCAGAACGGCAGTATACAGGAACGTCGGACCACGAAGCACCGCACAGCAGTTTTGACGTAGTTGAGCTTGTCACAGCACTACCATTTGTAGGCGCGTTATTATACCTATTTACCCAATCATCCAAACACCACTCCCGGACATTCCCGTGCATATCATACAAACCAAAAGCGTTAGGGGGAAAAGAGCCTACATCTGTAGTTTGTTTACGATACTCACCTCTAGGAGCAGAAGCGTAAGTATAATTACCATAATAGTTAGCTAAATCCGTTGTAATTGTCTCTCCAAAGTGAAATGGTGTGGTAGTTCCGGCTCTACAAGCATATTCCCATTCAGCTTCACTAGGTAATCTGTAGGTTTTTCCTGTCCTTTGGCTTAACTTTTCACAGAATTTAACCGCATCATTCCAACTAACGCTTTCCACAGGGCGGTTTTGACCTTGGAAGTGAGAAAGGTTATTACCCATGATCGCTTGATATTGTGCCTGTGTTACTGGATATTTCCCCATAAAAAAACTAGGAACAGAAACCTGATGTTGAGGACTTTCATTATCCAAGCTTCTATCTTCATTTTCCGGTGAACCCATCATAAAAGTACCACCAGGAATTGCAGCCATTTCTAATTTGACACCATTACCCACATCTTCAGTAAAATATCTAGCTATACGGGGCTGTCGTTGAATGATTTCCCCAAATTTATTAACTGTTACTACTTGAATTTGTTCTAGTTTAAAACCTAATTGACGAGGATCTTGTAATATTTGCTTAATTCTTGGTTCTGTTCTTTTATTTAATATTAAATAAGCCGCATTTTGAATATCCCAAGATTCATCTTTTAAACCTGCAATTACTAAATCTAAACCCTGTTCTCCATAATTCACAGCTTGCTCAAGTGCAGCAATTCTCACCTTTGCATCTGGATTTTGCAACCGCAACTTTACCCCTTCAATACCACCTAAAACCGCAGCACCTTCTGGTGATGGACTATTACCACCAAGCACAGCATCGTATTCTCGCGGTTGTTGTGGATGATTCATGATTCGTTCATGGTTGGTTTCATGTATGCTGTATATAAAATAGCATATTTAGGGCATTTTGTTATTTGTTTACATAATTTTAATATTGTCAGAATCAGGATATCCAGGATTTGAGGATGTACAGGATGTGATTGTTTAATTATTGGTTGGCTGTTGATGATTAGGATAGAGAAAAGTAAATAAATATTTATGAAGTAAGATAGAAGATTATTGTCAGAATCAGGATGTCCAGGATTTGAGGATGTACAGGATATGATTGTTTGATTATTCGTTAGTTGTTGATGATTAGGATAGAGAAAAGTAAATATTTATGAAGTGAGATAGAAGATTATTGTCAGAATCAGGATGTCCAAGATTTGAGGATGTACAGGATGTGATTGTTTAATTATTCGTTAGTTGTTGATGATTAGGATAGAGGAAAGTGAATAAATATTTATGAAGTGAGATAGAAGATTATTGTCAGAATCAGGATGTCCAAGATTTGAGGATGTACAGGATGTGATTGTTTGATTATTGGTTGGTTGTTGATTATTAGTATAGAGAAAAGTGAATATTTATGAAGTGAGATGGAAGAATAAATATATGAATCTCATCTATCAACCATCAAATTACAATCCTGTCAATCCTTTAATCCTGGATATCCTGATTCAGACAAAAAATTTTTCTCGCTATGCGAGAGGGATAAGAAAAGAAAAGAGCAAGAGGGCAAAAGCGCATAGTGCTATCAAGTCCTCGCCGCACCACTACACACAACCCGAAAACCAATATGGTTGTAGGTGTAATCGAAGATGTAGTAGTGGCGATAAGCAGAACGGCAATTCCCAGGATTGTAGAGCCACGAACCACCGCGCAGCAGCTTAGAATTGGTATTTTCTTCAGTATCTAGCCATGCGCTCCCATCTGTCGGCGCACCTTTATAGCTAGTATACCAACTGTCTTCACACCACTCCCAGACATTGCCGTGCATATCGTATAAGCCAAAATTATTCGCTACTCCAAAGCTGCCTACTTCTGTTGTTTCTTCTCGGTAAATTCCTTTAATCCCACCGCCATAAGTGTAGTCACCATTATAGTTAGCTAAATCCGTTGTAATCGTCTCTCCAAAGTGAAATGGTGTGGTAGTTCCTGCTCGACAAGCATATTCCCATTCAGCTTCACTAGGTAATCTATAGTTTTTTCCTGTCCTTTGGCTTAACTTTTCACAGAAAGCTATTGCATCATTCCAAATAACTCTTTCAACAGGGCGATTACTACCATTGAAATAAGAAGGGTTAGTTCCCATAATAGCTTGATATTGTGCCTGTGTTACTGGATATTTTCCCATGAAGAAACTAGGAACAGTCACTTGATGTTGGGGACTTTCCCTATCACGTCTTCTCTCTTCATTTTCTGGTGAACCCATCATAAAAGTACCACCAGGAATTGCAGCCATTTCTAGTTTTACACTATTATCCAAATCTTCTATAAAATATCTAGCTACACGCGGCTGACGCTGAATAATTTTGCCATATTTGTTAGTTGTGACTACTTCAATTTGTTCTAGTTTAAAACCTAATTGACGAGGATCTTGTAATATTTGCTTAATTCTTGGTTCTGTTCTTTTATTTAATATTAAATAAGCCGCATTTTGAATATCCCAAGACTCATTTTTTAAAGCTTCAATAACCAAATCCAAACCCTGTTCTCCATAATTCAATGCTTGTTCAAATGCAGCAAATCTTACAGTAGAATCACTATTTTTAAATCGTAATCTCACATCCTCAATTAAATTGATTAAAACATAATTAACTTTTTCCAATAATGCTTGTTTAATAAGAATTTTTTCCTCTTCATCCTTTTGATCTTTCTCTTGATTAAAAAATAAATTTTGCATTTTTATCATCAGACTTGACTTTATTTTATGTTGTTTTTGAATTTGAGACATTAACAACAATTGTTGTTTTTCTTGCCAATCATTTAACAATATATAAGCCTGTTTTTGCACCTCCAATGAATCATCTTTTAAACCTGCAATTACTAAATCTAAACCCTGTTCTCCATAATTCACAGCTTGCTCCAGTGCAGCAATTCTCACCTTTGCATCTGGATTTTGCAACCGTAATTTTACCCCTTCAATACCACCTAAAACCGCAGCACATTCTGGTATTGAGCTATTACCACCAAGCACAGCATCGTATTCTCGCGGTTGTTGTGGATGATTCATGATTGGTTAATGGTTGGTTTCATGTATGCTGTATATAAAATAGCATATTATTGTCTGAATCAGGATATCCAGGATTTGAGGATGTACAGGATGTGATTGGATGATTATTGGTTATAGCGGTTATCGGTTGCATGATATACAAGAACCCCACCCCCAACCCCCTCCCCGCAAGCGAGGAGGGGGCTTATGACTGTATTTCATTCAAGTGCATACCGCTATAGTTGTTGATGATTAAGATAGAGAAAAGTGAATATTTATTAAGCAAGATATAAGAATCAATACATAAACAACGGTGATCAACCATCAAATAACAATCCTGTTAATCCTATAATCCTGGTTATCCTGATTCTGACAAAATATTATACTTCGTGAAGCATCATCACCCGCCTGGGAATGAATTCCCAGTCTCATAGCGAAAGTCCGTTAAAACGGACTAAAGAAATTTTGCAATAAGCATCCTGAAAATCCTTTAATCCTGGGTATCCTGATTCTGACAATTTTATAATATCGTCATGATGTTACAATCGGAATTGAGAGAAACAGGAGCATAAAACTATGCCATTAATCAAAATACCAAGACATTATCTTGTATCTCAAGATGAAGATTCAATTACAGTAGATGTACCAGAATCAATGCTATTACATTGGAAAAAAGACTATGAAAAAATTATTCAAGCCAAAGGAATTTTAAAGCATAAAAAAGCAGCAATGTTAGCTCATTTAGATACTCTGCGTCAGGAATGGGAAGAATGAAATATCTTTATGATACCAATATTTTTATTTACTATCTAGCAGATGATATATTAAACTTCCTGATGCAATTATCGCCGCTACAGCAATAAATCAAGACGCATTTTTAGTAACAAGAAATGTCGGTGATTTTAAAGGAATTACTGGACTAAAGATTGAGAATCCTTTTGTTAATTGATAATGGAGGAAAATATAACTTTTATCCTGTAAATCCTATCATCCTGGATATCCTGATTCTGACAAAATAGCCTAAATTTATAAACAATCAATATTCGCTTTGGCAAAATTCAGAATTTCTATAGTTCTTTGAATAATCAGATCCGCATCAGCTTCTGTAATATTAGGATCAGTATTATAATCACCTCGTAAACGAGTTCTTTCTGCATCAATTAAATAACGATGAAATTCACGAGGAACTCTTTCTGTGCGAGCAAATTTTTCTCCAAAAGCAGCAATAACGGCCGAATGTTTAGAATAAGCCAGTCCTTCTCCTTCTAAAAAAGCCGTAGCAATATAAAACATGGCATAATAACCACGAGAAGCAGCAAATTCAGCAAAACCTTTTTGGTTAAGTTCCACTGCTGCTTGTAAACTCCTCTCAGCTTTTTCTAACAATCTTTGTTGTTCAGGATTCATATTACTAAACCATCTTTTCTAACATTACGAAAAAAGCCACTATTATGATTTTCTAATTGTTCAGAATTAGCAAAAGTACAACTGATTAAAACATTATATTCTAGGCACAAATCAGCAATTAATTGACTAATTTTTTCACTTTCTTGAGAATAGTTGAAAACATCTTTTAACACGATTAAAATATCAATATCTGAATCTGGTTGTGCTGTTCCTCTAGCTTGTGAACCATATAAAATTAGTTTTTCTAACTGTTCTCCATAAAGTTGTTTTAAGTTTTGTTGTACTTGGGTTAAAACAGTGGAAATAGGTTGATTTAGCATAATTTTTAATCAACAATTACTCTGAGTTAATGGTTACTTTGATATATTCTATATTCAAAATAGCATATTATTGTCAGAATCATGTGGTTATTGAGCGAAGTCGAGATAACCACCTGATTTTGACAAAATATTAAATAAATATATGAATCTCAGTAAGTATTCAGCTATAGCACTTGTTTCGAGATCCCCGACTTCTAAGATAGATTTATCCTTTCCGAATACAATAGACATCTCCGAAAATTAAATATGCGTAACCTGAAACCCTTGGTAGGGACAATTCATGAATTGTCCCTACATCTTTTTCGCAGAGGTCTAATCAAAGAAGTCGGGGATCTTATCACCTCACCTGAATCCTTACTTTTCTAATGCTTTAGCAAAATCTACAAATCAACCTTTATTATTCAAAGGTAATGATTTTATTCACACCGATATTGATCAAGTGAATGATTGAATAAATACATAAACACCAGCCATTAACTAATTAAATGATTCTCTAGCAAAGATGCGATCGCTTCTGGCTGAACTTTCTTGTATTGTTTTTTACCTAACATCAAAACACAATTGGGAGCGCTGCTACAGCGTTTTTGACAGTCGGTATGTTCAATTGTCACTTTATCAGATAAACCGCGATCGCCTAAAGTTTTTTCTAAGTCTGACAATAACCCCTTTCCACCCCGTTTCAGACAACCAGATTTTTGACATACCATAATTTTGGCTTTGGGTTGCGGAAGGAAATTTTCCAGCACACAAAAACCAATGGCTTGAATTTGATAAAGTTGCAGTTTGAGTTTATTGTTACGGAGATTTAATTTACTAATAGCATCTATGCGAATTTGTTCACCAGGAACTAAGGATAAACCTAGCGAACAACGTAAATTTTTAGGAATTTTTAGTTTGATATTTCCCCCAGGAACTGCTAACTGTAAATGTTTACATTTCCCAGCATCTTTACCCACAAAGCCTAAGAACTGTCCTTCAATATTCAATTCCGATAAGGTCAAATATTTTTCACCCATTTTCGATAACTCTATGTTTCAAATAAAAAATAATAAACCCCACATTACCAATTGATAATTAATCCATGTCCCCCTCCTCGCTTGCAGGGAGGGGTGGGGTTCTTCTACCCATCCAACCGAGAACCATAGTTAACGACTGACGGCTGAATTCTGACATTAAGAAAGACGTTTAGCTTCCACTGTTACTGGTAAACGACTTTTATCGGGAAATTCACTAAATTCTAATTCCCAACCATTAGTTAAAGTGAGAATTTTACCTGCTTCACCATCTGTTTCTTTAACTACTTCTTCTTCTAAGTCTTTTTTAGGGACGTAGACAACTAAAGTACCAGCATCATTCATTCGGAGCATTACTTTCATGTGTTTCCTCAGCAGATTCTAGTTCTCTTTTTCGACAACCGATGATGTACCCTGTTTCCAAAAAATGGACAGCATAGATATAATAAGCTTGCAAAAATGTGCCAATGCTGGAGACATAACCAACATCACCAATGTTTGCTAAAACTTCCCCAATCTCTCTACCTGGAAAAGTTCCATCGTTTTTGATTAGTTTCTTAACTCGAACTTTTTGACCAATTTCAAAAATGGGTTGCGAGTCCAGTTCTATTTCATCACGTTGCATGGGAATACCTTTTTTCGCTGACTAAATTTAATAATTCTTCTGTAGTGAGACTGCGTTTTTTGAGGATTGATTGCTGACGGACTACATCTAAAATAGCTTGGGTTTCTTGAGAATCAAGAAAGATGCCATGCTGTTCTAATAGATTAGATAATGAATGCCGACCAGAATGTTTACCGATGACTAAACGCCGTTCCCAACCCACATCTTCAGGAGCATAAGGTTCATAAGTAACGGGGTTTTGCAGAACACCATGAGCATGAATACCAGACTCATGAGCAAAGGTATTTTCACCCACAATTGCTTTCCAAGGTTGAACATTAGCGCCGGAGGCTTTAGCGACTAATTGAGATAGTTTTAACAAGTGTTGAGTTTGAATTCCTAAGTCAACACTGTAAATACATTTTAGAGCCATGATTACTTCTTCTAAAGCGGCATTTCCGGCTCTTTCTCCTAGTCCATTAACGGTAGTATTTACAGATAAAGCACCAGCTTTGATTCCGGCTAAGGCGTTAGCAGTTGCTAGTCCAAAATCATTATGGGTGTGAATCTCAATAGGAATTGATAGAGTTGATACTAAATGCTTAACTTTTAGGTGAGTTCGGAAGGGATCAAGTACCCCAACTGTATCACAAAATCGAAACCGAGATGCGCCCCATTCTTGTGATAACATGGCAACATCTTGGAGAAAGTTTTCGTCGGCTCTAGAAGAATCTTCACCACCAACTGATACCCAAAGACCTTGATCTAATGCGAAGCTAATACAGTCTTTTAGTTTTTGTAAACTTACTCGCCATTGTCCATGAAATTTAGCGGCAATTTGCACTCCAGATACAGGAATAGCAATATGTACTCTTTCTAGTCCACAGGCTATAGAAGCTTTTATATCTGATAATACAGCGCGATTCCAACCTAATAATTTAGCGTTTAAATCTAAGTTACGAATGGCAACAATGGCGCGAATTTCTTCTTCTCCCATTGCCGGAATTCCCACCTCTAATTCATGGACACCAATGGCATCTAGGAATTGAGCGATCGCTACTTTTTCTTCTAAGTTAAAAGCAACACCTGCTGCCTGTTCCCCATCACGTAATGTCGTATCATTAATCATGATTTGATACATTTTCAACATCCCTCTAGCGGAGTTTTTTGTAATATCCTTGTTCGCTACAATTCTTCATGGTGGTAGATGGGCAATAAATTCTAAATTGAGCGAATAAATCATGAATCATGATTTACGATCCTTAATTATTAATCAAATATTTCTGTTGCATCTGTATGACAAGAAACAAAAAATAAGTATAATTTATCCAACATTTCTGGTGGTATTATTTGTGGATTTTGTTAATAGCCAATAACCCAGATAAATATTAGTAAATCCTGTAAAAAATAACATACTCATACCAGCAACCAAACTAGTACCGCAGGGCGTTCGTCAAAAGTCAAAACGAATATAGAATGAGCTTTCCAGTAGTTTGGAATGGTCTATTTATTTCCGCCGACCTGTACTAGTAATCATAATTCTTACCTCTTATGTTTACTGGTAATTTTTCATCTACCTCAATTCAGGATGTTCTGCAAGCCAATCAAAAATTCTGTCTAGTTGTTGTAAATCCACTAAACCATATTGCCAAAGCAGCATCGGTAAAGGTCCATGATTGAACTCAGGATGTCGCGTTGCTACAGCAATATCAGCCTGGGAAAGTGCCAGTTCTTTTTGGAGAAATTGCAGTAACTTCCTATCAATACGATTAATCACCATAATTGGACATTGACAATTGCAATCAACATAAGGGACAGGTTATTCCCATCAGCAATTACTAATTTTTTTTAGTTTTAGCTAACTGAGTGAACCTTAGCTTATGTGAATTATCTGGAATATGCAAGGTATTTTGTGAGTGAATAATGACTTGAGATCAATCAGACTTGCATTAAAAATTAACCTCTGATATGCTTTGGATTAGACGGGGCTAGAATTATTAATTGTTATCAGTCGTACTAATCAAAAAAACATGATTGTTTCCAGCAATCTTTACTCAACAACGTTACACAAACAATTCTCTAACCATGTCACCAATTGATGACGGGAAGCAAAAAATTGCATCAATGTACTACGAACAAGAATCGCTTCTTCTAGGTTATTAACTTGCACGCGCAAAGACCCATCCGGGGGACAGGAACAGGAAATCATCAACTCTTGCAACCGATGATAAATACACCATCTATCACCTAAAGGAACTTGCAAAATTTGTTCACCGACAGTTAAAAAGTTACAATTTGGTGACATCAGTAATTCACAATTTATGGAGTTAACTTTATTGATCATCTTGGTGATGATTGGTGAAAGTTTGGACTTGTTGTTCCAACTGCTCAATCCGCGAGAGTAAAGAACGAATCACACCTGCCTCTATATCGGGTAATTTGCCATGTTCTAAGGGGGAAATGGGGTGATTAGACTTAGGAGCAATAATCCGTCCAGGAATGCCCACCACAGTGGCATCTGGAGGCACATCACCCAAGACAATGGACCCTGCACCAATACGGACGCGATCGCTAATTTGAATATTTCCTAATACTTTCGCACCCGCACCGACAACAACATTATTACCCAATGTCGGATGACGTTTACCGCTTTCTTTCCCAGTTCCCCCCAATGTTACACCCTGATAAATAAGTGTATAGTCTCCCACAATAGCAGTTTCACCAATCACGACACCCATGCCATGATCAATAAATACACCCTTGCCAATTTTTGCCCCTGGGTGAATTTCAATACCTGTGAAAAACCGTCCTAAATGGGAAATAAACCGGGGAATAAAACTCACCTTGTGGATGTGTAACCAATGGGAAAGACGATGTAAACAAAGAGCATGAAATCCAGGGTAACAAAATATCACCTCTAACCAATTACGTGCCGCTGGATCACGCTCAAAAATAATCCGAAAATCACTGATTAATGGTTCTGAAAAAAATCTAGAACCTTCATTTTTACGTAGCTTTGTATTTATAGTCTCAGTCCTACTGATCCTGTTTAATGACTGGTGCATTGGTACTGTTAGGTGAAAAAATTCTGTACTGTTTTCATGCTTATATCAGATAGCTCACCAACAGAAGAAATTAGCAACGCAGATTAGATTTATTAAATTTATTAAGCTTGTACTCAATAGGTTTAAACCCCTATTTAACAGAACTTTACATTTTCTCTTGGGGTAGGGGTACTAGCTTTTTATCACAGGGGTACTAGTATTTTCAGATCAGGGAGGCAGCCTTTTTGTACTCACCACAGACCTCTTAACCTGTAGGGCTTTACAGCTATTTAGCCAAGATATTTTTCCATATATTTAGTTGTACTCATTTCCTGATAAACGTTGTCTTAATGACAGTAAATATAGATTTTATGTATTACTCACTACTACTATTATTTTATTATTTTGGTAGTCGAAAGGTGGATTTCTTTATTTTGTTTTCGGATTTATTTGCTGTATGTGGGGATACAAAATTGTAATAAGATCCCCGACTTCTTTGATTCATTCTGTCCATAAATAATAAATCAATGTTAGAAGTCGGGGATCTGGGTATGAACGATTGCTATATCAATCAAGAACCAAAGAAATATTTCATCTTAATCTTAATATCAGTAGTAGTTTTAGATACAGCAACAGCCGAATCATTAAACTTAGGCGGTCCAGTGAAAACCTCTGGATTGTTAGAAAACCCAAAACCTTCTATGGGCGCACCAAAAGCACCAGTATCAAGATTACCATTTTCATTGGCATCATGAATTAATCCAACAGCATAACTACCTGCTCTCAAGTTATTGAAAGTCAGTTTTTGAGATAGTTCTGTGATCTTGATACATTGAGATTGTAAAGCATTTTTACTATCACGAGGAAATCCTTGACTTTTATCAAAAAGCGTAGCACAAACTTGTCCAGATTTGTTTTTGAGTCCCTCTACTTCAATTGTCAGACTACTATTCAACTCTGCCTTAGCATTAGCTAAAAAGAGTAAATTTCCCAATATAGGGAGTAGTAACATTAGCCTCAGACTTGATGTTTTCTGCAACGCAATGTTTAACTTTTTCTTCATTAATTTACCCTCTATTAAATTAGAATTAATATTTCACCCAGCCATATTGTCAAGTTAGATTTTCTGAATCATCTAACAGACACTTTTGTAAATATAACAGAAATTAACAAAATGTCAAAAATCAATAACTAAATCTGCATTCAGCAACTTCACCGAATCCAAATTTTGAGAACTACAAACACCCGTCACGTCAGTCACAAAGATGCTTATATACTAATACATTTTATTTGTTAAAGTTGCGGCGCATATAAATAAATTAAATCTATACTGTAACAGTATCCGCCTCATATTTATCATCAGGATGGATAACAATAACTTTGATCACATTTTTCCTAATCTGCTTTGTTTACTATATTTATAGCGTAGTAATGGGGGAAAGTTCATGGCTAACATAATTATCAATATCATCAAAAAATAATGATCAAAAAATTAAATCTTTTGCAAATTATCTGCATTAATATAGATGTTGCAATGAAGCTATACTCACTATACAGTAAGCAATACAGCTATAAAAATATCATGAATAATCAAAAACTTAAAAAAATATAAATTGCATTTTTACTCTAGAAAAAAATGATAGGTTGTATACAGAATTGAATTTCGCACGTACCTGGAGTAATCGGGTTGATTTTACTCCAGTTTTTTAACCTCAAATCTCTGAATAACAAGAGTTTTTAGGAGAATTTGCAGGAAAGTTGAGTACAGTCGAATATCAGGAAAATTCGCTAAAAATATAGCCAAAAACCTTGCAGGTATTGAGTTTGAGATGAGTACAAAGAAATCCTGAACCCCTAACTATAAATACTCGTACCCCTAACTATAAATACTCGTACCCCTACCCGAAAAAATCTTTTTTAATTTTTGTATCGTTGCAATGCAAGGATTTAAGGATTTGAGTACAAACATAATAAATCCAATAAGTTCTATCCTGGTGTAAACCAAAGGGGACAAAAAAAGGGCTGCTATAAATCATTTATCGCCAATCACTTAACGCTCCTTAACAAAACCAAGTTAGCAGTCAAAAGTGAGTGGAGGGATGAGATTAGCACCATGTCTAAAATAATTTAGGTATTGGCAGTAGTAAAAGCATCTCCCACAGTGGCTCTCAAGTCCACCTCCAACAGCGAAATTCAATGACACTACCTGCTACAGATATTCTCACCTCCGACTTTCAGAATGCCATTATCACCCCCGCTACATCTGCTGCTTGCGGTTGCGACAGCACCACAACTCCAGAAATGGACGAAAAACTCATAGAGCGTATTTCTAAACACCCTTGCTATAGTGAAGAGGCTCATCATCACTATGCACGGATGCACGTTGCCGTCGCTCCAGCTTGCAATATTCAATGTAACTATTGTAACCGCAAGTATGACTGCGCTAACGAAAGTCGTCCTGGAGTAGTGAGTGAATTACTCACACCGGAAGAAGCTGCACATAAAGTGTTAGTAATTGCCGGAAAAATTCCCCAAATGACTGTATTGGGAGTTGCAGGTCCTGGTGATCCTTTGGCTAATCCAGAAAAAACTTTTCGGACTTTTGAATTAATTGCCGATAAAGCACCAGATATTAAATTGTGCTTATCTACTAACGGTTTGATGCTGACAGAACATATTGATCGCATTAAACAATTAAATATAGATCACGTTACTATTACCCTTAATACCATTGACCCCGAAATAGGCGCACAAATCTATTCTTGGGTTCACTATAAACGCAAGCGTTACAGAGGGGTTGAAGGAGCAAAAATTCTTCTAGAAAAACAGTTGGAAGGATTGCAAGCTCTCAAAGAAGCTGATATCTTATGCAAAGTTAATTCCGTAATGATTCCCGGAATTAATGATCAACATTTGGTAGAAGTTAATAAGGCTATTCGTGAAAGAGGCGCATTCTTACATAACATTATGCCGCTAATTTCTGCACCAGAACATGGGACTCATTTCGGTTTAACTGGTCAACGGGGACCAACAGGAAAAGAACTGAAAGAAGTCCAAGACAATTGTTCTGGTAACATGAAAATGATGCGCCACTGTCGCCAGTGTCGAGCAGATGCGGTAGGATTATTAGGAGAAGACCGTAGCCAAGAATTTACTAAAGATAAGTTCATGGAAATGGCTCCAGAATATAACTTGGAAACCCGCCAAGAAGTTCACGAAGGTATTGAGAAATTTAGAGAAGAAATTAAGGCTGCAAAAGATAAAGTATCAACTGGCAAAAAATCTGCTAATAGTCCTAAAATTTTGATTGCAGTAGCAACAAAAGGTGGTGGATTAGTTAACCAACACTTCGGACACGCCAAAGAATTTCAAGTTTATGAAGTTGATGGTAATGAAGTTCGTTTTGTTAGTCACCGCAAGATTGATCAATATTGTCAAGGTGGTTACAGCGAAGAGGCTACCGCAGACAATATAATGAAGGCGATCGCAGATTGTAAAGCAGTCTTGGTATCGAAAATAGGCAATTGTCCCAAGGAAAAATTAGAAGCAGCAGGAATCCAAACTGTTGAAGCCTATGACGTAATTGAAAAGGTTGCTTTAGAATTTTACGAGCAATATATTAAGGCTAATGGGTAATTCAATTTTGGATTTTGGATTTTGGATTTTATTGAATTAACTCTAATCTAAAATCTAAAATCTAAAATCTAAAATCTCAGAGGTAAATAATCATGGCTTACGAAATTACTAGCCAGTGTATTTCCTGCAAGTTGTGTTTATCTGTTTGTCCTACCGGTGCAATTCAAGAAGTTGACGGTAATTACTGGATTGACTCTGAACTTTGCACAAATTGCGCTGGTAGTATTCATACCGTACCTCAATGTAAAGCCAGTTGTCCTACTGTTGATGGTTGCGTTAAACAACCTAGTGATTATTGGGAAAGTTGGTTTGCTACTTACAACCGTGTTTTAGCAAAGTTAACCAATAAACAAGACTATTGGGAGAATTGGTATAACTCTTATTCCCAAAAGTTTTCCGAACAATTGCAAAAGCACCAAGGACAAGTAGTTATATAAGTAATGGGTAATAGGTAATAGCTTTTCCCAATTACCTTTACCCATTACCAATCACCAATCACCAATTAAGAATTCCCCCTGATTACTCATAATATTTATATGGAAACTATGCAAAATAATTGCATCTATCTTGATAATAATGCCACCACTAAAATAGATCCTCAAGTTGTTGAGGCAATGATGCCTTATTTGACGGACTATTATGCTAATCCTTCTAGTATGCACACTTTTGGTGGACAACTTGGAAAGGCTGTAAAGACAGCTAGAGAACAAGTTGCGGCTTTACTGGGAGCAGACGAATCAGAAATTGTTTTTACCAGTTGCGGAACTGAAGGCGATAATGCGGCTATTCATGCGGCGTTATTAGCTCAACCAGAAAAACGTCACATCATCACTTCCCAAGTAGAACATCCGGCAGTTTTAAATGTCTGCAAACAATTAGAATCTAAAGGTTATCAAGTTACTTATTTGTCAGTAAATGCTAAGGGACAAATAGATTTGAGTGAGTTAGAAGCTTCTCTAACTGGTAATACTGCTTTGGTAACAGTAATGTATGCCAATAATGAAACCGGCACTATATTTCCAATTGAAGAAATTGGTGCTATGGTTAAGGAATACGGCGCTCTCTTCCACGTTGATGCAGTGCAAGCGGTAGGCAAAATACCCTTGAATATGAAGACCAGCACCATAGATATGTTAACTATATCTGGTCACAAAATTCATGCTCCTAAAGGTATTGGTGCTTTGTATGTGAGACGTGGGGTTCGTTTCCGTCCTCTATTAGTTGGTGGACATCAAGAACGAGGACGCAGAGGCGGTACAGAGAATGTTCCGGGAATTATTGCTTTAGGAAAAGCTGCGGAATTGGAACGATCACATTTGGAAGAGGCAACTACTAAGGAAAGAAAGTTGCGCGATTATTTGGAAAAATCTCTTCTGGCTAAAATTGCTGATTGTGAAGTAAATGGTGATATCAAAAATAGATTGCCAAATACTACAAATATCGGTTTCAAATATATTGAAGGTGAAGCAATTTTGCTCTCATTAAATAAGTACGGTATTTGTGCTTCCTCTGGTTCTGCTTGTACTTCTGGTTCTCTAGAACCTTCTCATGTTTTACGAGCTATGGGTTTGCCCTATACTACTTTACATGGTTCGATTCGCTTCAGTCTTTCTCGCTACACAACTGAAGCTGAAATTGATCAAGTAATTGCAGTCATGCCGGAAATTGTTGACCGTCTGCGAGCTTTATCTCCCTTCAAAAATGATGAAGCAGGTTGGTTACAACAGCAAGGACAAACTTTAGTAAATAGGTAATAGGTAATAGGTAATAGGTAATGGGATTCCTCTATTACCAATCACCAATTACCAATCACCCATCCAAAATCTAAAATCCAAAATCTAAAATTAACTATGTGGGACTACACTGATAAAGTATTAGAGTTATTTTACGATCCTAAAAACCAGGGCGCGATTGAAGAAACTGGCGAAACTGGTGTTAAACTGGCAACTGGTGAAGTGGGAAGTATTGCTTGTGGTGATGCTTTAAGATTACATTTGAAAGTTGAAGAAGCAACAGATAAAATTATTGATGCTCGGTTTCAAACTTTTGGTTGTACCAGTGCGATCGCATCTTCGAGTGCTTTAACTGAAATGGTCAAAGGTTTGACTTTAGATGAAGCTTTGGGAGTGACAAATAAGGAAATCGCCGATTATTTAGGTGGTTTACCTGAAGCTAAAATGCACTGTTCTGTTATGGGTCAAGAGGCTTTAGAAGCTGCGATTTATAATTATCGTGGCATTCCTTTAGAGGCACATGACGATGAAGAAGGTGTCCTCATCTGTAGCTGTTTCGGAATAACTGATGCTAAGATAAAGAAAGCAGTTGCACAAAACAATCTCTTCAGTGCAGAGCAAGTAACAAATTATGTAAAAGCTGGTGGCGGATGCGGTTCTTGTTTAACGAAGATTGATGATATAATAAGAGAAGTAAAGCAGGAAGCCGCCAACAAAAATCTCTACAACTACAGGGCAAACGCTAAAACAGAAATTCTCAGTTCAGAGCCACAAAGACCACTAACTACAGTTCAAAAAATTGCTCTGATTCAAAAAGTATTAGATGAAGAAGTCCGACCCGTTTTAATCGCCGACGGGGGAGATGTGGAACTTTATGATGTGGAAGGCGATAAAATTAAAGTAATTCTTAAAGGTGCTTGCGGTTCATGTTCTAGCAGCACAGCTACTTTAAAGATTGCGATTGAAGCAAGATTACGCGATCGCATCAGCAAAGAAATTATTGTCGAAGCAGTGTAGGGGCGGGGTCTCCCCATCCAGGGTTTTCAACGCCCATTAACCAATTATTCTTACAACCCAATAAACACCATGAAAACAACCAAATTTTCTGTAGAGCGATCGCCTCCATAGATAGCGACGTTCTACAAACGCTCACCGCCGTAGAACTTGGCCGTGAGAACCAATAGACAAAATCACCAATCAACTAATTCTAGGAAACACGAACAATGACTGACGACAAAATTAGACAGATAGCTTTCTACGGCAAGGGCGGTATCGGTAAATCTACCACTTCTCAAAATACTTTAGCCGCTATGGCTGAAATGGGTCAACGCATCATGATCGTAGGTTGCGATCCTAAAGCTGACTCTACCCGTTTGATGCTTCACTCCAAAGCTCAAACAACCGTTCTTCACTTGGCTGCTGAAAGAGGATCTGTTGAAGACCTAGAACTTCATGAAGTAATGCTCAAAGGTTTCCGCGACGTTAAATGCGTGGAATCCGGTGGTCCAGAACCCGGTGTAGGTTGCGCCGGTCGTGGTATTATCACCGCTATTAACTTCCTAGAAGAAAACGGTGCTTACGTAGATTTAGATTTCGTATCTTACGACGTATTGGGTGACGTTGTATGCGGTGGTTTTGCTATGCCTATCCGTGAAGATTAAGCTATTTTGTCTAGGGTTTTTGTTAATGCAATTGGTTGGGAAGTTTGATTTTTTTATGCCCTATTTTTGCCCTGGGAAATATTGGGGAAATGGGGTTTTTGTTAGGGTTTATTCTTTTGTTTACCCTATTTTTTACCTTGTGTCAAGAGAGATACATGATTTTTGACAAATGTGTTACTGATTTGGTGGGTTATAATTAGATTTAGAAAAGAGCAGTATCTACCAACAGTGAGGAGAATTTATCTTTATGGACTCAAATACACAACCACAACATTCTGAAAATAACAATCAAGTTTGGGAATGTTTACCCACTACTTCCAACTATGTAGATCAAATTGCCTTTAGTCCAGATGGAAAAATATTAGCCAGCTTCCATAGAGAATCAACTGAACCAATCAAACTCTGGGATGTAGCAACTGGTCAACAACTCTATACCGCTAATTTTGCCGATCTTCAAGAAGTTGACAGAGAGATTGATTTTTTGTTTTGCAAATCGTTATTTTTTAGCCCGAATAAAAAAGCTTTAGCTTATACTTGGACTTGTAAGGGTTTTGTTTGGGATTTGGCACTAGGCAAAGCAGTTATCATAAAAGCACTAAAGTCACCTTTTAAGGATTACCAGTGGGAAAATGTTGCTCTCAGTCCAGATTTGCAAATAGCAGTCTCAACCAATAAAGATGCTGGGATCATCAAGCTGTGGGAAACATCCACTGGAAAAGAAATTCATACTCTTTCCGTTGGGGACAACGTATGGGATATTTATGGCAATCAGTTTAGCCCAGATGGCAAAATCTTTGCCAGTTTAATCTGGTTCAGGACGTATGAAACAATAAAGCTGTGGGAAGTCGAAACGGGGACAGAGCTTTGTAGTATCACAGTGCCAGATATTACAGGACACAATAAATATACTGGTGTTATTGCGTTGAGTTCAGATGGTCGCATCTTAGCCAGTAATTCTGGAGATAATGATACTCAAGATAGTAATCAAACAGTTATTGTATTGTCAGAAACTCTTACGGGTAAGGAAATTTGTAGGTTTCCAAAGTTTGGATGGGAAGACTTTGTAGCGAAAAAACTTGCAGAGGAAGAATCTGTAGAGAAAGAATCTGTAGGTTTAAAAAAATTTATATCTTCTGCTTTCGATAAATTTCTCTTAATTTTCAGCCCTAAGCTGTCTGAAATGGAGTATGAAATGCAATGGGGAAAGAATCTATTACGGAGCGTAGAATGGACTCATGAATTGATGTCGATAAACAAATCAAAAAAAATTGTATCCCTTGCTTTCAGTCCTAATGATCAGCTTTTAGCAAGTGGTGATATAACTGGCACAATTACCCTATGGCAACTCAAAAAAGGATTATCAGAACCACCTACAACGATTCAGACTTTTACCAGTGTTTCCAAACAACCGATCAAAAGGCTTGCTTTTAGTCCAGATGGACAAATTTTGTCCACCGGACACGGCGACAATGATGGTGGGATTACTCTGTGGGATGTAAACAGTGGGAAAAAACTTAAAACCCTTGCTGGTCATGCGGTATCAGCTTCCAGAGTATGTTGTGATGGTTTCGGGGATCGTGACCAGGTAGCTGTTAGTCCTGATGGAAAGACGATCGCTAGTAGTGGCAACAATGACATGATTAGACTCTGGAACACACAAACTGGTTCTTTCCTCCGTTCCTTTGAATCTAAGTCTCATTCGGGTTCTGCTCACAAAATCACCTTTAGTCGTGACGGTAAATTTTTAGTTAGTGTTTATTGGACAGATATTGTCCTATGGGAAGTATCAACAGGTAGAGAAATTCAGGCAATGATACCTGATCCTGATGCTGATAATTCTTCCTTTCCTTCTTGGGGTTCAAGATATTTAAATCAGTATGGAGACTTACTAGCGATTCGTGAAAAATCTACAAATTTCGATGGTGCAAAGTTACAAATTAAAGTTCTGCAAGTTCCTAATGGTGAAACTGTTTGTACGCTTATTGGTAACTATCAGTTCCCATCCCAAATTATCTTCAGTCCAGATAAACGCCTTGTTGCTACTCGGCATAATATGTCTGAGTTTGGAATATGGGAGCTTGCAACTGGTAAGTTGATTCGTAATATCAACACTGATTACGCTGAAGGTGATACTGACCCTGGAGATCCAGATCCAGTGCTGTTTAGTCCAGATGGTGAAATTTTAGCAATTGCAGGAACTGCAAATATCACCCTATGGCAAGTTAGTTCTGGAGAAAAAATACAGATTATTAATCGTTACCATCAAGGTTGGGGAAGTTGCTTGGCTTTCCATCCCAATGGGCAAATTTTGGCTTTTAGTGGATCAGACAGTACAGACAGTATCAAACTTTGGGATATAAAAACTGGCAGCGAGATTTGTATCCTTCAAGAAACCTTAAATAGAGTTACTTCGCTTGATTTCAGTGGTAATGGAGAAGTTTTAGTGAGTAGTTATCGTGATGGCACGATTTCAGTGTGGCAGCAAAAAAGGGTTTAGCCTGATGAGTGTATGAGTGCGATCGCATTTCCGATATTGTAGGTTTGAAAGCGATAGCGAAGCGCTCCGTAGGAATCGCTTTTCGGGTATTGTGGGTTTTGAGAGCGATAGCGAAGCGCTCCGTAGGAATCGCATTTCTGGTGTTGTGAGTTGTGAGAGCGATCGCTTCTACTAAAGACGGTATAATACTTTTATTCTCAAGGATAATACTCATGGAAATCCAAGAACTTAAAGCAATAATCAAAGAAAGCATCCGCGAAGTTTTGCGAGAAGAAAGAATGTTACTTTGTCAAGTCCTCATACCCTATGTAAGTGACGAAGAACAAGAAGAACTAGATGAAATATTTGGTTCACCATCAGATTATCAAGATGAAGAATTAGTTGATATGACAGAGTGGGTGAAAAATGGCCATAAAATTTCGTAATAATGCTATTAAGTTTTTAGAAAAGGCAAATCTTGAAGATGCTGAGAAAATCCAGGAAAAAATATCCCAACTTCTATATTTTGTCGAAGAACAAGCCATTATTCCCTTTACAGAACTTGATATTAAAAAAATGAAAGGAGATTGGGAAGGATTTTATAGATTACGTATTGGTAAAATCAGAATTGTCTTTACAGTTAATACCCAATCTGGTGAAGTTGAAATTTTCACAATTGGTACAAGAGGAGATGTTTATAAATAAAAGTTTTTAAATTAATAAAGATGTGCATTGTGGGGATGCGATAGCGTTCGCGGTAGCGTCCCGGAGGGAACTAGCGCTCCGTAGGAATCATATTTAGTGTGTCCAAGTAAGTGATTTAATGCTTTAATTAGGATTAAGGATATAACTTTGAGAATTGTTATCAATTCAAAGATAAGGAGATAAAGATGCAAATTGCAGTCAAGCCAGATCAAGAAAAATACATTTCAAGTTGGTAAATTGACAGTTTTTAATATTGGTGGTAACAAAGTTAGACTAATTGCAGCAATTCATTATAACCGCCAAAAAATCTATATCCGTGCTGTGCTAACACATTCAGAATATGATGAAGGAAAGTGGAAAGAATAATGCAAACTTTAAACTTTGAAAAAACCATTAATGCTTGGTCATCCATTGCCGAAAATGTCTTTGTTCCTCACACAGAACAGGAATATGAACACTTAGTTTATATACTAGATTCTCTGATAGATCAAGTTGGTGAAGATGAAAACCATCCCCTTGCTTCACTCATGGAAGTCATCGGAGTTTTAATTGAAAACTATGAAAATGAACATATTCCTGAACTAGAGGAAGAGTAATTATGAATCACCATTACAGTATTTTAATTCAGTGGTCAGATGAAGATCAAAAATATGTAGTCAGTTTTCCAGAGTTCGGTCCTTATGCCCATACTCACGGAGAAAGCTATGCAGAAGCTCTAAAAAATGGAGAAGAAGTATTAGAACTTTTAATGGAAGAATATCAGTTACAAGGAAGATCACTTCCACAGCCTTTAATGGTAGGTTCTTCTATGACAATTGATTAGTAACTTTTAATTGCTGAATTACCCGCCATTTTGCATCATCCAAACTAACATACCCAAAATTTCTTCCACAGGAGGGAGAGAATAATCCATTAAATCAATAGTAACAAGATCATTTTCCAACTTCAGGAAACGCCATTGTGTACCACTACTAATTACACCATAAATAACACGAAGGGGATTATTTTTAGCAGCATTAAATCTTTGCGCGGCCACCATCTCTGCAATACATTGTCCAAACCCAGTTCTTAAATCAGCCTTTTTTGCTTCAACAATGACAATTACAGGGGCTTCAATTTCTAACACTTCAGGAGAACTACTTAATAGAAAATCGCAAATTCCATTAAGTCCCACTGACTCATCAACTGTAAAATCTTCACCCGAAAATAAACTAATTTGCCGATTTAAAATTCTTCTGACTTCTAACAAAACTGGGTAAATAATCCCTTCCGAACGTGCTTTTTCACTAGCAGAACCAGCCAGCGGTAAACTTTCTTCAAGATATGCTTTTAGCGTCACAGATGGTTCAATTTTTTCAAGAATAGGAATAAAACGCCCACCTTCCTGAGTTTTTAAACCAAAAGCTTCTTTAACCTTACCAATAGATGTAAATTGACTATAAGACATATCTTGTAACATTCCTAGTTTTATAAAATTACTCTTTGCGCCTCTGGGTGAGGCTAACTCTTATCCTAACTCAATTTTTATCAAACTGTGTCCCATCTGTAACCTTAATCTTTCGTTGTCAATTCTTAACCTCTCATTTTCCTGTTCCAATTTAATCACCATATCTTGTAAATCTTCCACTTTTGATTTTTTCTTAATTGCTTCCTCAATTGCCACCTTGCGATTTTCCAAACTAAACCACTTTTGATAAATGGATGTGTGCATATTCACAGAATGACCTAAATTATCAGCAGCAGCTTTGATGGGAATCCCCATTAAATGCGCTCGAATTGCCCAACCATGCCGTAAATCATAGGGTTGAAAAGGAATCCCCACAAATCTAAACCATCTATCTGTACCATGTCGTGCAGAGTTGATTTCTCGACTGGTAACTTTATCTTTAATTTTTGCCTTTAATAATTCAATTGCTTCGGTATCTGTGGTTAAATTAAAAGTTTCTACCCAGCGCGGATATAATGGTAAAGCTTCTCTTTCCCCGGTTTTACATTCTTCATTAACACGCCAGGTATTCATCACATTTTCCGAAGATAACCACCAATTCAAATCAGGATGCACAAAAATTTCAATTGGTCTTAATCCATAAGTTGCTAACATCCCATATACCCATCTCCACAATTTCCAATTATTTCTATCTTCTCTAGTTATCAACTTACTCGAACGATTAATAGCATAATTTTCAAACTTGAGATATTCCTGTTCTATTTCCGTATCTGTAGGTATATCACGCTTACGTTGAGAAATAGCTTTGATTTTTAAATTACTCAATTCTGGAACTTCTAAACCAGAACATTTACACAAAACCCTAATTACCTTAATTAATTCATTTTTCACACTATCCGAAGATGGGCAAAATTTCACAGCATCAATAAAATTAGCATTTATCGCTATTTTATCCTTTGGTAAATGTGTGTTAGCAATATAGAAATAACTACTAAAAGTATTGTTACTTTTGAGAGTGCATTTCCTAGTTTTAAAATAGTTGTTTTCAAACTCAGAAACCAACTCTCCTATCGTGAGAAATTTCGCTTTAAATCTAGTTTTGCCTAAATATTTATCAGTCCAAATAAATTGTTTTCTAGCAATCAATTTTCCTAACTCATTAGCCTCTTCCTCCGCCGTATTTAAACCATCAAAACTGAAGGCAATACCCAAAGAAATATCATATTGCTTTGTGCCGCTACCGTTTTTATCAATATCACCTGGTTTAATAGGTAAGGTAGTTCTCAACTGTAATGAATTACCGGATTTTCTGACAGAAACACTCACCCTAGAGGCTCTTAGTCTAGCATTAATTGCCTTTAATTCTGTTGTCAGTTTTGCCGTTAGGTGATTTTCTTGATTTTCTACTGCTTGCATTCTGCCTAAATATCCCCCGTCGGTAATAGCTGTTTGGTGAAAATCGGCAAATGCTTCCTGTGTTCTGCTCATACCCTAGATTTACCCTAATAAAAAAACTGTTCACTCTAGACAATGATTGCGGCAAACATAGTTAAAAATGAATATTTTCCGGCTTTTAAAATTATCTTATTACTCTTCCCCGTGAAGGTAAAGCACAAGAAATCTACATCGTTACATCAGGTGAAATGATGGCGATGTACGCTGCAAACAACATCGCTCGTGGTGTACTTAAATATGCTCACTCCGGTGGAGTTCGTTTAGGTGGTTTGATCTGTAACAGCCGTAACACAGACCGAGAAATCGAATTAATCGAAACCTTGGCAAAACGGTTGAACACCCAAATGATTCACTACGTTCCCCGCGACAACATAGTTCAACACGCTGAACTACGTCGGATGACAGTGAACGAGTATGCACCAGAAAGTAAACAAGCTAACGAATACCGCGCACTAGCTAAGAAGATCATCAACAACACTAACCTCACCATCCCTACACCTATCGAAATGGAAGAATTGGAAGAATTGTTGATTGAATTCGGTATTCTTGAAAGCGAAGAAAATGCTGCAAAATTGATTGCTAAAGCATAAATCAGTATAATTCGCTGCCAAGAAAGAATTTTCTCGCACCAGGAAGAAGGCAGAGAGCAAGCACATCAAAAGCTCTCACCTTTGACCAACATTTCCCCTATCGCTACGGGGGACTTCATGTCCCCAAATACCTCATCCCTATTTTCGTTCCTTTAGAAGCAAGAGAGACTAACAATGGCTTCGACCGATGACAAGAAGATTGTTGAACAAAGAAAAGAACTAGTTAAAGAAGTTCTCAAAGCTTACCCCGAAAAAGCTGCTAAGAAGCGTGAAAAGCATTTAAACGTATTTGAAGAAGGTAAGGCTGATTGTGGTGTTAAATCTAACATCAAATCCTTACCCGGTGTAATGACCGCTCGTGGTTGTGCTTACGCAGGTTCTAAAGGTGTGGTTTGGGGTCCTATCAAGGACATGATCCACATCAGTCATGGTCCTGTTGGTTGCGGTTACTGGTCTTGGTCTGGTCGTCGTAACTACTACTTAGGTACAACAGGTGTTGATACCTTCGGTACTATGCACTTCACCTCCGACTTCCAAGAACGCGATATCGTGTTTGGTGGTGACAAGAAACTGACTAAATTAATTGAAGAATTAGATGTATTATTCCCCTTAAATCGTGGGGTTTCTATTCAATCTGAATGTCCTATCGGTTTGATTGGGGATGACATCGAAGCAGTAGCTAGAAAGACATCCAAAACCATCGGTAAGCCAGTTATTCCCGTCCGTTGCGAAGGTTTCCGTGGTGTGTCTCAGTCTTTAGGACACCACATCGCTAACGACATGATTCGTGACTGGGTATTCCCCAAAGCAGATCAAGGCAAGAAAGACGGTACATTGAAATTTGAAGGCACTCCTTATGACGTAGCCATCATTGGTGACTATAACATCGGTGGTGACGCTTGGGCCAGCCGTATCCTTTTAGAAGAAATCGGTTTGCGCGTTGTGGCTCAATGGTCTGGTGACGGTACAATCAACGAAATGTTGATGACACCAAATGTGAAGATGAACCTCATCCACTGTTACCGCTCGATGAACTACATCAGCCGTCACATGGAAGAGGCCTACGGTATACCTTGGCTTGAGTATAATTTCTTTGGTCCTACCAAGATTGCTGAATCTTTACGCGAAATCGCTTCTAAGTTTGATGCGAAGATCCAAGCAAATGCTGAAAAAGTAATTGCTAAGTACCAACCTACTATGGATGCGATCGTTAGTCAATATCGCCCCCGTTTGGAAGGTAAGACAGTTGCAATGATGGTTGGTGGTTTACGTCCCCGTCACGTTGTTCCCGCTTTCCAAGATTTGGGAATGAAGATGATTGGTACTGGTTATGAGTTCGCTCACAGTGACGACTATAAACGTACTACTCACTACATCGAAAACGGAACTATCGTTTATGACGACGTTACCGCTTACGAATTTGAAGAGTTCATCAAAGCATTGAAGCCAGACTTAGTTGCTTCTGGTGTGAAAGAGAAGTATGTCTTCCAAAAGATGGGTCTTCCTTTCCGTCAAATGCACTCTTGGGATTACTCCGAACTTGATTATGTTGCTGGAAAGGTGCGTTAGTTTAAGGTTTTTTGGGAGGTTTTTTAGTTGGGCAATTTTGATATTTTAGTTTTTAGCCTAAATTGATTTTATTATGTTCTATCATAACATTGTTTATGGATAACTGCAAGTGGTGAAAGGGTGACTTTTCCAGGTTTTATTAAGTTATTAATTTTTGATGTTTGGTGGTTTGGTAAAATTGAATAACTTTTTTTGCTTTGATTTTCTAGACTAAATGGCTCTCCTAGACTAGTTAGAGAAAATTAATACTTGATATCAGGTTAAGTCCTTACATAGTAAGGGATTCAATAATCAGAAATCATATTTTTATTAAATTTTTGATTCTCTTTTAGCGAAACCTAGTTATATCAGGTGTTTTAGGTGTTTTTTAGTATTAATATCCATAACACAATCAGAAATATGTCTTAGAAAAAATGTTATTATATTAACCAAGTTTACTTAGTTTGAATATGCTTGATCTAAATTATTTTGATATCGCCCAATATGCAGGAAATAAAGCCTTAGATGAGTTGTATAAAGCATATCTTATATATATTGAACCTATACCAAGGGCTTTGAATAATAATAACATCCATGTTGTTTCTTATGATTTCAAAGAAAATCATGATATAGACATTTTATCTTCAAACCTAACAGTACGAGATATTGATGTAGATTCTGCTGATCCTATAAATGCTTTACACTGGAGTAGTTATCTTATAGCTTTACGTGAAGCGGAGGCTAAATACTGCATTAATGCAGCAATATTTTTTCAAATGAAGATGGAATCTGTGATCAATGACGTTATTGACAACAATGTATTAGGAAAATCTTTCTATGAAAAATGGAAAAACCTTTTAATGTCACATAATGCTACACCAGAAGAACTAGATTATTTGAATGGATACTGTGAAAATATCTATAGAAAAATGCGTAATACAACCATTCATGCTAAACAAAGGTTTGGAATCATAAATGCAGAATTGTTTAGATTTCCTCATGTTCATAAATATATAAAGTTTGGTTGGTATTCGTTTGTTTTCTTGCTTAATAAAACCAATGGATTGAATATGAATTATGAAGATAACTGGTTACAAATATGTCAGTCTATTCATCGTATTCCTGCAAACATATCGGAAGAGGATTTTTGTGATATGAGTATATTGTCAGGAGAAATGTCCAAAAAGCATTATGATTATATAAATCAGAACTTATAGTTTGTTTTAACAAACGAGCGTTGAAAGCACAAAGGATAAAATTTTTAATCGGTAGGTTGGGTTAAGCAACAGCGCAACCCAACATAATTTGAAAAAATCAAAAAAATAATCAATTACATCCTGTAAATCCTAAAATCCTGGATATCCTGATTCTGACAAATGGTTTAAAATATTAATAACTGACATTTATAACAAGGAGCATAAATTTATGCCAATCATGACCCTGAAAGATGTAGAACAAGTTCAAACTGCTTTTAGTGAAGCTGGTTTAGATTACGATGTTGAATTAACAAACGGGAGAATTTCTATTGTGGGTCCATCAGATATTGTATCTAGTGAAATTAGCAGTCGTTTAATTGCTTTTCTCTTCGCTTGGGTAAATCCTCGTCGTTTAGGAAGAGTATTTGATTCTGCTGGTGGTTTTATTTTACCTGATAGCAACCTCACCGCACCGGATGTTTCTTTTGTTCGGGCTGCACGTCTGCGTCAAAGTCCTCGCTATTTTGGCGAACTTGTACCAGATTTAGTAGTAGAAATTAAATCTCAAAGTGATAAAATTAAAACATTAAAAAATAAGATTCTCAACTTGATCAAATTAGGTGCAATTATTGGAATTTTAATTGATCCTGATGAAGAAACAGTAACAGTTTATCCTTCTCAAGGTGAACCAATAGTTTTTCATAATGGCGATATTTTAACTTTACCAGAACTTTTTCCAGGTTGGGAATTAGCTGTTTCTGAATTATGGCCTCCTATTTTTACTGAAGAAGAAATAGAAGGCTTAACGGACGACAAGGGAATTGAAAAAAAGAATTAAAAAATCCAAACATTCTCTAAAATTTTACACCAATTTGACCATTAACTCCTCGCACAGAATTGTAACCAGCACCCACAAAAACATGATCGCTAGTGACTACTTGTACACCACCAGAAACAGCCACTCCTTGATCTTCCGAATACCAACCAATTCCGACATAAGGTGAAATAACTGGTAAACTCAAGAATTTTAAAAAATCTGCTCCCATAGCACCTTGAGGACCCCTTCCTACTTCAACACCAAAACCTAAAACCTTAACACCCGCACCATAGGTAACTTCACTATCTTTACTTCCCACCGTTACCCAAGGTTGTGGTAAAAGTTGAGCCGCAACCTGATGAGGGGTAAATATATTTAAGCAAGTTAGGGATGAAATGAGTATTTTGATCGTCAATGCTTTTTTCATTGTTGTTCTCCTCTACTACCAGTGATATCGTAACATTTTCATAAACATAATTAGAAATGTTTTTGGTGTTGTGTAGGTATAACTTAACATTTTCGGAGTCATGTTATCATTAACAAATAATTACTTGGTATCATATCATGATGATTACTCAAGCGCCAGAATCTCCATCTAACACATTAGGAGATATATCAGAAGAGATAATTTTCCCACCCAGTGACCTCTATAGTGATGAACCTCCCGTGGAAACAGAACTGCATCTCGAACAAATAATGATCTTAATAAAATCACTCAAATGGTTATGGAAAGAGAGAACTGATTTTTATGCTGTCGGAAACCTGAGTATTTACTATAGTCCTCATCAAAAAAAATCAAAAGATGTGAGAGGTCCAGATTTTTTCGTGGTTTTAGGAACAGAACGAAAAACTAGAAAAAGTTGGGTTGTATGGGAAGAAAATGGTAAATATCCTAACCTGATTGTGGAAATTCTTTCACCAACTACAGCGAAAACTGACAGAGAAACTAAAAAAGAACTTTATCAAGATATTTTCCGCACACCTGAGTATTTTTGGTTTGATCCCTATAGCTTAGAATTTGCAGGTTTTTATTTAATACATGGTAAATATCAAGTTGTAGAACCGAATGAAAATGGACATTTATGGAGTCAAGAACTGGGTTTATATTTGGGAATTGACCGGGGTTTATTAAGGTATTTTACATCTGCTGGATATTTAGTTCCTACACCGGAAGAAAGTGCAGAATTTGAAGCACAAAGAGCAACAATTGAAGCACAAAGAGCAGCAATTGAAGCTCAAAGAGCAACAATGTTTGATGAAAAAGCTCAACGGTTAGCAGCAAAGTTGCGAGAATTAAATATTGATCCAGATACAATTTAATTTAAATTTAGATCCCCGACTTCTTTGAGAGGTCGGGAATCTAATTATAATCT
>NZ_AP018316.1:1296173-1296964 GCF_002368115.1 Dolichospermum compactum NIES-806 | reverse complement strand
TGACGCACCCTACAACAGATTTTTAGTGTGACACTTGCGTAAGTCCTATTACTTTTAGAGACTTTTTTACGTTTTCACATACTTTTGAGGTCTTGACATTCTCTTTTGGGCGTATTAAATTTAGTATGTTTTAAAACTATTGTAATTTATTGTGGGTCGGGTAGTGAATTTCATAGTCATCTACATTTACTCCCAATAAGAATTTACTCCTAATAAGAAAATAGCACAGTATTACAAACTATAAAGTCGTAGATTTATGAACATCCTACTTAACTCTGTTCTTTCTGTAACATACAATCAATTGATTGATTTTGCCAATCAAAACAAATTCTGGCAGGTTTTTGATACTGCTTTTGGTACACAATATAACCGCAGCCTTGCGGAAAGTCTGGGGTTACAGTGGGAAGCTGGGGATTTTAGTCAACTTCCGCAAATTGAGATTCTTGATAGTAGCATTCTTGGCGGTGCTAATGGTGCTTATGCCAGTAGCAATAATAAGATTTATTTATCAGCTAATTTTATCGCAACTGCCACAGCAGAAGCCATTAGTGCAGTTTTGTTAGAAGAAATTGGGCATTTTATTGATGCTCATATCAATCTCGGTGATAGTGCTGGAGATGAAGGGGCAATTTTTGCAGATTTGGTACAGGGTTACAGTCTGGATACTCAGACTTTACAGGCTTTGAAGGCTGAGGATGATCACGCGACGATTACGGTAAATGGACAAGTTATTCAGGTAGAACAGCAGAATTTTACGGGAACTAATGGGAATGATACGATTACAGGAACTT
>NZ_AP018316.1:1217671-1294784 GCF_002368115.1 Dolichospermum compactum NIES-806 | reverse complement strand
CACCGTTAATGGTGGGGCTGGCAATGACACCATTAATGGTGTTAATGGAGCAAGTCTTACTACCGGATTAGGAGAAATAGATGTTCTTTCTGGTGGAGCAGGAAGCGATCTTTTTATCTTAGGAAATACTACCAAGGCTTATTATGATGATGGCAATACTCTAACTAATGGTAGTAACGACTATGCCGATATTACTGACCTCAACATCGGAGATATTATTCAACTTCAAGGAACAAGTAGTAATTACCTGCTGGCTGTTGTCGGTGCAGACACTCAAGTATTAATCAACAAGCCAAATACCGAACCTGATGAACTTATTGGTATAGTCCGAAATCAAACAGGCTTGAGTCTAACAGGAACTTATTTTAGCTATGTTTTTGATAATACTCCGCCGACCAACCAAGCGCCCACCAACATCACCTTAAATAACAGCACAGTTGCCGAAAATCAACCCATTAATACAAAGATTGGTAATTTCACCACCACAGACCCAAATACTGGTGACAGCTTCACCTATAGCCTAGCATTAGGAACAGGTGATACAGATAACAATTCATTTAGTATCGTTGGTAATAATGAGTTACAAACCAACTCTGTATTTGACTACGAAACGAAAAACAGTTACAGCATTCGCGTCAAAACCACAGACCAAGGTGGGTTAAGTTATGAAAAAGAATTGACAATTAACATCAATGATCTTAACGAAATTACTGGTAATCCTTTAATTAACAATGGACGTAACCCAATTGTAGGAACTGCTGGTTCTGACTATATTATCGGCGGTCCAGGGGCAAAAACCATTAGTGGAGGTCTAGGTAATGATTTCTTCGTCTTTACCAATCTCCGAGATGTGGGACAACGGATTACGGATTTTACTATGGGAGAAGATAAAATTGTCCTTACCCAATTACTCAGTAGTATAAATTATAATGGTGCTGATCCTATTGCGGATCAATACATGAGATTTGTAGCCGGAACAGGTAGTAATACTGGTAGTACCTTTCTGCAAATTGATCGGGATGGGATTTCAGGTAGTTCCATATTTAAGAACTTCCTTCAGGTTGATAACATCACTACCACCCAGTTAAATAACGTCAACAATTTTGTTTTTTAGCATTTTGTATCAGGAACTCTATGTTATACTCAAAACGGCTGAAACATGAACTTTTGTAGAATCACGAGTTCACATGATTGCTGTGCTTTATATTCAGACAGCATTTTTTCATTGCTCAGTTCCTTTTCACACAGAACATTCGTAGCAATTATAAACCTGCCTGCACTTACCATTTCTTGCTCAATAACATCTTTATTTTCATCAACCGTTGCTGAAATTTGATAGTATTTTGATTTATTTTCTTCTTTGATGTTGGGAGTTTTTTCCGTAATTTCGATATCTCTGTACAGGACAAAAAATAGAGAAAAAGCTTGCAAAGGAAACAGAGAAAGGGTTTCATAGAAAGTTACCACACAATCAAAGAAACCCCTATGAACCAGATTAACCTATTACGAGACACACTAAAACCACATTTGGAATGGCATGGAGCGCGTCTAAGCTTTTTAGCCTACCTTCCGCACCCTAAACTGTCACACAACGAAAATTGGTCGTTTGGAGATTTGGTTTTAGCGATAGCCTACCAATATTTCTTGGTTTTGGTACAAAATACAACATTAAATGGGGATAAAAATCAGAAAAAACCGATTGTGACACCGGGGGGTGCGGAATGTGGGTTATAATTGTTTCTTGAATATCTTCTTTTATTTATCTGTTGATCTCTCCAGGTGGTGTGCATTCTTATTGCTTCTTATTGAGAATAGGTTTTGATGATATTTTTGGTGATTTGCTGTTTCTCAAATGCCTTTTTTCACTTTATATGTTTCTTTTGATGCTCCTTTTGATTTCCATCTCCGTAATTTCCCTCTGTAACAGTTTGGGGTGCGGAATGTGGGTTTAATCTTTTACCTGATGTAGTGCGTAAACCATTCACTCGCCAGTTGTGCTACTGCTGCTAATTTACCTGGTTCTTCAAATAAATGGGTGGCTCTAGGAATAATCTCCAGCCGTTTTACTGAGTGCAACTGTGCCAGTGCATCCTCATTCATTGCTATTACGGGCTGATCGTAACCGCCAACAATGAGCAGCGTTGGTGCTTTGACGTGAGGTAATGCTGAACCCGCTAAATCAGGTCGTCCACCACGAGAAACAATAGCTTGTACTGCCTCTGGACGTTCTGCGGCGGCAACCAGGGCTGCACCTGCTCCTGTACTAGCACCAAAGTAACCTACTTTGAGGTTACAAGTATCTGGGTTATGTACCAGCCAATCTGTCGCCCCAACTAACCGCGATGCTAACAACCCAATATCAAAGCGTAAATGTCTGGTTCGCAAATCAATTTCTTCTTCTTCAGCAGTGAGCAAATCAATTAATAAAGTTGCTAGTCCCGCCTGTTGTAAAACTTCAGCAACATAGCGATTACGAGGGCTGTGACGGCTGCTACCACTGCCATGAGCAAATAATACTATACCTGTAGCCCCATTGGGAATTACCAAATTCCCCTCTAAGTTAACTTTACCTGCTGTCACTGACACCAGATATTCTTGGGGGTGCTGTGTTAATGTTCTATCCATAACCTCAACCTCCATTTACGAATTATTAGCTACCAGTAATTTTTGCCTTGTCAACAGTTCACATACCTCTGCGTCGGTTGTTTGCTGAAAATCTTCGTACCAAATACCGATGGCACACAAATCTTCTGGCATCATTAGGCACACAACCTGATCTACTTCTGCTTGCACTTCTTCACAGGTAGATGCTGCTGCAACTGGAACTGCAACCACAAGCTTGCGGGGCTTTTGCTTTTTTAATGTAGCACTTGCTGCTCGGATAGTAGCACCCGTAGCAATACCATCGTCAACCAGAATAATAGTATGATTTTTGACTTTTGGTAGGGGACGATTACCCCGATAGGTATGGCTACGGCGGTCTAATTCCCGCATTTCGATAGCTGCTACTTCATTAATAATTTCTGGGGAAATCCGCAACCAATCAACGACATTCTCATTAATTACACGCACCCCTCCGGTGGCAATAGCACCCATCGCTAGTTCTTTGTGTCCAGGTACACCGAGTTTCCGCACCAAGCAGACATCTAATGGGGCATCAAGTTCCTTTGCTACCTCATAAGCCACAGGCACACCGCCACGGGGAAGCCCCAATACTAAAACATCTGGACGATTGGCATACTCTGTTAACTGGGCAGCTAAGAGTTTACCCGCTTGCGTCCGATTACGGAATCTGCGTAACATATTTTTATACCTCTTTATTAAAATAAATCACTAATGGAAGTCGGAGATTTGATAGTAAATCCTTGAATAGCAGTAGCAATTAAAGGCGCAACCGAGACAATTTTTAATTGCTGCCAGTCGGTTTCTTTTGGTGTTATAGTGTCGGTGACAAAAACAGCCTTGATGCTGGGATGACTTAATTTAGCCCGTGCATCCTGAACAAATAGCCCGTGAGTAGCAGCAATAATTATTTCTGGACGGGCTTGGGCTGTGAGTAGTGCTTCAATACTCCTGGCAAGCGTGCCGCCTGTGGAAATCATGTCATCAATAATTAAACAGGCACAACCTTTTGCATCCCCGACAACACGAGTCACTGCTGTTTCTGTGCCACTTTTGCGGTGTTTGTGTAGCACCACTACCTCACTATTCAGCCGTTGAGCATACTGGGTTGCTATTTGGACGCGCCCCGTGTCTGGCGATACAACCACAAAGTTAGGGGGCAAATGATGGCGGATAGCTTCACAAAAAATGGGTACAGCGGTCAGACTATCTACAGGAATCCGAAAGAAACCTTCAATTTGTGGGGTGTGTAAATCCAGTGTGACAACATGATTCACCCCCACAGCTTGTAATACTTCAGCTACCATACTGGAAGTAATTGGCTCTCGTCGTCCTTGGCGTTTATCTGCGCGGGCATAGCCAAAATAAGGGATAATTGCCGTAATTCGAGCGGCCGCAGCCCGCCGACAAGCATCTGTAAAAGCTAAAAGTTCTACTAAATGGTCATTGACAGGTGGGGCTGTGGACTGAAGGATAAAAACAGCCTTTTGGCGTACTGACTCCAGGAGTTCTACATTTACCTCACCATCTGGAAAGCGTTCAACCACAGATTTACCCAAGGGGATATTGAGTTTTTGAGCAACTGCGGCAGCTAAATCAGGGTTAGCTGTGCCGGCAAAAAGGATAAAATTGTCCATAATCACGACGTTATTTAGTGATTTGCTGCCAAGCTGCATCTAGAGCCGATTTTGTGCGCTTGCTGGCACGGGAAATACTCTCTTGCAAACTATGCCATTGTTCTTGCAAAAACTCCGTAGCCTCTTCTAAGGCATGATGTGGATGATCAGTAGAAGCTGCCACTTCGTCGCTAACTTCTTTAATTTTGACGCGGACAACTTCGGGTTTATCGTTGGGGGTAATAAGATGATGTAAGCGATGCCTTCGGCAGGCTACGCCAACGCCTATAATATGTACCAGATGTTGTACTTGTTGAGATTTCTCACTCAAAAAACCCTGTAATCCTTCTGATTCTCCTTGAAGTTGGTCTTGAACATCTTCGCGGATAATTAGTTTATTGGTGCTAATTTTCTCGATATCTTCGGGATACAGGACTGCGCGTCCACCAAAAGGAACTGCAATTTCTCCAGCCACAATATAAGCAGCGATTTCTCCAGTTTGCCAATCAAATAAAAAATCTTCCACCCAATCTTGAGTTTCACCCAGCGCAGATTCAACCGTAATTTGATCCAAGCAGTGAAGATTGTCTGGAATGTCTTGCACTGGATGATAATAAATTGACACCGCACCCATGCCTATCCCAGCAATTCCCTGTACTGGTAAATAAGCTTCCTCGCCGGAAAAATAGGCAATACGCCCGGAATCATCGAGCCAGACTTCTTCTAACTCAGCAAAGCGAGCAGATGTCGAGCTATCTATGGCTATTGAACCGATAATTTGACTACGACGCACAACATTGAGCATATTTCCCCTCCCATACTCTCTATTTCTGAGAAGTTTGATTAATAAACACAGCGGCTGATCTTTTGCCACCTTGTTGCTTGGAACTTGAACTCTACTTTGAGGGTAGCAAGAAAATCAGAGAAATTGTTCCATCAAATTGTAGAAAAAATGTAGAAGAAATGTAGAAGAAATTAATCCCAGGAGAACGAACTGAGTTATTAAGCAATAACAAACCCATATTTCATCGCATCATTTGGATCTACTACAAACTGTTGAATTCCTGTGATAAATGCTTCTCCAGTAACGATGGGATCTACTGCGGCGAACTCACCCACTTGAACTTCCTTAATTACTTTGCCTTTGAAGTTACTACCGATGATGCTCTCGCTAGTAAATTCGACACCCAATTGGAGTTTACCCCTGCCATATAGTGTAGCCATAATAGCTGAAGTACCAGTACCACATGGCGAGCGATCCATTTGACCATTGCCAAAAATCACTACATTTTTAGAGTAGGGTCTAAAAGGTTCAGGTTGCTCATAAATAGCTGTGATTTCTACTGTATTAATATGTTGTTCTATGGGATGCTGCACCTTCAATTGATCATTGACTGCCCTTTTCACCATCATTCCCAATTGGAGCAGTTTGGAAATATTGTCAGGCTGAAGTGAAACGCCTAAAGCCTTTGCTTGGATAATAGCAAAAAAGTTTCCTCCAAAGGATACATCAATGGTAATTTTCCCTAAATCAGGAAGAGTAAGTTCTATGTCTTTGGCATATAAAAATGAAGAAACGTTAGCGACAGAAACCTCATACACTTGGTTTTCTTCAACCCTAGCATGACTTTCAACTAAGCCTGCGGGCGTATCAAAAATAATCATTGTTTCTGGTTCGGTCTTGGGAATCATCCCCATCTCAATTAGGGCTGTAGTGATGCCAATGATTCCACTCCCACACATATCGACATAACCTGCATTATCCATAAAGATAACGCCATATTGTCCTCGATTAGTTGTTGGTGGAGTGATAATCGCCCCAAACATATCTTTATGTCCTCTAGGTTCCTGCATCAGGAGAGTGCGAATGTGGTCTAAATGTTGTTTCATGTAATGCTTCTTTGCTGCCATTGTTGATCCTGGAATTGGCGGCAAACCACTCATGATAATTCGTGTTGGTTCTCCTGCTGTGTGGGTATCAATAGCTGAGATAATTTGTTCAAATCTCGTCATAAATAAATTCCTCTCAAAGGTAATATTTTTCAGAATTAACTCTCTCTTGAGATTGATTTATCAAATAATGAATGAACAAAAACTCCTGAGATAGATGTTAAAAGAAAAATTTAAATAAGTTGTAAAGTAGTTGTGCTTTCCTCACAAATCTCTCAACTTTGTTACCTAACTGGAAAGATATCTTGCGCTAGAAGTTTTGGCTATAACTAAAATAATAACCCTTAATCAGATCAAGAAGGCGATGAAAAATGATGACAAGATTCTGAAATCGTGCTGAAGCAAGACAAAAATTAGCAAACAAGCTAACAGATTCTGCAAATCGCCCAGATGAAGGAGTTTTTCACTTAATCTCACTACAAAAAAAGGCAGCAATATTGAACATTGTGCTATTTTTTATCAGGCAGATTTCTCAGTGGAATCAACCGTCCTTGATAAAACCGTCGTTCTAACCTACCTAAACCAAACCAAATCCCAGCACCACTGATTACAAGCAGAGTGAGAAAACTAATAGTGAAAATATCCGTTTGACCATAAATAAACATCAGCAAGGGAAGCAACGCCCAAACCAACACTGTCACCACAGCTACTCCCACCCGTAACCGTTGCAGATTAGCCAGCGCAGTCCGGCAACTAGCACATTTTTCTGTGTGAGAATGGTATCTATCTAATAAATCTTCCTTCGATAATGACGGTGATAGAGTTTTACCAGGAAACGGATCAACACTATATTGATTCACCCATGAACGCAACTGAAAGACAAACAAATCTGCCTTAGTTGGCAAATAAAACGCCTTAGTAAAATTACCACTACCACCACTTTTTTCTAGATACCGTTCTTGATGATGTAAGAAAATTTGGTCATCTTCTAAAATGCTATTTTGTCCAATATGCGAATACCAGCGCGGAGTCAACTTCAAAAACAGTCCTGGTATTTTGGAAGAGAACTTGAACGGAAAAATCGCAAATAACCGACATTCTCCCTTGCGAATAGGAGTGGCATAAACCACCGTTAAAGTCCTACCAAACTGCTTAGAGGTCAGATCATGCCACATTAAACCAGGAGCAATAAAAGTAGTATATTGTTTTCCTAAAGTACCTTTACGGGGTCCTTCTTCCCAAACTCCTTTAAATCCCCATTTTCCAGATTCTACAACTTCCAATTCCACAGGCGATACATTCGCTCGGTTGCCTACAGTACGGTGATGGGTGTAAGGAATATGACTGGAATCAAGGACGTTTTCCATCAACGTCAAGGCATCATAGGGGATATCTCGAAAAGTATTGAGACAAATCCAGCCGTCCGGGTCTTCGTCTAAAATGTCAACAATGGGAACTTTGGTTTTAGCTGCATTTTCCGCAGAACCAGGATAAACAAATAAGAGTCCTTGCCAAACTGTGGTCGGGAATGAAGTTACACAGGCACGTTGAGAAACTTCTGCTTTTCCTCCTTCAATTTGTTGGGGAATAATTGAACAGTTTCCTGTTCCTGAAAAAGCCCAGCCATGATAAGGACATTCTAACAATCCATCCTCATTAATTCTTCCTTCCGATAGTGGCGCTAACCGATGAGGGCATTGGTCTAAAAATGCTCGCCACATCTGCTGATTATTATCCCACCACAAAACAATATCGCGTTCTAGTAAAGTGAAGCGAGTCGGCAGGGATTTATCTAAATCTTTTACATAATGGACAGGATACCAAGCCTCTTGCCAATCAAAGCGTTCTGGGTCAAGTCCACCTGCGCTTAGTGATTCTGTTGTTATGGTTGGAGATATGACTACTTGAGGAGATGCCTCTGACTGGATCATGCTATTGGACATGGTAGGATCAACAATGATTTTAACTTTCTACTCCCTTCCCAAATTAACAATTTTTAATCACCCTGGCAGATAGATTTCAAAAACCAGCCGATTGTTTAAAAATTACAGAAATACCCGGTAAGTGTAAAACTCAGTCCTTCGACAAGTCTTACAGTGAGCTTGTCGAACTGCTCAGGTAACCATCACTTGAGTGCTGAGATATAAGCTACACTATGGCTTACGCCACGCTATGCCTTCGGCACACTACGTGAACGCTATCGCCAAGTCTGACATCAGTTGAAACCAAAATATTTTAACACTATGGTAGTAGATACGGAAAAAAGTACAGCAGCTAAAACAGCTTTACGTCAGGCATTAGCTGCTTGTGGTGGTAATACTAAGGACAAAACTGTAATTGCGGCGATTGAAAATCTCCAATCTCTCAATCCGACGATAGCACCAACCCACAGTGGTAGTTTAATGGATAGTGAATGGTTGTTAATCAGTGCGCCAAATTTTCCTCAAGGTGAGCAACTTGCAGATGGCAGATATTCCTATACCTTGGGTCGTTTGGCTTTTAATATGTTTCAACCGACAAAACTAAAAGTGGTGATTGACCGCGTTTTTCAACCTGTATTTTTGTTAGGAAATGGAGAGCAGCGAACTCATGACATTGTTGTGGAATTTACAACTATTGATGAATCTGCTCCTCAACTGTCTGGGATTATTTGTAACCAAGGAATTTGTCAGCCAGTAAGTGATACGGTGCTGCAAGTGCAATTTACGGGAGGAATTTTAAAACCGCAATCTACAACGAAAATGGACGATTGGAAGGCTGTTTTTGGTGAGCAAGGTAAGTCTAAAAAAACAAATTGGCAAGATAGTTTGATGTCCGGTTTTTTGAAGTTGATGTTTGGTCTAGTTCCTCCACAAACTATGAATCCAGAAACTGGAGAAGTTTCTTTTGTTATGAATCGTTCTCCCAAAGGACGTTTAGAAATCCTTTATTTAGGTCAATAACTCAGGGCTGAAGCCACTGAGCTTGTAAGAAATCAAGACTTACGTGTTTGACTAGCTCATTGAGACGCAATTTGGTACGAACTTCCGAATACTTCTCTAGTTCGGATTATCTTCAAGCTATCTTGTAATAGCGTTGGTTAAAGCCAAGACATCTTGATTGCGTTGAGCAAAGGGACATTAAACTTTACTCGAAGGATTATCTCTTTATGCGAGTACCCGTAATTTCAGTAGACAATACGCCATTAATGCCAACTAAACCTAGTCGAGCAAGACGATGGATCAAAGATGGTAAAGCAATCGGCAAATTCGATAAACTTGGCATTTTCTATGTCCAGTTATTAGCCGAATCAAGTAATACCGAAACGCAAGAAATAGTTCTTGGTTTAGATCCTGGTAAACTCTTTTCAGGTATAGCGGTTCAGTCCAAAAAGTTCACCTTGCAAATGTTGCATTTAGTTTTGCCTTTCAAAACGGTCAAAGACCGAATGGATCAACGATCAATGATGCGGCGTAATAGGCGAGGAAGGCGAATTAATAGAAAGCTATCATTCAACAAACGCAATCATCGTCAAGCAAGATTTGATAATCGTCGTGGCTCAAAGTTACCTCCAAGTATTAGAGCAAACAAAGACTTGGAATATCGGGTAATTAGTTTACTCCTTCAACTTTACCCAATAAAAACAATTGTTATTGAAGAAGTAGAAGCGCGAGGTAACAAAGGCTTTAGTCCTGTTATGGTTGGGCAGAGATACCAAATTGTCCGACTATCACAACTTACAAATGTTGTTTTAAAGAAGGGTTGGGAAACATCAAACCTTCGTAAACATCTGGGATTGCATAAAGAAAAATCCGATAAATCTTTGCAAATACCAGAAACGCACGCTGTTGACGCGGTGACATTAGCTTGCTCTGAATTTGTTAAATACCAAACTTGGGAAGGAGCTAAAAATCATGGTGCATCTTGGGTAGGAGGTGTAGATGTTACAGAGTCTCAATTCACTATTGTGCGTCGTCCTCCAATTAGCCGTAGACAATTACATTTGATGGCTTTTAGTAAAGGTGGTAATCGTCGGAAATATGGTGGATCTACAACCCGTCATGGATTTAGAAAAGGTGATTTTGTGGAAGCCACTCAAGGAAGTAAAACATTCTTTGGTTGGGTTAGCGGAGACACTGAAAAACAAGTTTCAGTTAGTGATGCTCATTGGAAAAGACTCGGGCAATGTTCCGTTAAGAAAGTTAAGTTGATACGAAGATCAACAGGATTAATTACCACTGCGGTTAAAACCGCCCGTGTCGCGGCTGGTGAGCGATGTCGAACCATCCCTCTCAGCACGCTTTGTGACTGAGTTTCCCACTTACCGTGAGGTCTTATGAAGAACTGCGGATTACTCGTGGAGAAAAAGGAACTGTTTTAGTTTGTGAACGATTATAGCGTTTACCAGACTAGTACCGCAGTGAAGTCAAAAGTTATAGCTGTGTCCCCGCAAAAGCGGGGATTGCCCTCGTGAAACTTGTCTTCGTAAAAACAGGTAACAGGGCTTAAAAGTAATAGATCATAATTAATCAAAATAATTAATTTGCAGCTAACCGCTGCCTGGGAGAGATGCAATTTTCTCCCAACTATGTCAATAATTAATCTGGCTGACATTCAACAAATTAAGAAAACTCAGCAACAACTTTTATTTCCCCAGCAAAAACATCATCCAAATCAATCTGCTGTTGATTCTATTATTGCCGATAACTTCCATTTGCTGATGAAACAATTATTTTTACAACTTCCTGTAGAACCGTTATTAAATGCCCATCCTCAAATTGCTCAATGGGTTGATCAAGTACAGGAACTTGCACCAGAAATCTTTCAATCTCGCAAAAAGTTATTAGTTGATAATGCCGTCATTGCCCCCCTAATGATTAATAACGATAATTACTTTGTTCAAGTCACCACAAATATAGCATTTAAACAAGGTATTCCTAGACTTTATGAATGGGCTGTGCGTCATCCTCAGTTAAGCTGGCAAGACCGAGTAAAGTTGTGGACTACGACTATTCAATACTCAGTTATTCCTAACAACATACAGCTTGTGATTTTAGCATTAGACCCTGTGAAACCACCCCAAAGATTAAATATACGCTGGAACAAGAAGTATCATCGGCAGACTGAAAGATGGTTAATTAAACTCCTGAATCAACCTCAAGAAAATGATGGAAAATCAAATAAAGTCAATCATGAATTATCGTCACTGGTAAATTTAAACGATATTTCTGAAGTTAGTATTTAAGCCTCTTTTGTCACTTTTTCAAAATGAAAAGGCGTAACCCTTATCAAAAAAGAGTTTTAATCTAAAACAATGATTGTATTCATCATATTAAAAGTCACCTGTGGGATTGCTCCTAGTGCGCCTGTAACACCTAATTATCAACCGCCTTTCAAGTTTACGGGTAAGATTTACAGTGTAACCCACATTCCGCACCCCAAACTGTTACAGAGGTAAATTACGGAGATGGAAATCAAAAGGAGCATCAAAAGAAACATATAAAGTGAAAAAAGGCATTTGAGAAACAGCAAATCACCAAAAATATCATCAAAACCTATTCTCAATAAGAAGCAATAAGAATGCACACCACCTGGAGAGATCAACAGATAAATAAAAGAAGATATTCAAGAAACAATTATAAGTTAGACTAATCAATTAAAGTAAAAAACGAAATTATAGATATAGTAAAATGGAGCCATACATCAAAGAGATTAGCTCATCTTTACAAGAGAAATTAAATTGATAGAGATAATAATTAGGTGACTAATTGATAGTAACGTAAACAATCATTTGGTAGAAGACTCAAGATAAAATCTCTGTCCTTATTCCAATTAGAAATATATTTCTCCTGATTGAGTGTAACCAAATTAATACACTGAAAGCATTGAAAAATCCAGCGTAAAGTAGGACGATTAGTTGCTTTGCCTAATTGATTTTTAATTGTTGATTTAGACTCCAAAAGAGCATTTCTAATGTGCCGTTGAGCCAAAGTATAAACCAGTAGACATAAACCCATAATCATTCCCAGAGACTCTATTCTCTCAGGACTTTTGAGAAAAATACTGTCTGCAAAAAATAATGGGTCTTTAAGAAAACCGAACCCCCGCTCACAAGACTGTTGAGCTTTATATTCACTCAGCATGGAATCATTGCTAAGTTCATTTGAATCTAAAACATTCGTAGCAATAATAAAACGTCCTGCACTCAGCAATTCTGTATTAATTTTACTTTCATTTTCGGAAACTGTAGCTGATATTTGGTAAGATATTTCTTCTGAAGAATCTTTTGTCTTAAATTTGATTTGAGTAACCAAAATTTCGTTAATTTGATGATATTTGAATTGTTTTGATAATTTTGATAATGCCTTGATAGCATCAGCCTCACAAGCAAATCTCTCTTGTGATAACTTTTTCAAATCTTTCACAGCTTTTGATTCTGCTTTGGTAATTTTTTGTCTGAGCTTACGCAGGTCTGATTCTCTTCTTTCTTGACTTTGCACTACTAACCATCTTTGTTCTATCCCTGCATAATTTTCGGTTTTTGATGCTAATTTATATCCTGGTATTGTACTATCAATAAATTCTGATTCTGGTATTGTTGAGATTAATGATTTTGCTGCTTTGATACTTAATGGTACTCGACATAACCAGCGTAAATCTGACATCATTTTCAGGTTTGATTCTGTATATAAGGCGCAGTCTGCTACGATGAGACTGTTAACTTCTAATTGTTGCTGATACTCAACTGCTATTTGACCAAAACATGATGAGTCAGCTTGGTTTCCCGATGCTAGTTTTAAAAATATTGGGATGTCTCCATCCCCTGAACATATCATTTCTATAATGAACTGTTTTAAGTCTGGTCTGTGGTCACGGGAATAACCGTAGGTGATGGTTATTTCTTTGGGTGATTTTACTTCTAATTCTTTTAATTCTGGACTATTTTCTACCTTTTGACTTTCAAATATTACTTCTGGTAAGCTGGTATTATATTGCCCATGCACGTGCATTGATGATGAGTCTAGATGTGATGTTGATAGTGATACTCCAAATTTTTGGGCTGCTTTTACTGCGATGATAAAAAAGATTGTATCTAAGCCTTTTATAAACAGTTTATCCATGACTCTCCCCAGTTTATCGTCGTTGAGATATTCTGGTTTTACTCCTGTTCCTATTAGATGTTCACAAGCGATTGTTTCAAAATATTTAGGAAACATATATAACGGTTTGGAGACAAATCCTAACCCGTTTATTATCATGGCTTTTACTACTTGACTTGCATTTACTTTTTCGTCTTTTTCGACTCCTATTAATTCATTTATTATTTCTACTATTCCGATTGAATCTATGATTCCTGCTACTATCCCTAGATGGTCTATGTTCTGAATTTCTATTTCTTGAGGTTTTAATTTCACAACAGTTTCCTCTAATACTTCTGTTGTTATCAATTATTTCTTATTTGGTTATCAATTCATTTTTTTCTTTTGTTACCAAGTTTCACTTTTTCACACCATGTCCCTTTTAATGCTACTAATTTTCATTAAGTATCTTAATTTTTGAATTGACTTTAGTTATTATGTACTACTTTAAGGGCTTTTTTGATCTGTGACAGTTTGGGGTGCGGAATGTGGGGTGTAATAGTTGATGTCAGTGGGGATTTGATTCAAGACAGGGAAGCGGAAATGCGGACGATTATGGCGCGACAATAGGTGAATACCGTGAATACCTAAGTTAGAAAGTTAGCCTCTTGATGAGGCTACAAAACTGTGTATGAGATAGGGTTTGCTGAAAGAATGCAAAAGTATTACCAGATAAAGGTTTACAGAAGTTTCTATCCAAATAAGTGCAAGATTATAGACTACTACTTTCATCAAATTTTATATTTTTGCTTTAATATACTGTTGTGCTACATCACGAATAAAATCATGAGCTTCATTAAGACTCATCGCTGGTGTTCGATTTTTCTTGAGATTTTTTTTGAGGCCATGACGAGAATGAATGCCAGATAGTGAATAGTTATTTGCAACATTAGTGAATTTTTCTCTGGCTTTTGGATCGATAGACAGGGTTATGTCTTCTTCTTTTGTAAGATACTCTATAGATTCAAGAATCTTGTAATATGTAACCCAATTTTTCTCCATATTGAAATACTTTAAAACCAGATATATACCTTCATCTTCAGTTGCTTTATTCAGTAACATAAGACGAATATCGGACTTTGCTTTTTGAAGTTCAGTAGCTACAGCTTCTTCTGAAATATCTGGTTTATCTAGTATAAAGCAATCAAGATTTTCGTAGTAATTCTGCTTTAAGTCATTATTCCATAACTGTTCTATCTCAATCTTCCAGCAATTACTGTCAAACAATGAAGATGCCCCATTAAAAAGAGAAACTAGCTCATAACCTATCTGCCATACGATTTGACAATCATTCTCGTTGTTACAATATATACTCCGAAATCTATAGTCGTCTACTGAACATTCATTCCAAAAATCTGTCACTTCATAAATTTGAAAGTAACTGCTCCCTGTTGTGCAAGACAGACTCCATAAGTCTTGTGGTGAACCTCTCAATAAAAATTCCCAATTATTGTTTATAAACAATGATACCTCCAAAGATATAACGATAAAAACCAACAATTGTAAACAACCCTAAATAGTTTAGTTAGGGTAAGCATTACAGACATTTTAAGGATAATGTCCAGAAAAATTTTGTATATCGTCAATATCTATGTATTATACAGAATTTTTCCTGTATATTATCCAAAAAAGCAAGATAGCAAACAGCACTGGGTTCATAACTCTGTGGAGCGATCTCATCTTGAATCTAGGTTATCAGTCCCGAAAGGTCGCCACCAATTTGATATAGATTATCCTAAATACTTAAAAACGATTCCAGTTAGACTTATGGATAACACACTGCAATTATTAACCCCTATACAACTCGGTACTTACACCTTACCGAATCGTCTGGTAATGGCTCCTTTAACCCGCTGTCGTGCTGCGGCTGGCAACATTCCCTACGAACTCCATGCCACCTACTATGCACAACGAGCAACCGCTGGACTGATTATTTCCGAAGCAACCCAAGTCTGTCCCCAAGGACAAGGTTATCCCGCTACCCCCGGCATCCATTCCGCTGAACAGATTGCTGGCTGGAAAAAAGTTACCCAAGCGGTTCACGACAAAGGTGGTCGCATTTTTCTGCAACTCTGGCACGTTGGGCGCATTTCCCATCCTGATTTCCAGCCAAATGGTGAATTACCCGTTGCCCCTAGCGCGATTACCCCAACAGGAGAAGTCGGAACCTACGAAGGCATGAAACCCTACGTCGCGCCCCGCGCCCTTGAACTTGAAGAAATCCCCAGCGTGATTGACCAATATCGTCAAGGTGCGAAAAATGCCCTCGAAGCAGGCTTTGACGGCGTTGAAGTACATGGCGCAAATGGTTATCTGATTGATCAATTTTTGCAAGACTGCACCAACCACCGCACCGATGCCTATGGCGGCTCAGTAGAAAATCGCTCACGCTTTTTGATGGAAGTTATGGAAGCCGTGATTGAAGTCTGGGGTGGCGATCGCGTTGGTTTGCGATTATCTCCTTCCGGCAGTTTTAACGATATGGGCGACTCAGACCCCAAGACCCTCTTCAGCTATGTTGTGCAGGAACTCAACAAATTTAACTTAGCCTACCTACACCTCATCGAACCCCGGCTCAATGCGAGCCAAGATACCCTAGAACATCTCAGTAGCGACCTCACCGCTGGTTTTTTCCGTCCCCTGTTTAACAGTAAAATTATTGCCGCTGGCGGATTAAACCGTGAAATTGGCGAACAAATCATCTCCAAGGGCGAAGCTGATCTAATTGCCTATGGTCGCATCTATATTTCCAATCCTGACCTGGTGAAACGTTTTGCCCTGAATGCGTCGTTAAATCCCTACGATCGCAGTACCTTTTACGGCGGCACAGAACAGGGCTACACTGACTATCCCTTTTTAGCAGAAGCGTAAAGTTATGACCTCGGAGTGCCGATTTTCAGAGTTGCTCTAGCTTGGTGATTGGCACTCCCAAAACCTGCCTAGAAATATTTTTTGTGATTCGTGGCGATTGCCTCTGGCACTGCGCTCCGCGCAATCGCCCCCTGCGGTTGGTCGGCGTTGGTAATTAAATAATAAACGATGTTGAAAGCGAAGGTGTCCCACCTGGGCAATAGTTTCAAAATCACGACAATTCTCAAAGCAAACCGTTAGGTCGAGGAGTGTCAACCTTGCAATCCTGGAGTTTGATAAACTCGTGTTGTAAAATTCTCTAAAACATCAGTTTCTTGATGATTACCAGACCCCTGTTCCTCCTGTTCTTGGACTGTGGCCACATCTTCCTCTGGTAATGGCAACATCCTTCCTGCTTCCTCAATGCGGTCATACAATGCCTGTGTGAGCATTTTAATATCAGGAATTGTCACCTGACTTTCTAAAGCCAATCTAACTTGTTTGTCCCAAAGACCCTCACTTTCCTTAGCTCGTTTTTCATCGGTTTTCGACACAGGAATAATTAAAGGATAAGGAATAGATGCTTGTCCCCCTGAACTGTAACCGGGACTGGTAATTACACATTTACCTTGGGGAAATTTAAGAATTTCATCAGCACTAATCACAGGCATCTTTTGTAAATTCTCACTCCAGCTAATTGAACGGCTCATTTGTCCACCCAGAGTTCGCCCTGTGGTCCGATTTTTAATCAGCACTTCCTTTTCACCGTAACGCTTTGAGTAATCTTCCGCCGTTTTGTAATTACCAGGATTGAATAACACATGGGTACTGCAAGCTGATGCGATCGCACTCCCCATTTTATCGCCATAAATATCGTAAAGCTGCTCTAGACTTTGAATACCTAAGATAAAACAAGCACCATTAGAACGATATTCATTAATCCACTGTGGTAGTCTATCCAACTTAATTGATGGTAATTCATCCAAAGAAATAATCAACGGGTCTTTACGGGGGCGGCTCAAATTACCGACAATCATCAAGTGCATTGCTGCTGCCAGTAAAGGACCAACCACACTGCGACGTTCATCATCTAGCTTGAAGACCACCATTTCTCTACCTGATAGCTGAGTGGGAATATCCGATTGACCGATGAATGCCCGTAACAAATCAGCTTGAATAAAAGATGAGAAAGTCCCTGCCGCTGTCGTCAAAATCCCGGAAATAGTCTTTTCTGCGTCCTTAGCACTCAAAAATTGAATAAATGAAGTGGCAACCCATTCATCTAAGCGTTTGGACTGGACCGCATGATCAAGACGTTGTACCAATTTTGGCAACCGCAACACCGCATACAACATCGCCATATCTGGGTAAGGTGAACCCTTGACTAACTGCAATAGTGCTTTTGCTAACAAATCCCCAGCTTTAGCAAAGAATTCGTCACTCTTACCCCCACTGGCAGCATTGCGGTTAATCACTTGACCAATTTCCCCAGCCATGACCCCATCCCGTGCATCACGCATATAATCCAAGGGATTGATGACACCGCTAAAAGCTTCACCGGGGGCAAAGACTAGGGCAAAGACTAGGACTTTATAGCCATAACGTGCTGCTAGAGGAGCGTGGAGTCGCATTTGGTCGCCTTTCTAGGTAAAGTTAGGGAATTGACCTTTTGGATATTTTTTTTGAGAGAGATAAGCTTCCTCTTTAAATGTTGTACAATATAGTTGTACAACTTCTTTAAAAAGAGAATGTTAAACAAAGAAACCACTTACTCTCAAGCAAGGTTGAATTTAGCAACTATCTTAGATCAGGTGTGTGATCAACGGGAAATTGTAGTAATTAAACGTCGTAATGAGAAAAATGTGGCGTTAATTGCAGAAGATGAACTTTCCAGTTTATTAGAGTGTGTTTATTTATTAAGATCACCTGAAAATGCTAAACGTTTATTTCGGTCTTTAGAATGGGCTGAAACAACAATAGAAACTCCTCAAACATTGGCTGAATTAAAAGAGGAGTTAGGAATTGAGTAGTAAGAAAAAAAAGCCAGATACTCATAATGAAGAAAAAGAATTATCTGGTTATTTTCCTGTTTTCAGTCCTGATTTTAAAGCAGATTTGGCTTGGTGGTATAATCATGATAGAAAAAAAGGGGATAAGATATTGGATTTAGTAGCGGATATTCTTGACGGTCAACCGTTTACAGGCTTAGGTAAACCTGAACCTCTTAAATATATTGCTCCTGATACTTGGTCACGACGCATTGATTTAGAACATCGTTTGGTTTATAAAGTAACACAAAATAAAGTTTATTTTTTACAAGCTCGTTATCATTATGAATCAGATTAAAATCAAAACATAGTATGCTCAACAAAAAAAATGCGAAATTCCCAATCTTCTATAGGGCGAGTATGATTTCAACCATAACATTGCCACCTTTTCAACCATAATCTTGCCAAATTAGTCGCTGGAAGGTTCATGATGACATGAGTTTAATGGCACTGACAACCTCCATTTCAACCATCATCTTGCCGTTGCTATTTTCAACCATCACCTTGCCGTTGCGGCAATTTCAAACTTGAAATCACACTAGCATAAAATAATTAATTTGTACTAAATTTAGAGGCTAACGCCTCAGACTTTGGACAATCATATTTATGCAGTCCAATGGTTAAATCAAAAGTTACAAACAACTCTAAACACCCCCATCAATCTCCTCCCAAAACTGCTGCTACTAAACCTAAAACTACCAAAGCCAGAGCAACTGAACCTGATGATTATGACTTTGAAGAAACCGAATTTGAAATAGACCCAGAACTCTTCAATGATCATTATAACCAAGTCCGTAAACCACTTCTTCCCTATGGCATAGTCGTTAACGATAAACCTGCTGGACTATTAATTCCCGAAGACCAGTTAGAAAAAGCTGGTTGGCTAGAAATGCCTGAAGAAGATGATTTAACTACTGTCACTTTAACTGAATATGTCACCGGACTATTAATTACTGAAGGTCGGTTACTGGTTTTAGCTTTTGCACCAGAATATATCCGCTATAAATCAGATGTTGAAGAAGTAGGTAGTTCGTTGGTTGGGCTTTATGACGACTACAGAAATAGTCTTGATAAAAGAACAATGGATGTATGTTCAGAACACGCAATTATGTTTCTGGATGACAAGAATCAACCATTACATACTACTCCTGTTGTTGTCCGGTTTAAGAATGTAGCTCTCTGGAGTTTTAAATCAGTCCGTGAAGAGTTTTACCGTTCATTAGAGAAAACCTTTGCTGATTATTTCCAAGTACCATTTAGTGGTAAAAGTGATAAATGGCGGAGTTTAGGGGTGCTAGAAATTGAGTTTAGAGCCATTAAAGAAGGTGAAGGTAAGAATAAACATAACTGTTGCAAAACTGTAGCCTACACTAAACCCACAGTTGAAAATTTCCCCCAACTGTATTTAGGTAAAACCACAGCTAAAAGTTTAATTTGGCAACAGCATGATGCTATCGCTGGTTTCAATGAACCACAATCTCTACCTGCTTTACCAGGAGAATCAACTTCTGTAGAGGTGGAAGTTTTACCACCAAACAAGAATAAGAACAAGAGTAAAACTCAAGCTGTCCGTAAATCCAAACCAACAACTAAACCACCTCGGAAAATTCAAGTAATTGAAGATGACGATGATGAAAACGACGATTTAGAAACCGATTTGGACGATGATGATTTTGAATTTGACGATGATGATGAACAAGATGATGACGAATAGTTGAATGTTATCAAATTACCTGTGTTTAACATAAAATCTACCGTAGTCAAAAACTATGGTAGATTTCTTACTAGAAAAGCTAGACATTATTTTTGTTAACTTCTTGTTTGATTGGTACTTGTTGACTAATAAAAACTGTTATTTGGGTGATTTATTCATAGTAGCCAAAAGTTGACTATCGGCAAGTTGATAACGATTACCATTAAAACAAAAGTTCAATTTTCGTAATTGCTGTTTTTCTGTTTGCAATACTTTAATACAAGGTAAAGCCTGATACCGATTTTCTCCTACTGCTAATAATTGCTTTCCTGGGGGTAATGTAGGATTTAGATAACTCAAGAATACCTGAGTAATTGGTTGATTTGGTTTAAACCAATAACCAACATACAGACAACCCAAAGCACCACAAACATCTGGAGTATTAAAGTTGAAAATTGTCAGCTTGCCATCTTTTCCTGCCACATTTACAGCCAGTATATTGTCAACAGATGCTTGAGAATTCAAGTTTGTATTTTCTACAATTACCTGTTCCACTACAGAACTAGAAACAAGATTAACAGCTTTGTGCCAAGTCACAGTTGCTGCATTAAAACTACATCCTCCTAGACCGCAGAGAACAGAAAGCAGTAAAAAGATACTTAAACCAACACGAAACCAATGCACCCAATAACGTATTCTCATGGGAGGTTGTGGTAATTGATATCTTTTTGTTTTCAGTGATTGAAATTGAGTAGAAGAGGCTGACAAAGAAGAAACTACCTTGTCTGCTGTTACTTGCTCAAATTGCTTTTTTGAATGCAAGTCAGTATCAGAAAAATCCTTTGTCTCTGACTCGGAAGATATAGAGGTTGTAGATAAATTAGTCATAAAAACCACGATGATAAGTATGGAACTTGCAACTTTTGAGAACCTAAAGGAAAGACGAATCAAACGAATTTATTTGTTGTGATAAGTTATAACAATAGCCACAATTGTTATAAGTGGCTTTCACTCCTGACTCCTGCTGTATTTCGTACTTCTAATTACCAATGTTTTGAGCATTACTAATGTATCGAGAAGTTAAACAGGACTTACGCAACTGGCACAGCGATCGCTAATTATTAGTATATGTGTACTGCAATAATGAAGATGTTATTGAATCAGACTGATTGAGAATTGTTAATAGTAATAGATTAAATAAATGACGGGTATTAATTTTATGAGAGAATGATGATAGGGTGCATTAAGAAATTAATTAACGATGAAATTTACTAAACTTAATTACTGCCAGTATTTACTTAGCAGTCAAATCAACTACACAATGACTAATCTAGCAGAACATTTAGACAATATTAGTCACGATAAAATTAATTATTATTTAAAAAATGAGAAATTGACTCCTCGGTTACTTTGGGATAATGTGAAAGATATAATTGTCCGGGACGAGAATGCTTATATTATATTTGATGACACAGTTTTAAACAAAAGATTTTCAGAAAAGATTGAAATAGTGCGAAGGCAATATAGTGGAAATGAGCATGGCATCGTCAAAGGAATTGGAATAGTCAATTGTATATATGTTAATCCTAAAACTCTCAAATTTTGGGTAATAGATTATCGTATTTTTAACCCTGACAATGATGGTTTAAGTAAAGTTGACCATGTGAAAAATATGTTGCAAGGGCTTGTATATCAAAAGGTTCTGCCATTTGATACAGTTTTAATGGATACTTGGTATGCAGTTAACAATTTAATGCTTTATATTGATAGTCTAGATAAAGTTTATTATTGTCCTTTAAAGATTAATCGTTTGGTTGATGATAGTTTTGGCAAAGAAAAATATAAAAATATTGAATCATTGTCATGGAGTGAAGATGAGTTAGAATGTGGTAAAATTATCAAGATAAAAGCATTCCCCTCCGAGAAAAAAGTGAAGCTATTCCGGGTTACTATCTCTACCGATAGAACGGACTATATCGCAACTAATGATATATCTCAAAGTTCTATGGATGTTACACAACAGGTGTGTAAAATCCGTTGGAAAATAGAAGAGTTTCACAGGGAGATAAAACAATTAACTGGCATTGAATCATGTCAGTGTCGCAAAGGTCGTCTTCAAAGAAATCATATAGCTTGTGCTATGTTGGTTTGGCTAAGACTAAAAAACTTAGCTTACAACACAGGTCAAACTATTTATCAAATTAAGCATAATTTGCTTTCTAATTATTTAATAGGACAACTAAAACGTCCAGATATTGCTATGTCAATGGTTTAGTCTTTAGGCGCTCGGTGCAGCGTAGCCGCACCATCGCTTGTGCCAGTTGCGTAAGTCCTAAAATTATAAAGAATGAGTTTTTCTAGCATATTTTTACAGTTCACAATAATTCAGGAATATGTTCATTTTCATAATTTTCAATTAATACACCAATGACTTCCATAAGAGATGCCAGATGATGGGTTTCATTTTCACCAATTTGATCAATGAGTGTATCAAGTATATTAACTCTCTGTACAGGACAAAAAATAGAGAAAAAGCTTGCAAAGGAAACAGAGAAAGGGTTTCATAGAAAGTTACCACACAATCAAAGAAACCCCTATGAACCAGATTAACCTATTACGAGACACACTAAAACCACATTTGGAATGGCATGGAGCGCGTCTAAGCTTTTTAGCGTTATTTTTAATATCTTTATTAAGAGTAAAGACAGTGAACTTGGTAGAATTAGCAACTGGTTTTCGCAACTGTGCTAAAAACGAATCCAATTACAAACGGTTGCAAAGATTTTTCCGAGATTTTGATATAGATTATGCAGTCATAGCGAAAATGATTGTAAAAATCATGAACATTCCCCAGCCTTGGGTGTTAAGTATTGACCGGACTGAATGGCGTTTTGGTCAAATATGGTTAAATATCCTCATGTTGGGAGTAGTACATAATGGTGTCGCTTACCCCCTAGTTTGGCAGATATTGGAGAAGAAAGGTAACTCCAACACGGATGAACGAATGGATTTACTTGACCGATTTGGACAACTGTTCCCAGATGCACAAGTTGACTATATCAGTGCTGACAGAGAATTCGTGGGGGCAGAATGGTTAAGTTATTTACTGCTTGAACCAAATATTCCATTCCGAATCAGGATTCGTCACACTGATTTAATTAGTGATACAGAAAAGACTCTTCCAGGTAGCGTCATTTTTGCTCATCTGGCTGCGGGTGAATCTCAGGTTTTATCTACTCGTCGTTGGGTCTGGGGTCGTTCAGTTTATGTAGCTGGTTTACGTCTTGATGATGGCAAGTTATTAATCGTGATTTCTGATACTTCTCCCCAAACCATAATTGCTGACTATGGCCGTCGTTGGGGGATTGAAACTTTGTTCGGTATGTTTAAAACTCGTGGTTTTTGCTTGGAATCTACACATTTTATTGATTCTAACCGATTGAGTAAGCTCTTAGCTTTACTGTCATTAGCTATGTGTTGGGCTGTCAAGACTGGAGAATGGTTGCATCAACACCAACCTATCAAAATCAAGAAACATGGACGTTTTGCTAAAAGTGTTTTTCGTTACGGTTTAGATTATCTGCGTTCTCTTGTTACTGATTTAGATTTGAAATATGACGACTTTCTTCTCTCTCTCAATTTTTTGTCCTGTACTTAGATATTAACTAGATGTTCATATTTTTCTTCTGTGTGAGGAACAAAAATATTTTCGGCAATGGATGACCAAGCTGTAATAGTTTGAGTGATGTTTAAGTTTTGCATTATTCTTTCCATTTTCCTTGATCGTATTCTGGATGAGTTAACACTGCAAACGGTTTATTGTTTAACTAAATATGCAACCCCTATCCAAACCTCTCCCCGCAACAGGGAGAGGCTTTGAGACTGTTATTTGTATTATAAAAAAGTCCAAGTTTTAGCCGTTTTGAGTATAACACTGCACGAATATAGATTTTTGGCGTTGCTGAATTGAGGTATGAAATTCCCAAATTGAATCTTTAAAACTCAAACCTCAGTACGTCTTTGCGCCTTTGCGTGAGACTAAAATTCATACCCTTAATCAGCAACGCCGAAATCCTGATATGGCTTGCGCCACGCTACACTATCAGACAATTAATTACCGTCAAATTAACAACCTTATTTTAATGCGATTAGAGTTATTCAGATACCTTACTTCTTAGAGAAGTTGGGGATCTATTCCATGTTTATTTTGGACTATAGGGCAGAGAAGAATGGTGTAGAATAATACGCAATTTACCATCACCACCTCTAACAAACTGCCAGGTTTTATCTACCGTTGTGACTTTACCTGTTTTATCAGTTATGGAAACATTACCCATAGTGGTAGCAGTATTACCAACAATAAAAATACCAGCGTTGCGAATTTCCACCTTTCGCCATCCTTTGAGAGCAAAACCAGTATCTTTAGGGAAAGAGGAATCACCACCCACAAAATAAGACAAAGCTCCTTTGTGTGTCGTGCGGAAGGTCTGGTCTCCAGTTGTCAAGGTTGGTTTGAACAACACCAATCCCGATTGATAAGCGTATGCTTTATCTATTATATTGTCAGCCAATGTTCTAGCAGCGGCTATCCCCTTTTCATCATAGGTGGTACTAATGGAAACCAATGCTTCACCCCAGGCTTTTTGAGCAGCCAGGACTTCAGCCTCAGTAATGGATATATTAACTACTGATGTCTTAGAATTTGATGAGGTCGGCTTAGTGGTGGTACTATTAACTTGACCATGAGCCATTGATGGCGCAGTAACCAACAAGGCTATAGTAGCAGCGGTTACAGAAAGATTGGCTTGTAATTGTTTAAAGGGGTTGGTATGCATACTAACAGGAAATATCAAAGGGGAAGTTAAAAAACGTCTCAACAGTATTTAACAACCTTGTGCCAACTCAGTCCAATAGTTACTATGAATAGTTACCATAAGTAATCATCTATGCTATTATCTAATGATCTAAGCTGTTGTGCATTTAATTTGTATAATTCTTGCGGGCAAGATGCCCGCACTACAAGAAATAATAATATTAGGGAACACCAAAAAATAAATTACCCAATTTCGTGGGCTGGGCATCCTGCCCGTCCTTGATGATTAGCGGGCAATTCGTCCCGCACTACAAGAAATTTTTGGGTATTTTTTTAATTGGGAGTCCCTTAAGGTAAGTTCCTTTTGGTCGAGCAATTTTTAGATCGCGTGGATGACGGCAAAAAGCTATGGCAAATGTTTAAGAGATTTGCGATAATTCAGTGAAAGTAATTGACAATTAATGCTACAATAAACCAATAATTACTTGGTATCATACATGATGATTACTCAAGCACTGGAATTACAAACTAACACATCAGAAGATATATCAGAAGATATCATTTTCCCACCCAGTGACCTATATAGTGATGAACCTCCCGTGGAAACAGAACTGCATTTACGTCAAATTATCCTCCTTTTAAAATGTTTAGAATGGCTGTGGAAGGAAAGAACTGATTTTTATGCTGTAGGAAACTTGAGTATTTACTATAGTCCGCATCAAAAGAAATCAGAAGATGTTAGAGGTCCAGATTTTTTCGTGGTTTTAGGAACAGAACGAAAAACTAGAAAAAGTTGGGTAGTGTGGGAAGAAAATGGCAAATATCCTCATGTTATTGTCGAAATTCTTTCACCAACTACAGCTAAAACTGATAGAGAAACTAAAAAATTACTTTATCAAGATACTTTCCGTACACCTGATTATTTTTGGTTTGATCCTTATACATTAGAATTTGCAGGATTTAATTTAATTAGTGGCAAATATCGACCCTTAGAACCTAACGAAAAAGGACATTTATGGAGTGAAGAATTGGGGTTATATTTAGGAATTTATAAGGGTTTATTAAGATATTTTACATCATCAGGAGTTTTAGTTCCCACACCGGAAGAAAGCGCAGAGATGGAAGCAACAAGAGCAGCAATGGAAGCAGAAAGAGCGAAAATATCAAATGAAAAATCTCAAAGGTTAGCCGCAAAATTGAGAGAGTTAAATATTGATCCAGATAGGATTTAAGGAAATATAAAATCAAATTGTGTTTGTTTTAATTACCCCAATTTTGTATATTACGAGGATTATTTTATGCCAATCATGACCCTTAAAGATGTAGAACAAGTCCAAACTGCTTTTAGTGAAGCTGGTTTAGATTACGATGTTGAATTAACAAATGGGAGAATTTCTATTGTGGGTCCATCAGATATTGTATCTAGTGAAATTAGTAGTCGGTTAATTGCTTTTCTCTTCGCTTGGGTAAATCCTCGTCGTTTAGGAAGAGTATTTGATTCTGCTGGGGGTTTTATTTTACCTGATAGCAACCTCACGGCACCAGATGTTTCTTTTGTGCGGGCTGCACGTCTGCGTCAAAGTCCCCGTTATTTTGGGGAACTTGTACCTGATTTAGTAGTAGAAATTAAATCTCAAAGTGATAGAATTAAACCTTTAGTTACTAAAATTCTCAACTTTATCACATTAGGTGCTGTAATGGGAATTTTAATTGATCCTGATGAAGAAACTGTAACTGTTTATCGTCATCAAGGTGAACCAACTATTTTAAATAATGGCGATATTTTAACTTTACCAGAACTTTTTCCCGGTTGGGAATTAGCCGTTTCTGAATTATGGCCTCCTATTTTTACTGAAGAAGAAACTCAAAGTTAGTTTGTTTGATATGATTAGTTTTTCTGTGGAGTTCTTTCATGAGCAATATAGGATTTTGGGCGTTGCTGAATTGAGGTATGAAATTGAAAAATCAAAAAAATGAAACTCTTACTCTCTGCGACTCTGCGACTCTGCGCCTCTGCGTGTTCGCGCAGCGTGCCGTAGGCATAATAAAATCATACTCTTAATCAGCAACGCCGGATTTTGCTTAAAGATAGCGGTGTGCGGAGAAGCCTCCGCACTAATCCTTGATTTTATTCGTGGATAGTTACTTTGATCATTTTAACTGGAGTTTTAGGGCGATCGCCTGCACCGGTGGGAGTAGTTTCAATGGCTTTCAATACATCCATCCCTTCAGTAACTCGACCGAAAACAGGGTGTTTAGATTGACCAGGTGTAAACCAATCCAGATAGTGATTGTGGACAGTGTTGATAAAAAACTGGCAACTACCACTATTAGGTCTCCCCGTATTAGCCATAGAGAGAGTTCCTGGTTCGTTAGAAAGTTTCCCGTCTTCAGGATGCTCATCTTGAATGCACCCATCAGGACCATTGCCTGTACCCGCACGCGGAGAGCTAGGATCTTTACTGTAAGGACAACCAAACTGCACCATGAAGTTATTAATCACACGGTGGAAATGCAGACCATCATAAAACCCACTTTTAGCCAATTTGATGAAATTTCCCGCCGTTATGGGCATAACATCGGTAAATAGCTCAAGAGTAATAGTACCAAGGGAAGTTTCTAGAGTTGCGGTGGGATTTGCCATGAATATTGAATTACGAATCTGTGTAATGGTTTACTTTCTCGCTTCCAGTTTACCCAAAATCTGGGAAATAATCTTAACAAAAATCCACAATTAACCCAAATTCGCATTACCTACTGTCAAACCAACAACCTCCATTCGTCATGCACAAACTCAATCTGAGATTGTTTTTTCGGCATTTTAATCAGGAAAAGCTAAACCAGTTCTCGGATCTCTGATATATAATCCTAGTGTCAAACTCCGCATCACTTCATCCCAAATCGGGATTAATTGCTCTGCTTGATCTGCCCAATAATCAAAAGTAATTAAACATTGAATATTTGAACCCAAACCCACACAAGTCCGAGAAAAAGCTTCCCTGGGTTCAGCTTGAGTGTCAATAAATTTAATTTCACACCACATAATCCGGGCTGTTTGTCGCTTAACAGTAATCACCTCTCCCCTTTCAATAACATCACGGCTGTCATCTTCCATGATTTTTTTCAAAGTATGTTTAAGGGGAAACAGTGTCCAGTCATTGGGGGGTAAATGATTGTAAGATACCTCTAAACAACAATCATCATCAGGTGGTTTTTTATCCATGAACTTAAAAGATTTCTCTTGTGGTTCAAACACCCAATTTTGGGGAACATTGAAGCGAACCGCGCCTCTCCCAGCTACAAAAATCTTATAATCATCAGGACCTTCCCAATGATGATCCGGGCTTAATTCCAGGGTTTCTTTAATCCATTGAAGATTGCTTTTTTTCCGCTTGGCCATAATTTTAATAAGGGATTAAATTTTAACTGACATTTATCAAACTTATCTTGGAAATATATTTTTATGTTTCTATTTCCAATCCTACACCATCATAAAGCATTTCTATGGGAAATTCAAATTCAATACTTGATAAGGTGATGATGTCTCCAGTCATGTATGGATAATAAAGCCACATTCTCCCTTCTCCTCGACAGTAACGTTCAACGGAGATTTTTCCTGAATCAATCAAGATGTATTCTTGTAAACTGGGCATTGTTAAATAATATCTGAATTTTTCTCCTCTATCTTTACTGCTTGTACCAGGAGCAAGAACTTCCACAATTAATTTAGGATTTTGGATAAATTTGCGGGCGTTGAGGTCATCAGGGTGGCAACTAACGATAAGATCAGGATAAAAATATGGACTTTTAGGGGTAACTTGCACCTTCACATCTGATACATTGACTCGACAACCTCTAGGACGAAGATGAGAATATAGAGGTCTGTAAAGATTGAGAGCAATATCATTGTGGGGAACTGTCCCACCTGTCATGGCAAAAACTTCGCCGTTGATGTATTCATAGCGAATATCCTGGTCAAGTTCCCAGGTGAAATATTCCTCAATGGTCATTTTTGGCAGTTGTTGGGGAATGGCGATCATGGCAGGGTGTTTTTAAGTTTGTTTTGATTATAGCAACTACAATTACAGTCATTTTCAGGTAAGTTTCGCGCTAAGATACAAAGGAGCAAAGACGCGAAGTAAGAAAGGATATAAGTAATTACAAATTATTAAGATTGTTTTCACATTTTGGGGTGTACATAGGAGTTTAAAATAAGTCTAGTATGTTATACGTAGATAATCTTGTCTTAAACAAAGCTGAAAAATTAAATGTTTTCACTAAGTTGAATGTGGTATTTATTTGTGTAAATTAGTTAATTTAACTATCTTATGATGATGAAAAACGAAAAATGGAACACGGAAAATATTCTGAGTCAAAAAGGCAGAATAGTAATTGTCACAGGTTCAAGTAGCGGTATCGGTTATGAAACGGCGCGGGTTTTAGCTAATAAACAAGCATCTGTGATCATTGCGGTTCGTAATTTGGAGAAAGGAAATAAGGCGTTGGCGAAAATTATTCAACAGAATAAAGATGCTGATGTTCGGGTAATGGAACTTGATTTGGCGAATTTAGCATCGGTTAAAAATTTCGCGGAAAACTTTCAGAAAAATTATTCACGTTTGGATTTATTGATTAATAATGCGGGTGTAATGATTCCACCGTATTCAAAAACTACAGATGGTTTTGAATTACAATTTGGAACTAATCATCTCGGACATTTTGCTTTGACGGGACAAATTTTAAAACTTTTGATTAGCACGCAAGGTTCACGAATTGTTAATGTTTCCAGCGGCGCACATAATTTTGGCAAACTAGATTTCGATGATTTGAATTGGGAAAAGAGAAATTATGCCCAATGGACGGCTTACGGTGATAGCAAACTTGCTAATCTTTATTTTACCTACGAACTCGACCGGAAACTAAAAGAGCAGGGAATCAACACCCTTGTAAATGCTTCACATCCGGGTTGGACTGCAACTGAATTGCAGAGAACGGCGGGTGATGTGATGAAATATCTCAATGGTATCTTTGCTCAAGATATCACGATGGGTGCATTACCAACTCTGCGAGCGGCAATTGAGGAAGGTTTGAAAGGGTCGGAATATTTCGGTCCAAATGGGTTTATGGAGATAGGTGGTTATCCAGTCAAGGTGGAATCGAATCCGTTATCCAAAGATCGAGCGATCGCTCAAAAACTTTGGGTTGTATCGGAAAAACTCACCAGCGTAAAATTTGAATTTAATAAACAGGTATAAAGTACGGGAAAATAACCAGTGTCCGGTAGATTTTACCGGACATTTTATTTTTGAAGATATAATTGAGATATTGAGATATTGAGATATTGAGAGCGATCGCTCTACAGGTACATGAATCAATTGTACAAAAATTTTAGCTTCTCAACAATGCTCGAAACCCTCCTTGCTGAAAATGTTCATCTGTCCTTAGTGCATCAGTAATGCCTCGATTTTGCATCACAATACAATAAATGATACGCAATCAACTAACCCCAATCCAATACTGTTCGGTTAAGACTAAAAAACAAAAATACGTAGGTTGGGTTGTTCGCGTTAGCGTTGCGGAGGAATCGGAACGAAACCCAACATTTTCAATGATTTGTTGGTTTTATAGGCGTTGCTGATTAAGAGGGTGTTTGAAAAGTCTAATTTATTACTTGCAAGGGCGACTAGAAGTCGCGGCTACACAGACGAAACCCACCTTCGTGGGTTCAAAAGCCTTGATTTTTCGTTAGTCCACGCAGGTGGACTTTGTTTGTGTAGTAGCGATTTCTAATCGCCGGAAACTTTTCAAACATCCTCTAAGAGTATGATTTTATTTCACGCAGAGGCGCAGAGTCGCAGAGAGTAAGAGTTTCATTTTTTTGATTTTTCAATTTCATACCTCAATTCAGCAACGCCGTTTTATACAATAGGTTGTTTACGTGGAAATTTTCGTTAACCGAACAGTATTGGAACCTAAACTGTAGTGTAACTTTTTGACTATCCCGTTTTAAATGTAGCATATTGTAATTTGAAGTTTTCTTTTGAATTCTTGCCAAAATTAAGGAATCAAAGTAAACTAAGTTTGTAGACTTAGCTATAAACCTGTGGAAACTGTAAATATCCATCAAGCTAAAACCAACCTTTCACGCCTATTATCCCGTGTAGAACATGGGGAAGAGATTATTATTTCTAATCGGGGTGTTCCTGTCGCTAAGTTAGTTCCGTTTAGTGTTTCGTCTCACCGCAGAGATAGTTTAGGACAAGATCGAGGAAAATTTGTCATTCCAGAAGACTTTAATGCTCCTTTACCAGATGACATTTTGGCAGCGTTTGAGGGATATGAGGAGTGAAACTATTACTAGATACACAATGTTTTTTATGGTGGTTTGCTGAACCTGAGCGTTTGAATGAAGAGGCCATTTCACATATTGCTGATGAAAGCAATGAACTATGGCTTTCTGTGGCTAGTGTGTGGGAAATGGGGATAAAAGTTGCAATTGCTAAGTTACCATTACCAGAACCACTGGATAGTTACGTTTCTAGCCGCATGATGAAATTGGGGGCGAAATCTTTGGAAATTACAACTTCTCATGCACTCAGAACGGTGGCTTTACCTTTGCATCATCGAGATCCTTTTGATAGAATGCTCATTGCACAAGCACAGATGCAAAGTATAATTTTGGTAACGGCGGATTCAATGTTTAAAAAGTATCAAGATACTGCTATTTTTTGGGCTGGGAATAAAGGCTAGTTTGAGAATTACTCATTATAAAGGTATTGTTTCCAATTGGATAAGCTATCATAATAATTCGGGAATATGTTCATTTTCATAGTTTTCAATTAATGCACCAATAACTTCCATAAGAGATGCGAGAGGATGAGTTTCATCTTCACCAATTTGATCAATGAGCGTATCAAGTATATTAACCAAGTATTCATATTCCTCTTTTGTGTGAGGGACAAAAACATTTTCGGCAATGGATGACCAAGCTGTGATAGTTTGATTGATGTTTAAACTTTGCATTATTTTTTCCATTTTCCTTGATCCTATTCTGAATGAGTTAATACAGCACGAGTCTATAAAAGTTTTTACTCAGATCCAAGAATTTCAGCTAATCGTTCCTCAACTTCTTGAATATAATCTGTTAAACCCGTATCAACTCCTCTATCTCGTAGATGTTTTAAACTTGTCTCTTCCCAACATAGTTTTTCCCGTTCCATATTTCCTGTTAGCTGTTCAACTACTACTTTTACATTTCTCATTCGTTCAGGCTCTTTCTCAGAAGTAGCACGTAATCTGTGTGACTCTATGCAAGGATCAAAATTCAATTTAGTTTTGATTTCTTCGAGAATTTGTTCCTCCTGTTGATTAGATGCAATAAACCCATTTAAAACCCATGCTTCACGTTTTGGATCAGCCGCACCAATGATAATTTCTAATTTTGGGGTTTTATTAATATGTGCTGAACGTGCTTGCTCAATTCCTTCTTTACGTTCTGGTTGATTATCTAAATCACGGATAAAAATAACAGCTTTAATATGTCGTGTTTTTTGCAAAAAACGTACTAAATTAAGAGCTTTAATAGCTCTTGCTCCATCAGCTTCTAAAGGTACACCCTTACTATAATGACCTAAATATCTGGGTTCATTATATTTTAGTTGTTTTTTTGCATCATCAATAATTTTTCTAATGTCTCTCCAACAAGAAAATTCTGTCCCTTCCTCTAAACCACTCCACTGAAAACAATGTTGCAGAATATCATCATCTAACCAATCGAATTTTTCTTTTAAAACTCGCTCGGCTAATTTAGTCGTTGTTCTGGCATCTGCACCACTTTCAACTATGACAATAAACTCAATCACAGACTTCTCCTTCTGTTACCCAATCTTCACCTTCAGCATCCCAAAATTCACCAGTTGTTAAGGTTTCTTTTGCCCATTCTACATCAGGATGTTCATCCAAACGTTTAGCAATTGTAAAACCTGATTTACTGTTGTTTAATATATGGACTTGAGAAGGGGTAAGTGCATCAATAATATAAGGAGAGTGAGTAGTGAAAATAATTTGCAAATTGGGATTTTCGGCAATGATTTCTTTAAAAACATTCATTAATTCACGTTGTGCTTGAGGATGAAGTCCCTGTTCCACATCATCTAATAAAACTAAATTAGGTTGATTAGGATTCATCAGCACAGTTAATAATCCTAAAGTTAACATTGTTCCTTCGCTAATTGCATGGGCTGGAATACGTACACCTGTATTCATGTCTAATATAACTTCTTGACCTATCATTTCCTTAGTTTCTTCATAGGGAAAAGTCTTCCCATCAACTTCGATTAAACGTTTGCGAATGACTGGAACTTTTGCTCGTTTGATGCCAACTTTGCGGACATTGGGGACAATTCGACTCAGTTTTTCTTCTATTAATTGAAATTTATCTGGAGCTTCATCACGCAAAAAATCTAAAGTTGGTGCTAATAATGAACCATCAAACTCAACTTTTGGCGTAATTTCTTCACTGTAAGCTGCTTTTGCGAGATTGGTGGCAATTAATTTTAGGTAAACAGTAGGTTGAAAAAAATTGAATGGTAAAGGTGGATGCGGTGAGTATGAATATGTTCCATGTAGTTTTTCATTTGTCCAATTACTTTTATTACCATCTATATTCCATGATAATTTTGCAATCCAATTATTAGTGTTTTTGTTCTCCCAACTATAGAACACTTGGCAATTTTTTTGATTTTCCCAATAACCACTCGCAGTAACAGACATATTTTTTTCCCCAATTGTTGTAATGAATTGAGGTGATCTATCATACTCAAATATTTTTTCAAAGGATGTATCAGTAATCATGCTTAGATAATGCAATGCTTGTAACACGCTTGTTTTACCAGCACTGTTTTTTCCTACAATTCCATGTAATCGGGAATTATCAAAATTAAGTTCTGTATATTTATGGCCTTTAAAATTATGAAGTATTACTTTTTCTAGCATATTTTCATCTATTGATAAAGAGTTTCAGGAATGGGCATGGTCTTGAGCAGCAACAGCACTGTTAATATAACTGAAGATGTCGTCAAGTTCCCCTATTGCCTCTAGTTCTATTGCTTCCTCTGGGGTGAGGGTATCTAATTTGTTTTTATCAAGGAGTTCTTGCATCCGTTCACCTAGTTTATCGGTAAATTTGAATAGTATGAGGTTGTTGATATGTTGAATACAGATTCCTTCAGGTAGTAATTGGGAGGGTTTAACGAGTGTAGTTGTCATTAGTAAATTATCTTTAGTTTTCTTTATTTTATCATTAAAAAATATTTGAGGTTTAATCATTGTGTTTTTGTTCGTCCGCCTCTAGTAGTTGGGCAAGTTGATGTGCGGCTGCATGGGAATTAAGCGGGGATAAAATAAAATAGGTTGCTCCCTGTTCTAATGATGGTTCTTCATCCCTAGATAATTCGGAAACTAGAAACTGCATTACTTTTAGTTTGTCTGCACGATTTAGATTTCGCAGAGTAGGAAATATTTCTATGACGTTCATGATTTGTAGTTTTAATTTTTCTGATCAAGTATTTATTCTAACATACTCTCTAAAAATAGGAGATAAATTAAACCATTTTACTGAAGTTTTAATAAGCTAACATCAGTTCTGCAACATCTACCTCAGAAAATCCCATTAACTTTCCCACTTGCTTAATGTACATTTTTTCCGTTATGTGAAAATCTCCATCACGCTTTGCAAGTGCGATCAAATCAATTAATAAACCTAAAGCATCATCGGGATATTTAGCTATTAATGAATAATCTACTTCTATTCTCTGAGAGGATAATAAATTTTTGATTTCCTGAATTTCTGCCGATGTTAAATTAGCATTAGTAATAATCGTCTTGAGATATTCTTTTTCTTCAGGTTCAATACTACCATCAACTTTTGGGGGGACAAACATAGCTGAAAAGCTTGTATTGCAAGGATTTGAAAGGTAGGTCTATTAAAAAGATCAAACCAATTTTAAGATTAACACCAACGTAAAATAGGATTTTCCGACCGAGATTATTGACAATAGAATCAATAAGGGTGGAAATTGATCTGTATCTTTTTATGTCTAACAAGATTGAAATGGTTACAGGGTCTTGGTTTCAAGGTACGTTGTCCCCCCGTCAGAGCAAATTTATAAACCTTGAATTTCCTCCCGTTCTTCAAAATGAAGCTGTTCTGGAAGTTCAAGCGGCTCACCTTCCCAACTACCTATCACTTCTTCTAAAAATCTACGAGAATATCCTAATTATTCTGGTGTTTTACTTGCAGATTGTAATAATTTTTCTGCAATACGTTGAAATACAATTACTATTTCTAATTCTTCATTGGCAAATTCATCAGGAAGCTGAATTTTGAGAATTTTATCATTACCAATGTGTGGTTTAATTTTCATACTTTCCATAGACTAATCTCCTGGTTGATTATGTTGTCATAAGTTTGGATAAAATTTTTTATGGTTGTTCACGAATTAATTATAGAAATTAGTTTAGAAGGTAAAGGAATTTGTTTTTTACCACTACAATAAACAGTTTCTATCCATAACTCTCTCGCTTCATTAATATTTTCTATTGCTTCTTCTAAATTGTCTCCCTGACTCATACAACCTGGTAAGTCAGGAATAATTACTGTATATCCTCCGTCCTCTTCTGGATAAATAGACATGGGATATTTTAAAGACAGATAATATTCTAAAGATTGATGCTCAAGTTGAGAATTAGTTTTCATCTTGCCAATTTTCCAAATCTAGTAATCTAATTGTTTCTTCAATATACGTTCGTTTGACTTTTTTACCACCTTTTTTGGGAATAATAATTACTTCTCCTTGCTCATTCTCAAAAGCGTGATGACTTCCTCTTACTCTAGTTTCCTGATATCCAAAAGCTTCAAGAACATAACTAATCTCTTCAAATCTGGCTTCAGGAGGGCGAGAGAGAAGATATTTAACTAATTTACTTAGTTTACCCATTAACTAATCGTAGCATTTTTTTCGCTAGGTGGTTGAGATAATTATTTATTGACCGATTATACCACAGCACACAAAAATGATATTCTTGATTCACCAAACTTAACTCCGTTTATAAACCATTTCCATTCTCAACTTCTCCACCTCAATCTTCAATCGTTCATTCTCCATTTTCAACCCTGTATTTTCATCCTTAATCAACTCCACCTCATTCCGTTTACTCAAAGCCTGATTTATTGCCAACTTCCGCATATCCAAAGAAAACCAACGTTGATAAGTTTTGGTATGAATTTGCACACTATGACCCAAATTATCCGCCGCAGCCTTAATAGGAACTCCCAAAATATGCGCTCGAATTGCCCAACCATGACGTAAATCATAGGGTTTAAAATCCAAACCAATTTTTCTAAACCACCAACTCACTCTTTGGATTAAAGCCGTGATTTCTGCATGATTATTCTGGTCTTTTTTACTAATTGCTATTGCCAACATTTCTAAATATTTCGGATTCCTTAAATCAAATTCATCAATCCATTCCTTATATAAAGGTAAAGCTTCCCTTTCACCAGTTTTACAATCTTTATCAACCTTCCAAGTTAAATCTGTATTTTCATCACTTAACCACCAATCAATATGAGGATTAACAAAAAGTTCCCTGGGACGTAAACCAAAAACCGCTAACATTCCATAAGTCCACCGCCAAAGTTGCCAGCTATCTTTCACATCTTGATTAACTTGTTTGCCTCGATTATTTAGATATTCATCAAATTTGTAAAATCCCGTAACTATGTCCTTATCTGTAGGAACATTGCGAGAATTACTTTCAGGAACTTTAGAATAATGAGTTAAATTAATCTCAATTTTGAAAAGTTGACAAAAAACAGAAATAGCCCTCACAGCATTATATTTAGCCCATTCCTTATCTATCTTATCAATCGCATTAATCAAAACTTCCCCAATTGCCAAATCATCAGCATTTGTATAACGCTTAATACGAGAAAAATAATAGAAAAAAGTATGTTCACTTTTCGTCGTGCGTTTATGGGTTTTAAAATATTCATCTTCAAACTTTTCTAATAGCTCACCAATAGTTTTTAACTCCTTTTTAATTCCTTCATTTCCCAAATATTTATCATTCCAAACAAAACTTTTTCTAGCAATTAACTTACCCAACTCATAAGCTTCTTCTTCCGCAGTTTTCAAACCTGGTAAATTTGCTGGAATATTCAAACTGAGATTGTATTGTTTTTTGCCAGTTCCCCTGATGTCCTCATCTCCCGGTTTAATGGGTAAAGTTGCCCGTAATTGCAGACATCCATTTGATTCCCGAATTGTTACTCTGGTTTTTGCAGACTTCAAACGCAGATTTACTTGTTCCAATTCCCATAGTAGCTGTTCTTTCATAATCCTTGGCGTTGCTGATTAAGAATATGAATTTATTTCACGCAGAGACGGTCAAGGCACAGAGAAATTTAATTTTTCCTTTGCGTGAGACTTATTCTGAATCTTTCAGACTATATTTAGACAAAAAATAAATCAGTTAGCTGCAAACATAGTTTATCACTGACATTGTTTACTGCAAACATAGCGAAGTTAAATAATATTAAAATCTTAAAAGATGCGTTATAATATTAGTTGATAAAAATGAACACACATCTATTTTCTATGAAGTGTATCAGATGATATTATAAATTATGAATTTGACTAGCCTTAATTACATCCTCAACTGTAATATTTAATTCAGCAAAAGTAGGAGAAATAATTTTGTCTGTTCCTGTAAATGCTTTCTTTTGGTATTTTCCATCAACGAGTTCATAAACAAATACTGTTGGTAATTTAGGATTGCCTAAATAACTCCTAGAAGCAATTGCTAAATAATCAGAAATGTTGAATAGCGTAATAAAACTTTACATATTGAAATAAACTTAGCCTATAAGTGCTATTTTTCATCTTATCCAAATAAGTTTTCTAAACCAATGAACATAACTTATTTCCTGACACATATAGGACTGAAGATAACGGAGTTTATCTAATAAAGTTTTGCCAAATTCTTGCGGTATTTCTATTAGTTGCAATATCAAATAAGCGATTAAACAGCACATTATCTGAATTCTAATTCCATTCTCATTCTTTGTCATAAGTCTGTCTAACTTGAGGTGCATTTTTAAGAATTTCCATAACAATTCAATTTGCCATCTTTGTATGTAAATTTCCATAATCTCTTGATTACTAACTTGCTCTTCTCCTTCATTTAATAAGTTTGTTGCTAAACGAAATTCACTCTTAGTTTCTATATCACAAAATGCTACTACTCTAATTTCCACTTCTCTTTCATCTTTGCCAACTTTACAATTACCATTTTCTAGCATTTCTAAAGTGACATTATTTTTAATTCTTAAGACAAAAGCTTTATTTTTTTGTTGTTTTAATTCAGATATTCTTTCGGAGGATGCAAATCCTCTATCCATTATCCCTACTCCTTTTGACGGAATTGCTTCTACTGTTTCTTGTCCATATTTATGGTCATGTCCTTGCCCAAAATGAATCACCATTCCACCAACTTCTGATGTCAAACTATCTAACCCACAAAATAGTTTTACTTGATGATATCCTTGACTCCATAATAATTTACTTGTTAATGTAATAATTGTTGAATCTATAGGAAATAATGCTTGGGTTTCTTCCTTTCCTTTTTTCTTTCTCAGTTGATTGTTTAATTCAGTTATTATCTCCAAAAATACTTGAGTATCTCTCTTTTTACTTGCCTTGGAAAAATTTGATATTTTTAAATCTATCCCTTGATTATTTAGTCTTTGAAATAAATCTCTCATACTCACTATACTTTTATCCATGACATACTGTAACCACACTGATACAAATGAAAATGTGTCCAGAACTGGATAATCTTTTTTGGGCAATGGTTTCAATATTGTTTTGACCACTTCTGGGAAATTCTTTAAGCGCATAATTTGATAATTCTTTATCTATATTTTTTTAGATTGTATCAAATTATGGTACTTTTTTTTAATCTTTTCCTAACATTCAACACTTCTGCTAAATAATCTACTATCCAATATTCTTTAATTCCCAGGTTTTCATATTCTTCTAATTTATGAAAATAGTCATCTTCCCAATTCGTTGATGTTACTTCTACTGCTAACTGAATCGCGTCAATTAAAGCACCATAAGTTGTGACATTAGAGTTCCATAAAGATGCACTTACTACACTCACATCTGGGTTTCTTCCTCTCTGATCTCCTTTATTGGTAACTGTTCTAACAACTATATCTTTATCTACAATATAATCAAGTTGTAACCGCCGAATTTCATCATTAAAACCAAACATTAAATATCGGGCTACATTTTTACGCGCTCTAATTGCTTCCACCTTAACAATTTCTCCATTTACCAATTCATAAATACCATCATCAGGACGTTGTTGTAGGAATTGTCCAAAATCTAATTTTGTTAAGGTAGTGATGGTCATAATGTCCTGACTGAGTAATAATTGAAGTAACCGCTCAATAATCCGGGGTAAATCCTTCCATGACAAGCCTCAAATGGCGTAAAATCGTCCCCGAATGGGTAGTCCGCCCCCATTTATTGAGCGGATACTAATTGAATACTATTCTAGCACTTATCTAAATCAGGATGTCCAAGATTTGAGGATTTACAGGATGTTAATGTTGGGTTTTACTGTCGTTCAACCCAACCTACATTTCCGTATTTACGTCTCGACAACTAAAAACTTTGCCATTTACGTAAAGATTCATAATCTCATTAGTCATTCCGCGACCAAGTAATTGCACACGAATCTGAATAAATTGATAAGCCTTTCTTGTCTCGGTAGCAGTAGTCATGTTGATTACAACCCCTGATAAAATGTAAGTGAACTGTTTATTCTAAGTAGATTTAATCAGATTTTAATCCCTTGTAAATTACAACATATAATATTCCTTACTGTCAATCCTTGTATTGCAAAAAGTCTCAACTGTACATATGTCAGGTTATGCTGCTTTATAATGCAGAAATCATTAACTTTTTTAGTTAAAACCTATTAAACCAGCAAAATAAATACTCCGGTCCTTATCACGGTTACGACGGATTCGCAATCTTTGCTCGTGACATGGATTTAGCGCTCAACAGCCCAACCTGGGGATTAATCGGCGCTCCCTGGAACAAATCTGCAAAGAAAGCATTAAGAGCTACAGCAGCAGTCTAGGAAACAGAGTAGGGGCAACCCTGGCCGAAGATGAAAAGTCTGGGGTTTAGCCCCAGGGGGAGTAGGGAAGTCAAAATTCAAAATTAAAAATTCAAAGTTTTGGATTTTGCATTCTGAATTTTGAGGCACATTCCCCACTCTCCACCGAACGCAAACATCATACATACCAAAGCTTGGAGATATAGAAATGCCTCAAGATCCCAATAAGATTCAGGACCACGTTGAGCTATTCCACCAACCAGAATATCAACAACTGTTTGAAAACAAGAAACAGTTTGAAAACGGTCACACCGACGCAGAAGTACAACGAGTAGCAGAATGGACAAAAAGCTGGGAATACCGGGAAAAGAACTTCGCTCGTGAAGCTTTGACCGTTAACCCAGCTAAGGGTTGTCAACCTTTAGGCGCTATGTTTGCGGCTGTTGGTTTTGAAGGTACTCTTCCCTTCGTGCAAGGTTCTCAAGGTTGCGTAGCTTACTTCCGTACCCACTTAACTCGTCACTACAAAGAACCATTTGCCGGTGTTTCTTCTTCCATGACAGAAGACGCTGCTGTATTCGGTGGTCTGCAAAACATGATTGATGGTTTGGCTAACTCCTACAAACTATACAATCCTAAAATGATTGCAGTTTGCACCACCTGTATGGCAGAAGTTATCGGTGATGACTTACAGTCATTCATTGGTAACGCTAAAGAAGCTGGTTCAGTTCCTCAAGATTTACCAGTACCTTTTGCTCACACACCTAGCTTCGTTGGTTCTCACATCACCGGTTACGACAACATGATGAAGGGAATCCTTTCTACCTTAACCGCAGGTAAGAAGAAAGCTAAGAGCAACGGTAAAATCAACTTCATTCCTGGTTTTGATACCTACGTAGAAAACAACCGCGAAATTAAGCGGATTGCTTCCTTAATGGGTATTGACTACACCTTGTTGTCTGACAACAGTGATTATGTTGACTCCCCTTGTGATGGTGAGTACAATATGTACCCAGGTGGTACTAAGTTAGAAGATGCAGCAGATTCCATCAACGCTAAGGCTACTATTACTCTTCAAGCTTACTCTACCGTCAAGACCCGCGAATACATTGCTAAGGAATGGAATCAAGACGTTTGTGTTGCTCGTCCTTGGGGTATCAAGGGAACTGACGAGTTCTTGATGAAAGTCAGTGAATTGACTGGTAAGGCTATTCCTGAAGAGTTAGAAATCGAACGTGGTCGTGCAGTTGACGCTATGACCGACTCTCATGCTTGGGTTCATGGTAAGCGTTTCGCTATCTACGGTGATCCTGACTTAGTTTACAGCGTAGTTGGTTTCATGTTGGAAATGGGTGCTGAACCAGTACACATCTTAGTTCACAACACCAACGAAGTATTCGAGAAAGAATTGCAAGCATTGTTAGATTCTAGCGTGTTCGGTAAGTACGCTAAAATCTGGGGTGGTAAAGACTTGTGGCACTTACGTTCATTGTTATTCACAGAACCCGTAGACCTATTGATTGGTAACTCCTACGGTAAGTACCTGTGGCGTGATTGTGGTGTACCTTTAGTAAGAATCGGTTATCCAATCATGGATCGTCACCACTACCACCGTTATGCAACTGTTGGTTACAAAGGTATCATCAACCTGTTGAACTGGATTGTGAACACAGTATTTGAAGAAATTGACCGCACCACCAATGTTGCTGGTAAGACCGATATTTCCTATGACTTAATTCGTTAAGAATGTCTGTAGGGGTGGGGAAACCCCACCCTTTCGGTTTCCTTTCGGTGAAAAATAGACAAAGGGGATTGGGACTTAGGCAATTTACCTAAAATCCTATCCCCTATCTCCAGTTCCTAGCCGATTGCTCTTTGTTCACTTTCATCTACCGGACGGATGAATTTTGAAATAAGTTCCTGGTAATTGGTGATAAAATCCCTCTTTTTATCCTGTTAATCCTTTAATCCTGGACATCCTGATAGCGTAGCGTGGCGTATGACTCCTACGTCGTCACGCAAGCTATAGCCATTTCTGACAATTTTTCTATTTTTTCTTGCCAAAGTAAATGTTATGAAAATCCCACTCCCAGAAAATACAGATAAATACATATCTTTTTTGAAAGTTTATCTGTGTAAATATTAAGTTAATTAGATTTTGCAGAAAATCTAGAAATCAATCAAAACTAAGTATAAAAACTTGGTTATTTTCGGGAAATTAGAATTATTATATTTATTATATCCTGTGGTGATCCTAAATTATTTGTGAGATATTTCTCACTTATTCTCTATTGCAGCAAGTTTCTATTATCTTTTCTGTAGAGACAGAAACCCATAAATAGATAATGCTGTAAATAGTTCCACAAATAATTTTTATTAATTTGCAATATTTTTGTCAAAATCATCATCTTGATGATTAACTTTAAGCAAGATTTGTCATGGTAGTAAACTCCATCTAGCACGAGAATAAAAATGAAAGTCACCCAAAGCAAAATTAACGAACTTCTGAGTGAATCAGGATGCGAACATAATCAAAAGAAACAGGGAGAAAAGAAAAATAAATCTTGTACTCAACAGGCTCAACCAGGTGCGGCTCAAGGTGGTTGTGCCTTTGATGGGGCAATGATTGCTTTAGTTCCTATTACTGATGCTGCTCATTTAGTACATGGTCCGATCGCTTGCGCTGGAAATTCCTGGGGAAGTCGTGGTAGTCTGTCTTCTGGACCAATGCTTTATAAGACAGGTTTTACTACTGATGTGGGCGAAAATGATGTAATCTTCGGTGGTGAGAAAAAGCTTTATAAGGCGATTTTAGAAGTTAATGAAAATTACAAACCTGCGGCAGTTTTTGTTTACGCTACTTGTGTTACAGCCTTAATTGGTGATGATATTGATGCTGTTTGTAAGGTAGCAGCCGAAAAAACTGGAACTCCGGTAATTCCTGTGATTGCTCCCGGATTTATTGGCAGCAAAAACTTAGGTAATCGCTTCGGTGGTGAGGCTTTACTAGAATATGTAGTTGGTACTGCTGAACCGGAATATACCACACCTTATGATATTAATATCATCGGTGAGTATAATATTGCTGGGGAAATGTGGGGGGTTTTAAGTTTATTTGAAAAGTTAGGAATTCGGGTTTTATCAAAAATTACTGGTGATGCTCGTTATGAAGAAGTGCGTTATGCTCACCGGGCTAAATTAAATGTCATGATTTGCTCACGAGCGCTCTTAAATATGGCGCGAAAAATGCAGGAACGTTATGGAATTCCTTACATTGAAGAGTCATTTTATGGAATTAGAGATATTAACCGTTGTTTGCGAACTGTGGCTGCTAAATTAGGTGATGCTGATTTGCAGGAACGGACAGAAAAACTCATTGCTGAAGAAACTGCGGCTTTAGATATTGCTCTTGCTCCCTATCGAGCTAAGTTGAAAGGAAAGCGCATTGTTCTCTATACTGGTGGTGTGAAAAGTTGGTCAATTATTTCCGCTGCGAAGGATTTGGGAATTGAAGTTGTGGCGACAAGTACACGGAAAAGTACAGAAGAAGATAAAGCGAAAATTAGAAATTTGTTGGGTAATGATGGGATTATGCTGGAGAAGGGGAACGCCACAGAACTCCTGAAATTAATTCAAGAAACTAACGCAGATATGCTTATTGCTGGGGGCAGAAATCAATATACTGCTTTAAAAGCTAGAATCCCCTTTTTAGATATTAACCAAGAACGTCATCATCCCTATGCCGGTTATGTGGGTATGGTGGAAATGGCGCGGGAGTTGACTGAGGCTTTATATAGTCCTGTGTGGGAGCAAATTCGGAAGCCTGCTCCTTGGGAATAATTGCTTGTTTTTGTTTCGCGCAAAGGTGCAAAGACGCAAAGGAAGAAATATCTTGTTAATTCTTGTGGGGTAGGCATCCTGCCTGCCCTTGGACGGGCTAGAAGCCCATCCCACAAGATTGTTAGATGTTCAGAAGTTTATCATTTAATGAAAGTTTAATTTATGGCGATCGCAATTGTTCCAGAAAAGTCTGTGACTGTAAACCCCCTCAAACAAAGTCAGGCTTTAGGTGCTTCTTTGGCTTTTTTGGGTTTGAAGGGAACTATGCCTTTATTTCATGGTTCTCAGGGTTGTACGGCGTTTGCAAAAGTGGTTTTGGTTCGACATTTTCGGGAAGCAATTCCTCTTGCTACTACTGCAATGACGGAGGTTACTACTATTTTGGGTGGTGAGGAAAATGTTGAGCAAGCTATTCTCACTTTAGTAGAAAAGGTACAACCGGAAATTATTGGTTTATGTACCACTGGGTTAACAGAAACCAGGGGTGATGATATGGAAATGTTCTTGAAAGATATTCGAGAACGTCATCCTGAACTTAATCATTTAGCCATTATTTTTGCGCCTACTCCTGATTTTAAAGGTGCATTGCAAGACGGTTTTGCAGTTGCGGTAGAAAGTATAGTTAAAGAAATTCCCAAAGCCGGGGGAATTAAACCAGAACAAATCACAATTTTAGCTGGTTCTGCGCTCACTCCCGGAGATGTGCTGGAAATTCGAGAAATTGTCACAGCTTTTGGTTTAGAACCAATCTTTGTTCCTGATTTAGGAGCTTCTTTAGATGGACATTTGGAAGATGGTTATACTCCTATAACTGCTAGTGGTACAACCCTCAAACAATTGCGTTCTTTAGGTAGTTCGGCGTTTACCTTAGCATTAGGTGAAAGTATGTTGGGGGCGGCGAAAATTTTAGAGGAACGGTTTGGAACTAACTATCAAGTATTTAGAGATTTAACAGGATTAGAACCTGTAGATCAATTTCTGCAAAAGTTATCTTTATTAAGTGGAAATCCCGTTCCTGAAAAATATCGTCGTCAACGTCGGCAATTGCAAGACGCAATGTTAGATACTCACTTTTATTTTAGTTCCAAAGGAGTATCTTTAGCTTTAGAACCAGATTTGTTGTGGACTATAGTTGGATTTTTGCAATCAATGGGAGCAGAAATTCATAACGCTGTCACCACAACTCGTTCCCCTTTATTGGAAGAACTTCCTATCAATAATGTCACTATTGGTGATTTAGAGGATTTTGAAAAGTTGGCAATAGGTTCTGATTTATTGATTGGTAATTCCAACGTAAATACCCTCTCTAAACATCTCTCAATTCCTCTCTATCGTTTAGGTATTCCCATCTATGACCGATTAGGAAACGGTCTATTTACCAAAGTAGGCTATCGCGGTACTATCGAGCTTCTTTTTGGCATGGGAAACCTATTTATAGAACATGAAGAATCAACAATGATGCACCAATGGTCATCAGTAATTAATCAAAAGTAGGTTGGGTAGAACGAAGTGAAACCCAACCTACTCGTCCAAATGTTGGGTTTCCTTCCTCAACCCAACCTACTACTAAGAACTTAAATCCGTGTCATCCTCAAATCCGTTTAATCCGTGTTCAAACAAAGGACAAATGAAAGTGAAAATTGCTTTTACGACAACTGACCGAATTCATGTTAATGCTCACTTTGGTTGGGCTAAGGAAATTGATGTTTATGAAATTTCCGACAACGGCTATGAATTCATCGAAACCCTCAAATTTGAAGGTGATCTCAAAGAAGATGGTAATGAAGATAAAATCACCCCTAAACTACAAGCATTGAATGATTGCACAATTGTTTATGTTGTGGCTATTGGTGGTAGTGCCGCCGCTCGTTTAATTAAGAAGAACGTAACCCCAGTTAAGGCTAAATCTGAAGAAGAAAAGATTGAAGACATTCTCAACAAATTAGTCAAAACTCTCAAGGGTAATCCTCCACCTTGGTTACGGAAAGCTTTAGGACAGAAAAAACTTAGTTTTGCTGAAGAACTTGAGAAAGAAGCAACATTATGAGCATAAATGATGTGAATGGAACTGGTAACAATTCCGAGGTAGTTTTAACTCCTTTCCATAAATCATTAGTTCAACAAATCCGGGCGCAAGATAGTTATGGTTTTTACCGGACTTGGACTGATGAATTAATCCTCAAACCCTATATTGTTACTAAAAAAAAGAAACGGGAAATTTCCGTAGAAGGTGAAATTGATCCCGCTACTATTTCTCGCATAAATGCCTTTTTTCGGGCTGTAGCTGCCAGTATTGAAAAGGAAACTGGACTCATTTCTAATGTTGTTGTTGAATTAGGACATGAGGGTTTCGGCTGGGCTTTAATATTTTCTGGACGCTTATTATTAACTGTAAAAACCTTACGTGATGCCCATCGGTTTGGTTTTGATTCTTTCGAGAAATTAGACGAAGAAGGTGCGAAGTTCGTCGAAAAAGGCATTGATTTAGCCAAACGTTTCCCCGAAGTTGGCAATCTTTAATTAGTCAGTGGTCAGTAGTCAGTTGTCAGTGGTATTTGAACAACAAACAACTGACAAAGGACAACTGACAAAGGACAAAAAATATGACAATTGAAGAAATCACCAACAAGATTAAAAAGCTAAATAGTAAAGCAGGTCAAATGAAAATGGATCTGCATGATTTAGCGGAAGGACTGCCCACAGACTACCACAAACTTATGGATGTTGCTGCTGCAACTTATGAAATCTACTGTCAGTTAGATGAACTCAAGCAACAACTTAAAAAAATGGAGAATTCCAAATGAGTACCAATATTGATGAATTCAAGAAGTTAGTAGACGCAGAAGAGTTTTTTATCTTTTTTAATCTGCCCTACGACCAAAAATTTGTAAATGTCAATCGTTTACATATTTTGAAAAAGTTTTCTCAGTTCATGAGTCAAATTGATGATACTTATCCGCAAATAAGTGACGAAGAAAGATTAGAGAAATATTGCACAGCTTTACAACAAGCTTATCAAGTGTTTATAGAATCTACACCCCATGAACAAAAGCTGTTCAAGGTGTTTAATGATAAGCGAAAAAATGTAGTCACCCTGACAGAAATTACCTCAGATTAGGAGTTAAAAAGTGATCAACCTAACGCCTACCGAATTGGAACGCTATAGTCGCCAAATGATGCTTCCTAATTTTGGCGAATTAGCCCAAAAGCGCCTGAAATCAGCGACTGTTTTGGTGTCGGGTGTGGGTGGATTAGGTGGTACGGCGGCGCTTTACCTAGCAGTAGCGGGCGTTGGGCGGCTAATCCTAGTCCGGGGTGGTGATTTGCGGCTGGATGATATGAATCGTCAGGTTTTGATGACTGATGACTGGGTGGGTAAACCTAGAGTATTTAAAGCCCAGGAAACCCTCAAAGCCATCAATCCTGATGTCCAAGTGGACGTGGTTCATGATTACATTACCGCTGAAAATGTGGATGAGTTGGTGCAGTCGGCGGATATGGCTTTGGATTGCGCTCATAATTTCACGGAACGCAATTTGTTAAACGAAGCCTGTGTGCGCTGGCGTAAGCCGATGGTAGAGGCGGCCATGGACGGAATGGAGGCTTACCTGACCACGATTATTCCCGGTGTCACGCCTTGTTTATCTTGTCTGTTTCCAGAAAAACCTGACTGGGACCGACGCGGTTTTTCTGTGCTGGGGGCTGTTTCTGGGACTTTAGCCTGTTTGACCGCTTTGGAAGCGGTAAAGCTGATTACTGGTTTTAGTCAACCGCTGTTATCAGAATTACTGACGATTGATTTAAACAGAATGGAATTTGCTAAACGTCGTTCTCACCGCGATCGCAATTGTCCAGTCTGCGGTAATACTGCCCCTTGGAGATATTCCCAATCTCAAACTGCAACGGTGTAAAGTACCACTTTTTCAAAATCCACATTCCAAATCAGAATATTCGCTACAGAATAGGAAACAAAATGACTGTTACTTTAACAGAAAAGGCTGAATTTCGTCTGCGGGCATTTTTAAAAGGTTCTGCAACCGAAGATGCTAAAAAGGGTGTCCGCATCTCCGTCAAAGATGGTGGTTGCAGCGGCTATGAGTATGGCATCGAAATTACCAGTAAGCCCCAACCTGATGATGTCGTATCTCAACAAGGAAATGTGTTGATTTACGTTGATGCTAAAAGTGCGCCTTTATTAGCAGGTGTGGTAGTTGATTTTGTTGAGGGAGTAATGGACAGCGGTTTCAAGTTTTCCAATCCCAATGCAACTGATACCTGCGGTTGTGGCAAGTCTTTTAAAACCAATGATGGTACTCCCACTGGTGTACCTTGTGGACAATAGTTCAAAGTTCAAAAGTTAGATCCTTTATTTTGAATTTTGAATTCAATTAGGGAAATTTAACTCACTCAAAAAACTCACTTCATTTATGTTTGAGGAGAATTAGAAAATGGCAACCTATCAAGTACGATTAATTAGCAAAAAAGAAGATTTTGACACCACAATTGAGTGTGATGAAGACACTAATATTGTAGACGCAGCAGAAGAAGCTGGAGTTGAATTACCTTTCTCCTGTCACTCCGGTTCTTGTTCTAGCTGTGTAGGTAAGATTGTTGAAGGTGAAATCAATCAAGACGATCAAGTCTTCCTAGATGATGAGCAAATGGCAAAAGGTTTTGCTCTATTGTGTGTTACCTATCCTCGTTCTAACTGCACAATCAAAACCCACCAAGAACCTTATCTTGCTTAATACAATATCTGTTAGGTTTTAGCATTACTTAACTCTTTCAATTTTACAATGATGGAGGATGTTTATCATCTTTCATCATTTCAATTCTTGCCTTTTTATTTTGATGATAAAATGTTTACTCCTTTTAGGATTATGGGTTGTTCTTTAGAATTACTTAAATCAGGCGAACAGGGAATAGTTACTGTTTGCCAAAGTCAAGATGAGACAATTAGAAAAAAGCTGATATTAATGGGAATTAAAACAGGGAATACGATTACTGTAGAACAGCAATTTCCAACTTTTGTGATTAAATGTGGTGATTTATCTATGACCATAGATCGGGAAATAGCACGGGCTATTTATGTGCGGGTAATTGATGGGTGAAAATGGTGATTATTAACTTTTGTTTAAATTGTAATTTCTATCACCAAAATCCTGTATTGTATTTAGCAATACAGGGTTTACAGGGTTTAAATTTATAAACTTAAAAAGTTATGCTGTCGAGTGTATAATTAATGAATTGGATTGTTGAATTTCATCAAGATTTTGAGACAGAATTTGATGCTTTGCCAGAAGATGTGCAAAATAAATTTTATCTTAACCAGTAATCAAAAACTCTTTCATGAATTAGCTATCAAAGGAGAAGAATTAGTTAATTTACATTTAATGAAATCAGATATACTCAATACCTTAACCACAACATACCAAAGCATAGAAGATTATCAAGTTAGCGATTGCAAATAGTGTATATCAATAAACATAGTTATTTTACGGATATTCCCTCACATATCTGGGAGTTTAAAATTGGTGGATATCAAGTATTAGATAAATGGTTAAAAGATAGAAAAAATGCTAAGAGAGAATTATCTACTGAGGAAATTAACCAGCATCAAAAAATTGTCATTGCTTTAACAGAAACTTTACGATTAATGCAGGAAATTGATAGAATTATTCCAGGTTTTACCATAGAGTAAAAACTGGTAATATTAACCAATATTAATTCCCTATCTACATTGCAAACCCAAAATATACCCCATTTACCCCTATCTCCTGCTGGTGCAAAAATAATATTAGGAAACAACGTTACACCAGAACAATTAGTAATTCCTCTTGCACCCACTCCAACAACAATGTTTGGACCCCGTGCAGCTTGTTTATTATCACAAACCGGACCATTATGGGTAGCAGATACAGGACATCATCGTTTATTAGGGTGGCGAAATCTACCCACAAAAGATCATCAACCTGCTGACTGGATAATAGGACAACCAGACTTTTATACTGAAGGACAAAACGCCAAAGGTACACCAGGAAAATCTACATTTAGCGTTCCTACAGGTATTTGTAAATGTGGTAGTGGTTTAGCCGTTGCAGACGCTTGGAATCATCGCATTTTAATCTGGTATAATATCCCCACAGATAGTCATATTCCCGCAGATTTAGTATTAGGACAAAATAACTTTATTGATAATGTACTTAACAGAGGAAATCAACAACCGGCGGCAAATACCCTACATTGGCCTTATGGTATTTTCTATTATCAAGGTAAGTTATTTGTAGCTGATACTGGAAATCGTCGGTTATTAATTTGGAATCAATTACCCACAGAAAATGGACAACCTGCGGATATAGTTTTGGGACAACCAGATATGATATCTCGTAATGAAAATGGGGGTGGTTCTCCCACTGCTGCCAGTATGCGTTGGTGTCATGATATCACCCTTTGGGGAGATAATTTAGTTGTCACAGATGCAGGTAATAACCGGGTAATGATTTGGGAAGGAATACCAACAGAAAATAATGCCCCTTGTACGGTGGTTTTAGGGCAAAAAAACTTCAATTTTGTGGAATTAAATCAAGGTGTTTATTTCCCCAGTGCTAGTAGTTTAAGTATGCCTTATGGGGTAGATATATGGAAAGATTGGTTAATAGTTGCTGATACAGCTAATTCCCGTTTGCTAGGATGGAAGAAACAAGCATCTATTTTATTATTGCAAGGTGCAAATGCTGATGGTGTGATGGGACAAGATAACTTTACAAATAAAAGCGAAAATCGGAATTTTGGACTACCAACAAGACGAAGTTTAAATTGGTGTTATGGAATTAAGGTTTGTGGTGAGAATGCGGTAGTTGCTGATTCTGGGAATAATCGCGTTTTGATTTGGAAGTTTTAATTATCTCACGCAGAGGCGCAGAGGCGCAGAGGAGGAAGGATGAGAATAGAGGAAATTCGGGTTTGTGGGACTGTGCAAGGTGTGGGTTTTCGTCCTACTGTGTATCGTTTGGCGAAGTTTTTCGGGTTAAAGGGTGATGTTTGTAATGATGGGAAAGGGGTGTTAATTCGTGTTTCTGGTAGTGAGGAAGAAATAACGGAGTTTGTCAATAAACTATATCAAGAATGTCCTCCTTTGGCAAGAATTAATGAGGTGATTAGAAGCCCATATTTGGGGGAGTTTAATTTTGATGATTTTATGATTTCTCGCAGTGTTAATAGTGTGGTAAAAACTGGAATTTCTCCTGACACGGCAAGTTGTACTCAATGTCAAAAGGAGATTTTTGATCCTTTTAGTCGTTATTTTCGTTATCCTTTTACTAATTGTACTCATTGTGGTCCAAGGTTGAGTATTATTCGGGCTATTCCTTACGATAGAAGTAACACCAGCATGGTGAATTTTCCAATGTGCCAGGAATGTGAAAAGGAATATCAAGATGTAGAAAATCGTCGGTTTCATGCCCAACCTGTGGCTTGTTTTAACTGTGGACCTCGTGCATGGTTAGAAAGGGCTGACGGTAAACCTGTGATATCTGATATGTTTTCTATGTTGGATGAGGTGGATGCTGTTTGTACGTTGTTACAAAAGGGTGAAATTGTTGCTATTAAAGGTTTAGGAGGTTTTCATTTAGCTTGTGATGCCACTTTAGAAAATGCAGTTATCAAACTCAGAAATCGTAAAAGTCGTTATCATAAACCTTTGGCTTTAATGGCAAGAGATATAAATATTATTTCTGAATATTGCTATATTAATGATTTAGAAAAAGAAGTATTAACAACTTCTGCTGCACCAATTGTTTTATTAAAAATCAAAGATAATAGTAAATTAGCATCTTCCATAGCCCCAGGACAAAATACTCTGGGTTTTATGTTACCTTATACGCCTTTACATCATTTAATTCTCAGAAGAATGAAAGTACCCATAGTTTTAACTAGTGGTAATATTTCTGATGAACCACAATGTCTAGATAATGAAGATGCAAAAGATAAATTATCAAAAATAGCTGATTATTTTCTTTTACATAATCGTGATATTGTTAATAGAGTAGATGATTCTGTAGTGCGAGTTATTGATAATCAAATTCAAACCCTCAGACGCGCTAGAGGATATGCACCTGCACCAATTGTTTTACCTCCAGGATTTGCAAAAGTACCGCATATTTTAGCAATGGGTAGCGAGTTAAAAAATACCTTTTGTTTGTTAAGAGAAGGTGAGGCAATTTTATCACAACATTTAGGAGATTTAGAAAATGCGGCTGCTTTTAATGCTTATCAAGAAACATTGAATTTATATCTGAATTTATTTCAACATCAACCAGAAATAATTGCTATTGATAAGCATCCAGAGTATTTGTCTTCTAAACTTGGCAAAGAACTAACAGAAAGTAATAACATTAAATTAGCAGAAATTCAACATCATCACGCCCATATTGCTGCCTGTATGGCAGAAAATCAAATTCCCTTAAATACAAAACCCATTTTAGGCATAGCTTTTGATGGGTTAGGATATGGTGAAGATGGTACACTGTGGGGAGGAGAATTTTTACTAGCAGATTATGGTAACTCTCAAAGATTGGCGACATTTACACCAATGGCAATGATAGGAGGAAAACAGGCAATTTATCAACCTTGGAGAAATACATACTCTCAATTAATTAATGCTTTTACTTGGGAAGAAATCAAAGAAAAGTACAGTGATTTAGAAATCATCAAATTTTTAGAAACTAACAACCCAAAACTACTCAACCAAATCATAGAAAAAGGTATTAATTCACCCTTAACATCATCAGTAGGCAGATTATTTGATGCAGTTGCCGCCGCAATAGGTATTTGTCGAGAACAATGTAGTTATGAAGGACAAGCAGCAATAGAAATGGAAACAATAGCTGATGTCAATATTTTAAACAATGATGAAGAAATTCTAAATTATTCCTTTAAATTTAAAAAATTAGATAATATTTATTATATCAATACATCTCCAGCATGGCGAGAAATCCTCAATGATATTAAACAGCACATATCCTCATCAGAAATAGCTGCAAAATTTCATAAAAGTTTAGCTATTACTGTTGTAACAATGGTTCAACAACTTAGACAAGAACATGAATTTAATCAGGTAGCATTAACAGGAGGTGTATTTCAGAACCAAATTCTATTACAACAGGTAAAAATGCGACTAGAAAAATTAGAAATTAATGTATTAACTCATAGTCTAGTACCTGCAAATGACGGAGGTTTATCACTAGGACAAAGTGTAATTGCTGCGGCTAGATATCTAAAAATATCCCCGACTTCTAAGATTAAATTATAGTTTATTCATTAAATTGAAAAATAAGTCGGTGATCTGAAATATTCAAAAAAAGGAAAATTAAAATGTGTTTAGGAATACCCGGACAAATAACAGAAATAACCAACCCCGAACATAAACTAGCTATGGTTAATATTGGAGGAGTCAAAAGACAAATAAATATAGCCTGTATAGTTGACGAACAACACCCTCCCGAAAAATGTATAGGAGATTGGGTATTAGTTCACGTTGGTTTTGCAATGAACAGAATCAACGAACAAGAAGCCGCAGAAACATTACAATTATTGCAAGAAATAGCCGCCTTGCACTAAAGTACAAGGCTAATAGCAAAAGTCCGTTAAAACGGACTGGAAAAACAAAATGATGACATTCTAGCTAATCAATTTATGTTTTGTGAAGTAATTAATCCAAAATCCAAAATCTAAAAAAATTTAAAATTGATATGAAATACGTAGATGAATTTCGTAACCCAGAAAAAGCCCAAGCCTTACAAAAAGAAATCGAAAAACTCAGCCAACAAATAGACAGACACTTAAAAATAATGGAAGTATGCGGAGGACATACCCATGCTATTTTTAAATACGGAATTGAAGAAATATTACCCGATAATATTGAATTAATTCATGGGCCTGGTTGTCCAGTGTGCGTTATGCCTAAAGGGAGAATAGATGATGCGATCGCACTCTGTCAACTACCCAACATCATATTTACCACATTTGGCGACGCAATGCGCGTACCTGGTGCAAAAACCAGCTTATTGCAAGCCAAAGCCCAAGGTGCTGATATTCGCATGGTTTACTCACCATTGGATAGTCTGAAAATAGCCAAAGAAAACCCCAATAAAGAAATAGTTTTCTTCGGTTTAGGCTTTGAAACCACCGCCCCTAGTACCGCACTTACCATTCTCCAAGCAGCCGCGGAAAATATCACTAACTTTAGTATGTTTTCCAATCATGTATTAGTAATTCCTGCATTACAAGCATTATTAGAAAATCCCGATTTACAACTTGATGGTTTTGTTGGTCCTGGTCATGTAAGTATGGTCATAGGGACAGAACCTTATGAATTTATTGCCCAAGAATATCATAAACCCATCGTTATTTCCGGCTTTGAACCATTAGATATATTCCAATCAATTTGGATGTTATTAAAACAAATAGTAGAAAATCGTTGTCAAGTTGAAAATCAATATAATCGTTTAGTAGAACCTAGCGGAAATCAAAACGCATTAATAGCCATGAATCAAGTTTTTACAGTCCGTGAAAAATTTGCATGGCGAGGTTTAGGAGAAATCCCCAATTCCGGTTTTAAAATTCGTGCAGAATATGCCCAATTTGATGCTGAAGTTAAATTTACCATTCCTAATTTAAAAGTAGCAGATCATAGAGCTTGTCAGTGTGGAGAAATTCTCAAAGGAGTTTTAAAACCTTGGCAATGTAAAGTATTTGGAACAGCTTGCACACCAGAAACACCCATAGGAACTTGTATGGTTTCTTCCGAAGGTGCTTGTGCAGCATATTACAAATATGGGCGACTTTCCACTATGGCTAAAAGAGATAAATCAGGTGTATCTCCACAATCGCTATCAAGCTAAATTGCACAATTTGAGGAAAATTATATGCCTTTTGTCACTGTTCAAATTGGTAAAGGTCACTCCATAGAAAAAAAGCGAAAATTAGTTAAAGCTGTAACCGATGCTTTAGTTTCTGCTTTAGGAACAAAACCCGAATGGATAACCGTACATATTGACGAATTTGAACGGGAAGATTGGGCAGTTGGTGGCGTTTTACATTACGATAAACACAATGGTAGACATGAAGAAACAGGTAGGTAATTAATTAACAATGACAGGCAAGATGCCTGTCCCACAAGAAAAAAATATAATTACAAAGCAATTTTAAAATGCCAATTAACCCTAATCAAAATTCACTCTTTCAAAAAATCGAACAAGTCCGTCGTCGTCAAGGAAAAGTGAGGGATACTCATATTAATTTATCTCATGGTAGTGGTGGTAAAGCCATGAGAGATTTAATAGATGATATATTTGTGAAAAGTTTTGATAATCCCATTCTTGCCCAATTAGAAGACCAAGCCACATTTGATTTAGCCAGTCTTTCTCAACATGGAAAGCGACTAGCATTTACCACAGATTCTTATGTAGTAGACCCCTTATTTTTCCCTGGTTCAAACATAGGAGAATTAGCAATAAATGGCACAATTAATGATTTAGCCGTGAGTGGTGCAAAACCTTTATATCTCACTTGTAGCGTCATTTTAGAAGAAGGTTTACCAATAGAAACATTACGAAAAGTTGTGACTAGTATGCAAAAAGCAGCCAAAAAAGCTGGAGTACAAATAGTCACAGGAGACACAAAAGTTGTTAATCGTGGTTGTGCCGATAAACTATTTATCAACACTGCTGGTATTGGCATAATTCCCCCAGGAATTGATATTTCTCCGCGCCATATTCAACCGGGAGACGTAGTAATTATTAACGGAGAAATAGGAAATCATGGTACAGCAATATTAATTGCTAGAGAAGAATTAGCATTAGAAACCGATATAGAAAGCGACTGTCAACCATTACATGAATTAGTTGCTGAAATTATCAAAGTTTGCCCTCAAATTCACGCCATGAGAGACGCAACAAGAGGAGGTTTAGCCACAGTATTAAACGAATTTGCCATCACAGCAAACGTAGGAATATATATCAATGAAAACGCAATTCCTATTCGAGAAGAAGTAAATGGAGTCTGTGAAATATTAGGGTTAGAACCCTTATATTTAGCCAACGAAGGAAAATTAGTTATTATTGCCCCTCCAGAAAAAGCCGATTTAATTTTAGCAACAATGCAAAACCACCCCACAGGAAAACAAGCATCTATCATAGGTGAAATTATTCCCACACCACCAGGAATAGTCCTCTTAAAAACCGCCTTTGGTGCAGAAAGAATCATAGATATGCTAGTCGGCGACCAACTTCCCAGAATTTGTTAAAAAACCTCATTCTTCCTCTCTCTGCGCCTCTGCGTCGCTGCGTGAAACAAAAAAACTATGCACGAACTAGGAATCACCCAAAACATCATCGCTATCGTTAGCGAAAACGCCCAAAATAAAAAAGTCCAAAGAGTATTATTAGAAATTGGCAAATTATCAGCTATTATGCCAGATGCCATTAAATTTTGTTTTGATATTTGCGCTAAAGATACAATAGTCGAAGGGGCAATATTAGAAATTTTAGAAATACCAGGAATGGCTAGATGCCGTGAATGTGGTACTACATTTTATGTAGATAAACCTTTTGGTATTTGTCAATGTGGTAGTGTAAAATTGGATTTATTGACTGGTGAAGAATTAAAAATAAAAGAAATTGAAGTGGAGGATTTATGTGTGTAACTTGCGGATGTTCGGATGATAATCAAACGACAATTACAAATATGGAAGATGAACATCATCATACCCATACCTTACCAGATGGGACTGTAATTACCCATACTCATCACCATGAAGAATCACCCCAAATTCATGCTAAAATACATAATACAACCATATCTTTAGAACAAGAAATCTTAGGTAAAAATAACTTATTAGCTGCCCAAAATCGCGGCTGGTTTAAAGGTAGAAATATCCTGGCTTTGAATTTAATGAGTTCTCCTGGTGCGGGAAAAACTACATTATTAACTCGCACAATTAATGATTTAAAAGATAAATTATCTATTAGCGTGATTGAAGGTGATCAAGAAACTACTAATGATGCGGAAAAGATTAAACAAACAGGTTGTAAAGTTGTGCAAATCAACACGGGTACAGGTTGTCATTTAGACGCTTCCATGATAGAAAAAGGGCTGCAAGAATTGAATCCTCCCCTTAATTCTGTGGTGATGATTGAAAATGTCGGAAATTTGGTTTGTCCAGCTTTGTTTGATTTGGGAGAAGCTGCTAAGGTGGTAATTTTATCGGTGACGGAAGGGGAAGATAAACCTATTAAATATCCCCATATTTTCCGCAATAGTGAAGTTATGATTCTCACGAAAATTGATTTACTTCCCTATTTACAATTTGATGTTCAACGTTGTATTGAATATGCAAAACAGGTAAATCCAAATATACGAATTTTTCAAGTTTCTGCTACTACTGGGGAAGGGTTAGCAGGTTTATATGGTTGGTTATCTCAACAGGTGAATAATTCGGCTAATTTAATTTCTCTATAAATTGATGTGCTTTGTTTTGAGTTTAATATTTTTTTACTAACCACAGAGGCACAGAGGACACAGAGAAAATAAAAAATGCTTAATTCATGTTTATATTACACTATTTTCGTAGGGTGGGCATTGCCCACTCTAATAAAATTAGCTTTATTTTTGAAAAATAGTTAATAATACAAACCCCAATAAATTATAGTGACCTATACAATTTAACCCTGCATTATTACCCATTTCTTCTCTTTGTTTTTGGCTATAAAATTTAACTGCTGTATGTGAATAGTAGGTAATTTGACATGGTGATGAGTTATTAAAAGTAATGTCTACTAAATAGAATTTACCACCAGGAGAAAGTACCCTTGCTACCTCATTTAAAACCTGTTCTGGTTGAGGATAATGCAAGAAACTAATTGTATTAAATACCGCATCAAATTGTCCCTCAGCAAAGGGGAGATTTTCTGCATTACCTTCAAGATAAATTAATCGCGGACGGTGGCGGTTATTTTGTCTCGCTACCCGTAACATTTGGGGAGACAAATCTAACCCTGTAGCTGTAATTTCTGGAAATTGAGTTCCTAATCTATCTAATAGTTTTCCTGTTCCACAACCCAAATCTAAAATATTTGCATGAGGTGATAATTCAACTTTTGTCAGTAATCTTTTATGGATAGCTTGGTAAATAAAAGAGGGAAATGCCCAATCATAACTATTTGCCCAACGGTCAAATAATTCTTTTTTATTATTGACAAAATTACTAATCATGGCTGCTATATTTTCGTATTTATTTTATTATAACAAGATAAAAAGATAAATCCCCGACTTCTTGAATAAATCGGGGATATGGTGATTTTAGTGATTAAAATATAATTTAGGACTTACAACCAATCTCGATAAGCTGAAATTTCATTCACTCCAATTTCAAAGGGTGATCCTTTGCCAAAAGGAGGATAAACGCGAATTTTGGCATCTTTAGTCAATCTTTCTAGTCTATTTCCTAATTGGGGAATATTGCTGACTATATGCCAATAAGCAACTATATCGGGACAGTCTACAATTAACATTAAAGTAGTCTTATCTGTGGTCATGTACCACTGACAATTAGATAGTAATACTTGGGTAATGCGATCGCACGCATAGAAAAAGCATCTACCTATAGACTGTTCCAACTCCAAATGGAGGATACCATCCTCTTTTGTTACCTTAGTAGGAGGTAAATCATCGGGAGGAAGCAAAGAAAGTTTAGACATAATTCCGCACCTCTTGATTGTAGCGTTGCAAACTTTCTCGATTTTTTTGCAGAGAAAAAGATGAGGGTTTTAACGCTAGTGTGCTGAGATCTAATTCGTCCTGAAATTTCTTGATTTTGTCACGACAACCGTTAACATCACCGATAATTGAATTCTCAATCAAATAGTCTTCATCAAAACAAATATTTGTCCGATCAAATGCTGGTTGTTGAGGACTTTTCTGCATTACTTGAGTTGAGTTAGCCGTCATTTCTTTACTGAAATGGCGAATAAAAGGCAATGCTTCATTTACCGCTTCATCATGGGTTTTACCCACAAAAAAGAACCGGGCTAACAGGAACTTTTCTGCACCACTGGAGTTAAATTCCCGATACTTATTGACTGTCTTCCGCAATCTTTCTAGAGAAAAAGGCGGACCACCCATTAAACCAAAGGAATTTTCAGCAGCAAATTCAATTGCATCATTGTCACCACTAGCAACATATATGGGAATTGGTTTTTGCAATGGTTGGGGATGAATTGTGAGATTTTCACATTGATAATATTCGCCATTAAATGATACGTCAGTTTCATATAAAAGCCTTTGAATCAATGCTACTGACTCTAACATTCTGGTGCGAGATTCCTGGGTTGTCACCCCAAAATGTTTATTTTGCTGTGGAAATGGTCCACCTTTCGCTACCCCAAAAGCCAGCCTCCCACTACAAAGATTATCCAAAGTGGCGATATCTTCAGCCACGCGGATTGGCTGATGAAATGGCAATAATACAGCCGCAGTTCCCAGACGAATTTGTGAAGTTACACCCGCCAAATGTGCCAATAACAGCAGAATTGAAGGACTAAGATTGAACTCATTAAAATGATGTTCCGTTACCCAAGCCTCTTCAAAACCTAAACTTTCAGCCTCTTTTACCAATAAAACTTGCTCAAATATAGTCCGTCTAGCATCTAGGTGATGATTTTCGTAATTGCAGAAAAGTCCTGTTTTCATTGTTGACCAAATATTTAGATTAGGCTGCGACTAATTGCAACTCCAACCATAATCGAGGTTCGGACTGCTTTAACTTCGACATAGGGTCACGTAGCAATCGTTTAGCATTCAGACAAACTACTTGAATTAACCCCATATTTTCGGCTAATTCTCTGAGGATTTCTTTTTTGGATTGGATAGAGGGCATTATGTCTTCTCGACAATAAATTCCTATATATTGAAACCGTTTTGTAGGTCGTCCCCAAAAACAAGTAATAACTTTCACATGACAGCCTTCTAAGAGTTCTCCCACGGCTGGGTAATAGTCATTTACGACTCTAAGAAATTCTTGGGCTAGGATGTCTTCAGTAATCATCTGACTGATTCTTCTGTAGCTTCCATAACTCTATTAATTATAACATATAATTGTTATTTAAACCTGACAAACTAAATAAAATCAATAAGATCCCCGACTTCTTTAAGAAGTCGGGGATCTAAAACTTTCAACTATCGAGAATTGCGTTCCGCTACTAAAACATCAGCAATGATATCTGGTAGACTTTTTAAATCGGTATATCCTTCTGCACCAGAAATTGGGGAAATAAAAGTATAGTTAGGGTCACAAACTCCTGTGTCATAAACCTGCATAAACCATCTATCAGGTAATCCCTCTACACCCAATTCTACAATGTACCAACTCTCACCCATTAATCGAGAATTAATTACTGTAAACCAATCTCTATAATCATCAGCAATATTCCAATCTGCCAAAAGAAATTCTAATGATATTTTTCCAGCATCAGTTGAAGTCAATAGCATCATTACTCCTGAGTGACAACTTGATTAGAAACTTCAGGATATAAACCTAATTCCTTTGCTAATTGTTTAGCAACAAAAAATAGAAATTGCGCTCCATCTTGATTACCTTGATGAGCGAACATTGTGGCTACTTGTAACATTGCTTGCACTAAACCAGAATCAATTAATTCAGGTTGTGCTTCCAAAACTTCTGGTTCTTGACCATTAGGACATTGCAGAAGTTCATCAATTAAATTAAAATACTGTGTTTGGCGTTCGTCTGTCATGATAATTTAGTTTATGGTGAATGATTAATTGGCAAAATTACTGTTCGATGCTTTGTTGCCACATTCTTTCCAACATGGCAATGTGTTCTTTTAATACAGCAGCACGGTAGACAAGATATCTGTCATAAGCGATAATTCCTATACCAATACAAATCGGTGTCACCAAAAATAACCATTGCAAAATTGTGACTAATTTATATTTTTTTGCAGCAATTTTTAGTTGATGTAGAAAATTATTGTCAGATAATTTGACCTTGACTAAAGGTGTCTGAGTATTGATAATTTTTGTTTGAGGAACTAATTGAGGAGATGCTATATTTATTTTCGGCAATTCACAGGATAAATTCTGTGTTTTAACGAACTCTCTATGTTGTCCCCAAACTATAGTAAATACTACTACCCCTGGAGAAATTAATGCTAAAGTTACCAAACTTACGGTCAGCACATTTAAAAGTTTGACTTTCATATTTTTCTCCATTACCAGGTATCAACTACCTAGAAAGAAAATTTATATTAGTAGGTTTATTTTTTGCACCTTTTTTTATTCAAAAATATGCTTATCAAAATCTCCTCAGCAAACCAAATCCTGTCCTTTAGTATTGAGTAATACGGACAATATTAAGATAGCTTTTGAGATATATAGAAGGTAAGAAGTCCCCCCTAATTCGTCAGACTTTCATCTTAGGAACTTCGGGGGGTAGAGGGGAATCTCTGCGTAAATCCTATATCGTTTATATCAGTTGCCCTTTTAGTCCCAACTTTAAGTGAGTTGAATTAATATTATTAAGATGATTACGACAATACTCACAGTCTGTAATCCTGACTGTGCAAGCATTAAAAAAAATATTTGGTGTGGGGGTGCTAGTATTTTCTGAGTGGGGTACTAGCATTTTTGAGGGAGGGGACGGGGTATTTTGTACTCAAAGCCAAACTAATATAGGCTATTGCTTTGAGATATTTATTAGGGAAGATTCACAAGTACAAACTCTACTCAAATGACAGCATCTCATGACAAGGCTAGACCTAAGATATCTTGAATAACTCAGAAACAAAATTAAGATATTCTAAGGAAAGTGCAATAGTGTTGTTTTCAAGGATTAGGAAATTTTTCTTATGGAAAGAGACAGAGATTGTGGTAAAATGGCTATGGCTGATATAAAAAGTTGATCAGATAAATATGTAACCAAATATAGATTAATATATAAATTTTAGGGCTTGATCAATGCGAATTGCTAAAGACGTAACAGAACTTATTGGAAAAACTCCATTAATTCAGTTGAATAAAATTCCCCAAGCCGAGGGAGTGGTAGCCAGGATAGTCGTCAAACTAGAAAGTATGAATCCTGCGGCTTCTGTAAAAGACAGAATTGGCGTAAGTATGATCCTTTCCGCTGAAGCTGAAGGTTTAATTTCACCGGGGAAAACCATTTTAGTCGAACCAACATCTGGTAACACAGGTATCGCTTTAGCAATGGTAGCAGCCGCCCGTGGCTACAAGTTAATTTTAACTATGCCAGAAACCATGAGCCAAGAAAGACGGGCTATGTTGAGGGCTTATGGTGCAAGTTTGGAATTAACACCAGGAACTCAGGGAATGCGGGGCGCAATTAACAAGGCGGAGGAAATTGTTGCCAATACTCCTAATGCCTTTATGTTACAACAATTTGCCAACCCAGCTAACCCGAAAATTCACCGAGAAACCACCGCTGAGGAAATTTGGGCGGATACAGACGGAGAAGTTGATATCTTAATTTCTGGGGTAGGAACGGGCGGCACAATTACTGGTATTGCTGAAGTAATTAAACAACGCAAACCAAGTTTTCAAGTGATTGCAGTCGAACCTAGTAACAGTCCGATTCTATCAGGTGGTAAACCCGGTTCTCACAAAATTCAAGGAATTGGTGCGGGATTTATTCCTGATGTTTTGCGTCAAGATTTAATTGATGAAATAATTCAAGTGGAGGACGCAGCAGCAATTGAATATGGACGGAGATTAGCTAGGGAGGAAGGTTTATTATCAGGAATCTCTTCAGGTGCGGCTTTATCTGCTGCTATTGAAGTTGGTAAACGCCCAGAAAATGCGGGTAAATTAATAGTAATGATTCAACCTTCTTTTGGTGAACGCTATTTAAGCACCGCATTGTTTCAAGATTTAATGAGTTAAACATTTTGTAAGGTTGGGTTGACGTATGTTACCCAACATTTACCCGGTTTACGAAAAAAAACAGTGTCATTATTTCAATCTCATGTTTTTAAACATGAGTTTTTTCTGTTCCCTGTTGCTTCTTCCTCTGAAACATTGGAGAATGGTAACATTGATGCGATCGCTAATTTTTGGGTTAAAATTTTGGGGTGGTGGTAATGCTATTCCCGTTTTTCTAAACTCTGCGGGTAAAGGTTCATTATTAGACATATCCGGTAAAGATTGTAGAGACGTTCCATGGAACGTCTCTACAGGGGTTTCATGTCACGCATATTTAATTTTCGGAGATGTCTATTGGTCAGCAAATTATACAAAGTCGCAGCTAAATCATAAACTGTCCAATTTGGTAAATATAATTAATATAAAGCAGAAGTGTTAACTATCAATCATGAGGTGGGCAATGCCCACCCTACAAATTTATAAATTCACACCATGTTTTTTGGCAATTTCTACAATTTGCTCATATTGATGTTGTGATGCTTTAGCTAGAATTGCATCTGCTTCTTCTGGATTAGTACCATCTTTAGGAATTAAATACTTAACATAAAGAGAAACAAAATCAACCACAGCAGCCAAACCTGTTAATTCGTGTTTATCGGCTTGTTTGCCAGCAATTACAGCTACCAAACCTGCTCTAATGGGGTCAGGTCTAACTTTCATAAATTGGTCAACTAATTGCTTAGAATAATCCGCTGGTGCTAAATTCTTTAACTTACTTTGATCAGGTTTAAATTCTAATCCTGCGGCTGTTGATTGATCCAACATACACCATTCTATAAATTCTTGCAGTGCGGCTTCAGGAAGCTTAGGAAGATATTGATGTAGTTCTAAATTAGACACAATTAGTTACCACTTTTAGTATTTAGTAATTCCTAATTGATAATTCTTAATCTGATCATTAGGAATTATCAATTATTCCTTAAAATTCAGACTAACCTACGGATTTGCGAACTTTTGTACTGTAAACAACAATTATATAGAACCCTGACTTAGCAAAAAATAGATCCCCAACTTCTCTAAGAAGTCGGGGATCTTAAGTAACAATAAATTAAGCTGTTCTAAAACGAGCTAATTCTTCCCCAGTTTTTGCATCATGGGCATGAACAGTACACACCAAACATGAATCAAAAGAACGGGCGACATGACCCACTTCTACGGGGTCTTTGGGGTCTTGAATTGGCGTTCCTATTAATGCTTTTTCAATAGGTCCTAGTTCTCCTTCACCGTCACGGGGTCCGATATTCCAAGTACCAGGGGCGATAACTTGGTAATTCTTAATTTTGCCTTTTTCGATTTCTACCCAGTGGCATAATGCACCTCTAGCGGCTTCAGTTGCACCCCAACCTTTACCATCTTTTTCTTCTGGTTTAATATACCAAGGATCGTTTAATTTGAACTCTCTTAAACAGCGTTCAGCTTGGCGATATAGTTTAACTATTTCGTGAACTCTTCCTAATTGCCGAAGATGAACACTAGCACCACCCATTTGCTTGAATGTGTCGAGAATAAATGGGTCATAATGTTGCCAAGATTCCCCATGATTTCCCCCGGCAACTAATTGACGGGCTAGGGGTCCGGCTTCTAAACGTCCTAAGTCTTGGTGAAGGACTGCACTTGACCAAGAATATGCCCCAGTAAAGTCTTTTTGGTTGTTATTAATTGGGTTAGTAGTGCGATCGCTTGGATGCCAATCTTCTGTCCCTTCATCATACCAAGAATGGGTTAAATTCTCACGGGCAAAAGCTTGATTCATCAAGCTATGAGTATCCGTAAAACTATCATAAACACCGCCTTTCATAATCACAGCCGCGTTACGTCCTTCAATGGTGGGTTTATTGTATTTATCCTCATGGGGAATATAACCCCAAGTCACATATTTACCCACACCAGCACCATATCTATCTAAACCGATATCTAACCCCATGCGCCAATATAAACCCAAGTCAGATTCTCGATGTTTAACATCTTCATCTAACCACTTTTGAAAGTCTTCATAAGATTGAATTTCTTCATATCTTTCTAAAGAACAACCTAACCACACTGGTTCTAACCAATTGGTGCGGAAATATTCCAAAATTGCCCAGGCGCGGGTAATATCAGTTAAAGTTGGGGCGCACATTACTCCACCAGGCACCATATAACTGCTATGACAACAGGTGATATTCTAAAAATGTTCCTGAGTAACTTATTTTATCAAGTAATTTTGCTCGCTAATAACATTTTATTTTCACCATTTCAGCTTTTATAAATAAGGGAATATTTAGGGAATAAGTCTGCAAGTTCAGGGTAATTACGATACACAACAGTTACAGCAAATTGTCATCAAACCTGGAACAAGAACCCCACCCCCAACCCCCTCCAGTATCAAAAGCTTATCCTTTTCTTCCCCCCGCTGCGGGGGGATTTAGGGGGGTGCGATGAGGGGGCTAGGATGTACCTTATATGATTGGAAATCGCTGTAATATCAGAAACAGATCCCCCATCTCTGCATGAAGATATAAACACCGGGGACTGGTTCGCAGATATGTTCGCAGATTTCGAGCCGCAGAACACCACAGACCGCAGCTATAGAGGAACAATGGCGAAAATAAAAGCAACGGAATTACAGTATCAAGCAGTTTTTGAACAGAAGTTAATTGCAGCTAATAGTAATTTAAAAAGGGAAAGAATAAGAGTTAGTGTTAAACAAACTGGCAATTCTCTCCAATTACGAGCTACCTTACCCTTAAAACCAGGAGATTACAGTTTAGGTAAGACAAAAAAACAGTATGATTTATCTCTAGGAATACCCGCAAATTTAGAGGGACTGAAAACTGCAATTGAAGAAAGTTATGAGTTGGGTAAATTAATTGCTCGTCATACTTTTGAGTGGAATGAGAAGTATTTAGGAATTAAATCGAGAGAGAAGCAAGAGATAAAAACAATTGGGGAATTATTAGATACATTTGATGAAAAATATTATCAAACCCGTCAGAAAACTCTAACTAGTCAAAATACTTTTGCTAACTATATATCTGTAATTAAAAGAAATTTAACTCTTACCCATTTAGCCACAAAAGAAAATTTTGAGGAAGTTATTAATTCAGTTCAGGGTAATAAAAAAAATGAATTGATTGCGATAACTTCTGTTTTGATTAAAACCTTTAATTTAGGATTTCAACTCGATGTCAAACGAGATCATGTCACTCCTGCTTATCGAGAAATTCCTGAAGATGAAAAAATAATTTCTGCTTTTTACCTGTTTGAAAAATTCGCCCTCAATCGCAAAAATACAAACATTAGTGATGAAATAGATACCTGGGAAATGTGGCGTTGGGTATATGGAATGTTGGCGACTTATGGATTAAGACCAAGGGAACTATTTGTCCAACCAGATATTAATTGGTGGATGTCTACCCAAAATATAGATCATACTTGGAAAGTGAATAAAAATACCAAAACTGGATATCGAGAAGTTATTCCTTTTGTACCTGAATGGGTAGATTTATTTGATTTACATAATCCCAAACCATTAAAGATTTTAGAACAAAAGGTGGCAAAAATTGCATCTGTACAAAATATTAATTGGATGCGAAGAGATATATCTAGATGGTTTAGAAAGGTGGGAATTGAGTTTCAACCTTATGATTTACGGCATGGTTGCGCGATTCGAGCGCATCTTCAGGGAATACCAATTAAAGCCGCAGCAGATAATTTAGGTCATACTGTTGATGAACATACAAAAACCTATCAAAGATGGTTTGGGATTGAAAACCGGAAAAAAGCCTTTGGTGAGGTAATTAGTCAAAAGTCGTTAATTGAGTTGCAGAAGAATGAAATTTTGGCGTTGAGGATGGAGAATGAAAGGTTGAAGTTGGAGGTAGAAAGGTGGAAATTGTCGAAACACTGCCTGATGTAACCGAGATTTGGGTGCATGGGAGACTTATTAAATTTGCAAAGTGGAAACAAGAGAAATTTCCTGAAAAACCCATTGCTCTAACACTACAAAAATATATAAGCCTCCATATAGACCCTGTACAGTTATTTTATGAGTCTGTAGGGATGATGGCTGTGAAAGGAATTGAATGTTATTTACCTGGTGACAAGGCTTCTTTAGAATGTGCAGTATTAACTAAATGGCTTAAACCCTTAAATTAAATGCAACGCCCTATTTTCTTGTCCTTCGTTAACTATTATTAAATGCGATGCCTACGAATAGGGGGGCGTTGCTGAATTGATGTATGAAATTGAAAAATCAAAAAAATGAAACTCTTACTCTCTGCGACTCTGCGCCTCTGCGTGAAATAAAATCATACTCTTAATCAGCAACGCCGAATAGGGAAGCGATCGCTCAAAATCCATTATCTTGTGCTTCCTTAACTGTGATTAACTGCGATCGCTAATATTGGGGAATGCGATTCCTACGGAGCGCTTCGCTATCGCTCAAAATCCATTGTCTTGTGCTTCCTTAACTGGGATTAACTGCGATAGCGTAAGCGCTGACTTGTCAGTTCTCTAATATTGAGTTAATGCGATTCCTAGGTCGCGCTTCGCTATCGCTCAAAATCCATTATCTTGTGCTTCGTTAACTATGATTAACTGCGATCTCATGGGTAAGCGATTCCTAGGTCGCGCTTCGCTATCGCTCAATTTTCATTTTCTTGTGCTTCCTTGACTACTATTAACTGCGATAGCCTAAGCGCTGACTTGTCAGTTCGCTAATATTGGGTTAGTGCGATTACTAGGTCGTGCTTTGCTATCAGTCAAATAGCTGCCATCTAATGGTGTTTCAATGTCAAAGTTGGTTATAATATAGAAAAGAAAAACTCTTTAAATGTAAAATCTTGTATGACTACTCGGCTAGAAGTTGAATCAGTAATCAAGCAATTGCCAGAAAGTGAAGTTCGTGATCTGGCAAAATGGCTTCAAGAATATCTTGATGAGATGTGGGATCGTCAAATTGAGGCAGATTTAGCATCAGGGAAATTAGATCGCCTCATTGCTCAGGCAGAAAAAGATATTGCAGCGAACAACGTGAGGGATCTTGATGAAATCCTTGGCGACCACTGAGTTTTGGAAAGCGTATGCTGAATTGTCACCTGAGATGCAAGAGCAAGCGCGGAAGGCTTATCAGCTTTGGCAGGAAAACTCACTTCATCCCTCTTTGCACTTCAAAAAAGTCGGTAGAAATCTTTGGTCTGCCCGTGTTAGTGGTGGATATCGAGCGTTAGCCTTAAAAAAGGGTGACGATTATTATTGGATTTGGATCGGTAATCATGATGAATATGAAAGTTTTTTAAATTAGCTCGTTGTCACAAGCGATAGCGAAGCGCGACCTAGGAATCGCCAATCCTGTAGGGTGCGTTAATGGAATGTAAAGCACCTTATAATTTCATCGTTAAACATCTTTGAGAAAAGCGATTCCTTAACTGTGATCGTGCGATCGCTAATATTGGGTTAGTGCGATCGCTCAAAATCCATTGTCTTGTGATTCTTTAACTGTGATTAACTGCGATCTCATGGGTTAGCGATAGCGAACTTCGCTATCTGGTTGCACCCAATAGAACAGGAAGGGGAACTTTAGATAATTTAGGTCATACTGTTAATGAACATACAAAAACCTATCAAAGATGGTTTGGGATTGAAAATAGGAAAAAAAGACTTGATGGCTGCTGGTAATGCAATAGAAAGATCTCATAAAAACATATCAGAAATTGCTAATTTTATGCTATCTGAATCCCATTTTCCCTACATCTTATTTCTGGAAGGGTCAACTTTCTAACTGAAACTATTTCAATTAAAATACCTGATGGAAGGGTGGTAACTCTTGATTATAATTCAGGGATGCTAAATAGATTAGATAGATTGACCTCTGCAAATTATGGAATGCCAATTAACACTAATTTGTGTAAAAAAAAATAAATTTGTTAAGCATCATGATAAAACAATTATGCTTCAAGCAGCTTCAATTTATACACAAGGAAATGGAGAAAAATGGGATGCAAAAAAATGTTTGATATTATGATTGAAGTGTCTAAGTCCTCTCTTAAGGCATTAGGTAGTGAAATATTTAACCAAATTATCAATAACGAATAATACGGGTTGATAATGGCAAGAAAAGTACAGCACTCTTTGTTGAAAAAAGCAAAACAAAACAAAAATGACGAGTTTTATACACAGCTTTCAGATATAGAAAATGAGTTAAAACATTATAAAAGTCATTTTAAAAATAAAGTAGTTTTTTGTAATTGCGATGATGCTCGGATTAGCAATTTTTTTAATTACTTCGCATCAAATTTCGCAGAATTGGGTATTAAAAAATTAATAACAGCTTGTTATAGAAAACAAGAAAGGGATTTGTTTAATACCGAAGAAGTTAAAAATGGTTTTTTCTTTGAATATACAGGTGTAGAGGGAGAAAGAATTAAACCAAGTTCAACTGACATCGTTCATTTTAAAGGTGATGGCGATTTTCGTAGTGCTGAAAGTATCGAACTATTAAAGCAATCCGATATTGTTGTTACTAATCCTCCATTTTCATTATTTAGGGAGTATGTGGCTCAATTAATTAAATACGATAAAAAATTCTTAATAATTGGCAATATTAATGCTATCACCTATAAAGAAATATTTAAGTTAATTAAGGAAAACAAGGCGTGGTTAGGAATAAACCTTGGTAGAGGTATTTCAGGTTTTATTGTCCCCGAATACTATGAACTCTATGGCACAGAGACTAGGATTGATAGCTCTGGAAATAGGATAGTTTCTCCAAACAATTGTCTATGGTTAACTAATTTAGACACTTTTAAACGACACGAATATATTACTCTCACAAAGAGATATTTTGGAAACGAAATTGAATACCCCCATTATGACAACTATGATGGTATTAATGTTAATAAAACACAAGATATACCATTAGACTACAAAGGATTTATGGGTGTACCTATAACATTTCTACATAAATTCAATCCCGATCAGTTTGAAATAATTAAATTCAGAAAAGGGAATGATGAAAAAGATTTGTCAATAAATGGAAAATGTCCATATTTTAGGATTCTAATCAAAAATAAACGAATATTGACTGAATTATCTAACAATAGAGGAATACCACAAGTGCGATAGCGAAGCGCTGCTGCAAGCAGTTCGCCAATCCTGTAGTTAATGAAATGTAAAGCACCTTATAAATTCACCGTTAAACATCTTTGAAAAAAGCGATCGCTCAAAATTCATTTTCTTGTGCTTCCTTAACTGTGATTAACTGCAATCGCTAATATTGAGTTAATGCGATCGCTCAAAATCCATTTTCTTGTGCTTCCTTAACTGTGATTAACTGCAATCGCTAATATTGAGTTAATGCGATCGCTGATCACGTCGGATAATTTTGATCGTGCATTGTGATCGCTCAAAACAAACATCAAATTCTCGAAAAAAGTTCGTTTGCCCAAGAATTAAGGGTACATGAGAGGCTTCTACCCAGGCAAATGCTAGACGAACGGGTTCAAGATTCCCAATTTGAACTTGCACAAATAACCCCCGTGCTTCAACCCTTGCAAGATTTCCAGCCAATGGTAAGCGGACAGTTTGTTTATCCCAAATTGCACCTAATTGCAACCCAATGTCATAAGGTAAAAGATTGACCGTAGACCCAGTATCCAGCAGTGCATTTACACAAACAGAAGAGTCTGCATAACTCAGAATGACAGGAATTGTGGGTAATGCTTCATCGTCAGAAAAGGGAAACTCAACTGTACTAGGCATGAGTTGATGTCTCTTTGTTATCCTGAATCATCTGCATTAGAATGTTTGCAGCTTCCGTTGCGTGATATGGCGACCAAATCGGGTACTCTGATGCAGAAAAGATAACTCGTAGTTCAGCGTCTGGGATTTGTGTGGCTAGGAGTTTGAAGAGTGATAATTTGTCTGACTGACTCAAATTGTTGACCAGAGGAATTAACTCAGTGAGTGGCATAGTTTAAACTTCCATACAGGCAATAATACATTGATCATAACTCATCTGTGAGGTAAAGTTTAACGAGTCCGTTAAACATCTTTGAGAAAAGCGATTCCTACGGAGTTCTCTATGTGCTTCCTTAACTGCGATTAACTGCGATAGCGTAAGCGCTGACTTGTCAGTTCGCTAATATTGGGTTAGTGCGATCGCTTAAAATTCATTATTTTGTGCTTCTTTAACTGGGATTAACTGCGATAGCTAATATTGGATTAGTGCGATCGCTGATCTTGTAGGGTGCGTTACATTAACATTAACGCACCTTAATTTCTTGATATATTCCACCTAATTACCTTCTGGTTGCACCGAAGAAAGTGTTAAAATCAAACCAAATGATTTTTTCCGCCTGAAACCATGCGTGCGATTGAAACCACAGGTATCTTAAATAAACAAGGACAAATTCAGCTAGATCGTCCCCTTCCCCAAGACAAAGCCAGTCGGGTGCGTATTATCCTGCTAATGCCAGAGGAGGAGGATCTCAACGAACAAACCTGGTTAGATGCAATCTCAACCAACCCTAGCTTTGCTTTCCTGAACGATCCAGAAGAGGACATTTACACCCTCGAAGATGGGCAACCTGTAAACTATGAAAGGTAAGGTTGTTCTGATTCAGTTTCCTTTCGATGACCTATCTTCGAGTAAAGTCCGTCCTGCCTACTGTTTAACAGATGTGATCGGCATTTATCAGCACATCATTTTTGCACTCATCACCAGTCGCATTCCTCAAGCACCCCTCAACACAGATATTATTCTGCAACCGGAACATCCAGACTTCCTTAATAGTGGACTTCGGCAATGGATATTAGACATAGACTACCAACATTGGGGCGAGCAGCTAGAACAAGACATCGCAGACGGCAAACTGGAGGCTTTAGCAGAAGAAGCGATCGCCCAAAGCATCACTAGGTTAACATGAGATAGCAATCGTATCCTTTCACCAAACCTCAGACGAGGAGATTCTCAAATGCCATTGGTTGAACTCATGTCACAAATCCAGACACTGCCCAAAATTGATAAGCTTCGAGCGATTCCTACAGAGCGGTTTGCGATGCCTTCGGCGAGCGCAGCTATCGCTCAATTTCCAAAGAACTCAATACTTCTATACTCAAGTCAATTTGTAATTATTCAAACTTTTATATTGCAATTTGCGTATTTATATTGAGAAAAATCCGGGTTTATATTTCAATAGAAAGAAAAAATTATACTTCACTACTTGCCTTGGACTTTCCTTAACTGCGATAAGCGAAGCTTTACGCCGAAGGCGTATCGCCCTGCTACTCCTTATCAAAACACTCACGCCCGAATCACAGTAATCCTATATTGATTTTCCGTCACCACCACCTCAGTTGATAAACGTTCTTCCATTGGTAAAGCATTTTTCCGCCTATCAAACACAAATAACCAACCAAAATCCAACCCCAAACGCCCTAAATAGGATTCTAATTGCTCAATACCATCAGCTTGAGGATCACGCTTTTTATCCCGCCATACCTTTAACTCAATACCCAAAGTTACATCTTTGTAACGCAGACATAAATCCATTCTGTCGCTACCAATTGCATATTCCCGTTCTAAAACTCCACCACCATTAATAACACGATGTAAAAAAGCCATTAATACAATATGTGGCGCAATTTCATGATAGCCAGTGCTACCTAATAACGGTTCTCCGTGCTGTCGCCAAAACTTGAGAAATGCAGTTAGTAAAGCATCTATATTTAATTCCCCTGCCGCAGTTAACCAAGTTGGTGCAATCATTGGTAAAGAAGCCATTGGTGTCACTGTTAAAACCCTGGGTAACACTTCCCGATAAATGGGATTAGCAATAGTTAATCCACCATAAGGGTGCATTTTACATAATCCCAAATCAATGACAAATTGAATATCATCATTGGGTATATCTCCCAGTTCTAAACCTGCTAACATTGGCTCAATAATTGCTTTTATTCTTGGTTCTCGTAACCGTTCAGCTAAACTATCTAAATGAGTATCTTGACGAGCAATTAATATTTCCTTTGCTTTTAAAATATGTTCTTTTGTAAGAGTAATACTTCTATCTTTAACCATTTTTTCTACAATTTCTTTAGCTAAAGCATTAACTAACCAAGGTTGTCCTTGAGTTAAATCAAAGGCTGTTTCTATAGCTTCAGGAGTAAAAATTTGTCCTGTTGCTGCTGTATGTTGTTGATATAGTTCTCCTACTTCTTCAATATTAAAATTTCGCATAGTTATAGAAGCAACTTTAATATTAAAAGGACTGGATGTATTTAATCTGTCACTACCACCTGATGCTACTTTATAATCTCTGACATCTCGTAAACCAATTAATCCTACCGATGAGGGAAAATTTTCAGGGCGTTTAGGAAAACCATCTCTTAACTGCCGTAAAACTGAAATTAAAGTTTCATCTTGCAAAGAATCAATTTCATCTATAAATAATACTATCGGACGATTGATAGCTCTTGACCATGCTCTTAAATTTTCAGCAATTCTTTGTCCAGGAACATTATAAACCCAAGTTTGGGGTTGTAGTTCGGTCGGTAGGCTATCTTCAATTGTATTTCGCCAAATTCCTAAAATTGCTAATTCTGCTGCACTGGGGTCATGATTAAATGCACTTCCTACTTCTGCTGATACCATGACTGCTGCATAATTTCCTGTGGCGGTAAGTTGTTGTGCTAGGGATAACATTGCGGTTGTTTTCCCTGTTTGTCGTGGTGCATGAAGGACAAAATAACTTTCTTGTGCAATTAACATTGATAAGTCGGGTAAACGACTGGTGGTTGAGAGTGTATAGTTTTTTTTAGGGTTACAGGGACCTGCAATATTAAACCAACGAGTCATGATTATTTTGGCAGTTAGGGAACTCTTTAAGTTTACACAATTGTTATGCTCCAGGGAAAGCCCCCATAACCGTAGAGCTTTGCGTAGGAGGTGACGATGATGACGAGATTAGAGGCGATCGCTTATCTGCGATAAGCGATCGCCAACCTACTCATTATCAAAACACTCACGCCCGAATCACAGTAATCCTATATTGATTTTCCGTGACCACCACCTCAGTTGATAAACGTTCTTCCATTGGTAAAGCATTTTTCCGCCTATCAAACACAAATAACCAACCAAAATCCAACCCCAAACGCCCTAAATAGGATTCTAATTGCTCAATACCATCAGCTTGAGGATCACGCTTTTTATCCCGCCATACCTTTAACTCAATACCCAAAGTTACATCTTTGTAACGCAGACATAAATCCATTCTGTCGCTACCAATTGCATATTCCCGTTCTAAAACTCCACCACCATTAATAACACGATGTAAAAAAGCCATTAATACAATATGTGGCGCAATTTCATGATAGCCAGTGCTACCTAATAACGGTTCTCCGTGCTGTCGCCAAAACTTGAGAAATGCAGTTAGTAAAGCATCTATATTTAATTCCCCTGCCGCAGTTAACCAAGTTGGTGCAATCATTGGTAAAGAAGCCATTGGTGTCACTGTTAAAACCCTGGGTAACACTTCCCGATAAATGGGATTAGCAATAGTTAATCCACCATAAGGGTGCATTTTACATAATCCCAAATCAATGACAAATTGAATATCATCATTGGGTATATCTCCCAGTTCTAAACCTGCTAACATTGGCTCAATAATTGCTTTTATTCTTGGTTCTCGTAACCGTTCAGCTAAACTATCTAAATGAGTATCTTGACGAGCAATTAATATTTCCTTTGCTTTTAAAATATGTTCTTTTGTAAGAGTAATACTTCTATCTTTAACCATTTTTTCTACAATTTCTTTAGCTAAAGCATTAACTAACCAAGGTTGTCCTTGAGTTAAATCAAAGGCTGTTTCTATAGCTTCAGGAGTAAAAATTTGTCCTGTTGCTGCTGTATGTTGTTGATATAGTTCTCCTACTTCTTCAATATTAAAATTTCGCATAGTTATAGAAGCAACTTTAATATTAAAAGGACTAGATGTATTTAATCTGTCACTACCTCCCGATGCTACTTTATAATCTCGTACATCTCGTAAACCAATTAATCCTACAGATGAGGGAAAATTTTCGGGACGGTTAGGAAAACCATCTCTTAATTGTCGTAAAACTGAAATTAATGTTTGGTCTTGCAAAGAATCAATTTCATCTATAAATAATACTAAAGGGCGGGTTAAAACTTTTGCCCAACCTCTTAAAAAAGCCTTAATTCTATTTCCTGGTTCTTCCTGTTGCCATTGTTTAGCAGGTGGTTGTAATTCTTTAGGTAAACTATCCTCAATTGTATTTCTCCAAGTTCCTAAAATCGCTAATTCTGCGGTGCTGGGGTCATGATTAAATGCACTTCCCACCTCTACTGATACCATGACTGCTGCATAATTTCCTGTGGCGGTAAGTTGCTGTGCTAGGGCTAACATTGCTGTTGTTTTCCCCGTTTGTCGCGGTGCATGAACCACGAAATAACTACGCTGTTGGATTAGCTCCTCCAAATCTGGTAATCGTATTGTGGGAGAGAGCATATAGTGGATATCGTCTTTACATGGACCTGCAATATTAAACCAGCGAGTCATAGAATTTTGGTAATAGGTGAACTCTTTAAGTTTACACATTTATTTAGGAAAATTATGATCTGACATGATAAAAAGGTTCACTGGTTGCGATTATTGTATAATCAAGTTGTATGGTTTTCACATTTGCGGGAGGTAAATTCATGGTTTTGGTAATCGTTAAACCAAACATTAAGGGAGGTTCTAATTATCCGAGTAATGAATGATAGTATTTTAGTTTGTTACCACAGTCATTTTCACCAACAAGGATTGATGCTGATGGAAACTCAGATGCACGGATCACGCATTACAGAGGGTAAACGCTTAGTATATGTTGATGGAATTGCTACAGCACCTTGGAATCGTCAGGATGTGCAACGTCCACCACGATACAAGGGTGTTGGGAGTGTATTTCTGCTATTTGCCCGCACCCGTAGTTTAGAATTAGGTTATGAAGGTAGGGTAGGTTTACATTCTTTACCAGGGACAGAAAAATTCTATGATAATCAAGGAATGCTAGATTTAGGTCAGGATGAAGATTACGATGATTTAGTTTATTTTGAGTACGGTGTATGGCGTTCTCATAACAAAAATAGTGAGGGTAAGTAATGAGTCAGCAAGAATCTAATTATATTCCGTTCACCCCTAACCAAGAATTAGCAAACCCGATGGATTTATTGTTGAATGAAGAATGGTTGAGAAAAAGCATTTTAGCTGAGGAAGAAGTAGGTGGTAATATTGGTGCTGGTTTAGATTGGGGTTCTAGTTTTGATCAATTATTACTTAATCCCGAATTGTTTTATCGTTTAAAAACTTTGCGGATTTCTTTGAATCGGGAAGTGCGCTTATTGCTCAAAGATTGGAATTTAGGAACTGCGACTTCTATAGCATTTACTACCGCTAGAGAGAAGTTGTTGGAAAGATTCAGGCTACCTACATCTACTGTTAAAGAACATATTCAAGCTGTGTTACAAAAGGATGAACTTTTTGGGGAGGAGTTTATTTCTAATCATCAGGTTTTGCGCGAACTGCTTGGGGTAATGTTGACAGCAGAAGATTGGGAAATTATTGCTTCAGTTGCAGCAGATTCGTTGAAACAGCAAATTATGAATCAGGTTTTGGTTGAGAGAATTTCGGCGTAGTGATCAGTAAAAATAATAGTGCGATCGCTACGTTTTTATTATGATATCATGTTAAGCAAAATTAAATCTCTAAATTTGGGTTTAAATTATGATAACTACACTCATTGAACGAGAAGCAGAACCAATTTTAATTAGCGACTTAACCTGGAGAGAATTTAAAGCTGTTGAACAGCTAATTGATCGTCCAGGGTTAAGGTTATCTTTTTTAGATGGAGTTTTGGAGATTCGCAAAATGCCAGGGAAAAAACACGAAACCATCAAAGAACGTATTGGGGCTTTACTAGAAATTTATTTAGAATTTTTGGAGTTAGATTTTACTCCTACTGGTTCTGTTACTTTAGAAAATGAATTTGAAAAGGTTAAAAAAGAAGGTGATAAATCTTATGAATTGGGAGCAAATAGCAAACGTGCTGATTTAGTAATTGAGGTGGTTGTTAGTAGTGGAGGAATTAATAAACTAGAAGCATATAAACGGTTACAAATTCCTGAAGTTTGGTTTTGGATAAATGATAAATTATTATTTTATAGTTTAGGAAATGAGGGGTATGAAGCTGTTAGTAAATCGCAACTTTTACCGAGTTTAGATGTAGATTTATTGATGCGTTGTGTTAATATAGGAAATCATGCTCAAGCATTGCGGGAATTTAGAGCAGGGATAAAAATTATCGAACCAACATAACAATATAAAATGGCGATTTTTCCGCTCTCTCGCATCAAGACTTGTGGAGTGTAACCTATG
>NZ_AP018316.1:1207092-1215478 GCF_002368115.1 Dolichospermum compactum NIES-806 | reverse complement strand
TAAAGAATCAATTTCATCTATAAATAATATTAAAGGACGATTTATAGCTTTTGCCCAACCTGATAAAAAAGTTTTAATTCTACTTCCTGGTTCTTCCTGTTGCCATTGTTTAACAGGTGGTTGAAATTCTTTGGGTAAACGTATAGAAATAGTATCATACCAAGTTCCTAAAATCGCTAATTCTGCGGTGCTGGGGTCATGATTAAATGCACTTCCTACCTCTACTGATACCATGACTGCTGCATAATTTCCTGTGGCGGTAAGTTGCTGTGCTAGGGCTAACATTGCTGTTGTTTTCCCCGTTTGTCGCGGTGCATGAACCACGAAATAACTACGCTGTTGGATTAGCTCCTCCAAATCGGGTAATCGTGTTGTTGGAGATAGCATATAATGGATATCATCTTCACAAGGACCAGCAATATTAAACCAGAGAGACATAGGATTTTAGCAGTTAGCGAACTCTTTAAGTTTAGACGATTTTGAGGTTGGGGCGAGGCTGGAAGGCTTCAATTTAAATCATGACCTGTTGGTGGTGATAGATCCATTACTTCGGTAAACCGAGAATATTGCACCTCACTAGTTGGGGGAAACTGTGCGGAAACAGCCATTAAACCGACTTTGATATCCTCAAAGAAAATCACACCACCAATTCGTCCGCTGGCTTGGAATGGTCCATGAAAAAATTGATGTCGGGGGATATGGATTAGGAGAGAATTGGTAATTTTGACGTTTTGACCAAATAGTTGTTGACAGGTTTTTTTGACAACTGCATCAATATATTGATTCTGGACAGGTTGACCCAAGTTGATGAATTTGGGATGATCTGCAAAATGATCCATGTAATATGACCAGATGTTAGACAAATCTTTTTCTTCATTGAGGATTTTCTTTAGTTCCTGCCATCGTTTGAAATTCATAATATGGGTAGTTTGGATTATTCTTTGGTTACTAAAAATTTACCATAGTTATGCTCGCTAATCTAGCTAGGGTTAGGGAAAAATTAGGTAACGTCTGAAAACACCAAATAGCTGTTAGTAGATAAAAATAAATGGACTCATAATGTAGCTAGGGGTGGGTTTACCGCCTAATTTAAGGAAAAACCAGGGAATAATCAAACCTACTTTGAGAAATCCTTGATATATAAGCAATTTATTAATTTATTGCCATATAACTGCTGTGAGGCCATTGTCCACCTAATAAAGCATAGATTTCGACAGGTTTCCCAGAAATTGTAATACCGATTTCATAGGATTTACCTGTGAACGCAGCAAAGCGCCGACAAGCTTCATCATAAAAGTGACTACGGCGATAATTTTTATTAGTTAAATCAATCGCAAACAAGCCATAAAAGTAGCGAGGAATACTTTGAATTGTTTCGACGATTTGACCTAAGTTTCTTGCTAAAATCGCATTTCTAGGAACTTCTGTTCCCCAAGCGGTATCCAACGCCCAAGAGGCAGAACTTAAATGAGAACCGCCGCAAATTCCACAAATTCTAGGGGTGACAATTAACCCAGCTTGGGGATCTTTTCCGCGTAAAATAATTTCAAAACCGCGAAAAAGTTCAGCATGAGTCCAGGCGTTTGTCACATATCCATTTTCGATTTCGACGCGCACATCTAAATCACCCTCGACTCTACCAACGGGTGAAATATCTAATGTTTGAATTGCCATATTTGTCCTTTGTCAGTTGTTAGTTGCACGACCTCTCCCCTAACCCCTCTCCTACAAGGAAAGGGGAATAATTGACTCCCCCTTCCCTACCAGGGAAGGGGGTTGGGGGGTTAGGTCTTTTTTCATGACTAAACAGTAAAAAAGTCTTCGTCTGCCCATTTGGGGGCTGTGTTTTTGGCAACAACGGTGAGGACTGCGTAATCTTTCATATTGACTCCGGGGGGTATTTCTTTAGGAACTCCCATGACGGTTTGGGTTTTAAAGACTGTTCCGGGTTTGAGGTCAAAAAAGGGAAATTCGGGTTCTGTGCAACCTAAACAGGGCATTCCAGCGCGGGTTTTAGAGGAGACGCGGTTCCAGAGAATGCGGTTACAGGAAGAACGGGTCATGGGTCCACGACAACCTAAGTCGTAAAATAGACAACCTTTGCGTTGTCCAAATTCAGCGGTTGTGGCTTTGTATGCAAAGTGAATGTTGCGGGTACAACCTGTTTGGGTGAAGGTGTTGAAGAAGGTTTGGGGACGGTGTAGTTCATCGAGAACTATATCATCAATTCGACCAGTGGCGATCGCTACTAATATCTGCGCTATCCAGTCGGGGTGTGCGGGACAACCGGGAATATTAATCACAGGTAAGCCGGCTTGACTGACAAAATCTTCACCTAAAAAACCCCCTGCTTCCCGTTTGAGAAATTGCAGTCCTTTGGAGTCGCTGGGGTTGGGTGACATAGCGGGAATTCCTCCCCACGTTGCACAGTCTCCTACCGCAACAATGAATTTCGCAACTTTGGCTAAATCGTCTAACCAATCTTTCATGGGACGGTCGGCAAATCGGTTCCATTCTCCTGTACCATTAGGGGCGTTAACTACGCTACCTTCAAATACCAAAATATCCAGAGGAGTTTTCCCTAAAATACAGTCCCATAATAGGGTTTGGACGTTATCACCTAATTCTACACCCAAGGAAGGATGCCAAAGTATTTTAATACCGAAATCAGCTATTAAATCACAAGCTGTTGGTTCTTCGGCATTAAGAAATGACATGGTGTTACCCGAACAAGCACCACCTTGTAACCAGAGTACATTAGTCATTAGCTATTTATTTTTAGATGTGTTAATAATGCACAATTGAAGAGATTCTATAGGGGTATAATTTCCCCTTTTGCAAAGGATTTACTTGTAGAGAACGACCTATTGATCAATATTCATCATTTTAAACTAAGGTGTTATTTAAAGGAATTAACTTTTTTTAAATAAAACTTAAGAATTAGGAGTGTGAGATATTATAGTAAATAAAATAAATAAAGGTAATATCATAGATATCAGCATTAATCAACGGTGTCTGAGAGGATTTCCCCCACCTTTAAAGTTTTTCCTCCTACTGTTACCTCATCATCATCAACTAATTTCCGTCCTCTTCGTGTTTCAACTATCCCATTAACTTTAACCTCACCATCAACAATCATCCATTTAGCTTGACCTCCGGTAGAGGATATGCCCGAAAACTTCAAAAACTGATCAAGTTTAATCATCTGTCTTTTACCAACTAATTAAAAAGTATCATCTATAGCAATATATCAGAATTTAGGATTTTGGCAACAAATTAAATTCTTGCAAAGCCGGTAAAAAGTTTTTATTCTCATGACTAGGACGACTGAGTTTAATTAAGGCAAACCGCTGTAGAATAGTCAGGCTTTTCCATGCCTCAATTGTAATTATCACACTTATTTCTTGAGCTTTTTCGTGGACACTGTGAGGAATAGTGCTAATATCTACCCATGCTGGATTAGCTTCAATTGGTAATTCAGCCACAGGTTTACCAGTCAGTTGCAATACCAACTCTTGAATATAATGTCTGTAATCATGAATTTGAATATCTGTATCACAAGGTAAAGTCATTAAATTTTGACGTGATTTTTGATTCATCAGATTCCATTCTGCTAATTTTAGCTTAATACCGCAAGTATCTAGTTTGTAGCGCACTTGCATAGGAATACAACGCCAAGAATCAACAAAATCTGCTTCAAACTCAAAAAAATCTGTCATAAAATTGGTGATAATTATAAAATATAGATTTATATAGCAATCCTAAACAAGATGTATTCATGTAACGTGCCGTAGGTATACATTTCTCCTTTTCTCTTCCTCTGTGATCTCTGTGGTTCGTTAAAAACAAAATATAATATGTAACTATTATAAATGATTTATGAGAAAATACAGTTAATTTTTATTAAATAGAATACAAATATTATGAATATTGATTCCCAGTATCATGTTACAACTATTGTTTTAGCAGGTGGTAAAAGCACTCGCATGGGTAGAGATAAAGCCTTAATTCCCATGGGCGGTGTACCCATGTTGCAATTAATTTATACTATTGCAGCAGCCTGTACTGATAAAGTTTATATCGTCACTCCTTGGCCAGAACGTTATCAAAAATTGCTCACACCTCAAAGTCAATTTATTCTAGAAGTTCCCTTACCTGGGGAAACTGGAAATGAACCTCGAACACATGGACCACTTGTAGGTTTTATGCAAGGGTTAGCAGCAGTGGACACAAATTGGGTTCTGTTATTAGCTTGTGATTTACCAAATTTGCGACTAGAAATATTGCAAGAGTGGATATCTCAATTAGAGACAATTCCAGAGAATAAAATGGCAGCTTTGGTACAAAATAATCACATCTGGCAACCTTTATGTGGTTTATATCGCCGTCGTTGTTTACCGGAATTAACACAGTATATTGAACAAGGTGGACGTTCTTTTCAACAGTGGTTAAAGCCTGATTCTGTTCATATATTACCTTTGCTAGATTCACAAATGTTATTTAATTTTAACAGTAATATCTCCGACTTCTGAGGGAAATCGGAGATATTTCATGAACCTAAAATTGCCTTATTTGCCTTAAATGTTATGGGTATTGATTCCGTGCAAACATCCATGTTAAGCTATCTAGTAACAAGTAACATATAGCAATCCCATTTGATTTATGAATGGATTTTTTAAAACGAACCGCTCCAGACGCACAGAGCGCAGAGGTATGGAGAAAAGTTGTTCATATCTTATTTAGGATTGCTATATAATTTATACATTTTGCATCTCACCTTGATTAACCAGGAGTATCAAAAATGCCAGTAGGTTTGCCTGAATTCGTAGAAAACCCGGAAAATCGTTGTCCGGTAATTCTCTTGCTTGATACCTCTGGCTCAATGTCAGGAGAACCTATCCAGGAGTTAAATAGAGGTTTGGCGGCTTTCAAAGAAGATGTAATGAAAGATGCTCAAGCCTCTTTAAGTGTAGAAGTGGCTATTGTCACCTTTGGACCTGTGAAACTGACGCAAGATTTTGTTACTATAGACCATTTTACACCGCCCAAGCTAGAAATAGAGGGTGTCACCCCAATTGGTGCAGCTATAGAATATGCTTTGGATTTATTAGAAACCCGCAAACATTCTTATAAAGATAACGGTGTCCATTATTATCGTCCTTGGGTATTTTTAATTACCGATGGTGCGCCTACAGATTATTGGGAAGGTGCAGCGCAAAGGGTGAGAGAAGAAGACGCACAGCGCCGAATGTTGTTTTTTACCGTTGGTGTTCAGGGTGCAGATATGAATAAACTCCGACAAATTGCCCCACCAGAACGTCCTCCAGTTACTCTGAATGGCTTAGATTTTCGCTCTTTATTTGTTTGGCTTTCCACTTCCATGAAACGGGTTTCTAGTGGCAAAGTAGGGGAAGCTGTGGCATTACCGCCGGTGGGATGGGGGCAAATTACTACTTAGAGGATGTATAAGCTAGAAGAACCTCTCCCTAACCCTCTCCTACGAGGAGAGGGAATATGAAAAAATGAGTTTTCATAAAGGGAGTTTTAAAGCCTCTCCCCTACAAGGGGAGAGGCTTGGAGAGGGGTTATAAAGTCTAATAAAATATACAGGATTTATTTATTGTGGGTTGGAAAGCTAAAGCTATAGCGCGTTCTGCTGTGGGAACGAGTCATCAAGAGCAAAAAATACCTTGTCAAGACTGCGGACATTATCGCATTTTTAAGGATGTGATTGTGGGCGCAGTTGCTGATGGTGCTGGAAGTGCTAAATATTCTCATTTTGGTTCTGAATTGGCGGTAGAAACTGTAATTAAATGCTTTGCTGATATTAATGAATTTCCTGATAAACAAGGTTTTTCTCAATCACTTTCGGAAATGGAAGCTAAGGAAGTTTTTACTAAGTTTGTCAAGGATGTTATTACTGCGTTAAACAAAAAAGCAGATAATAAAGGTTATTCTGTCAGTGATTTAGCTTGTACACTTTTAGTTTTTATAGCAACTCCTGAATGGGTTGCAGCGATGCAAATTGGGGATGGATTTATGGTGGTGCGTTCCCAAGAGGCAGAATATCAATTATTGTTTGAACCAGATAAGGGGGAATTTTTCAACGAAACAATTTTTGTGACTTCAGCTAATGCGCTGGAGGAAATGCAGGTACAGGTAATTTCAGGAAAACAAGAGTTTATTTGTGCTTCTACTGATGGATTAGAAAAAGTGGCAATTCGCTTGAGTGATTGGAAACCTCATGCGCCATTTTTTAAACCTTTGGAGGAATATTTGCGAGAAACAGATAAACCAGGAGGAAATGATGATACTTATATTATGGATTTTCTCGATTCTCCACGGTTAAATTCTCGCACTGATGATGATAAAACTTTGCTTTTGTGTTGTTTTGAAAGCGAGATTTAGTAGTCATAATTAAATGATGAGCGGGCAGGATGCCCACACCACAAGAGTTATATATTTATTGTGGGATGGGCTTCTAGCCTGTCCTAGTCAACGTACTGATGATGATAAAACATGATAAAACTTTGCTGTTGTGTTGTTTTGAAAGCGAGATTTAATAGTCATAATTAAATGATGAGCGGGCAGGATGGCTTCTAGCCTGTCATAGTCCACAATACCATTTGATATTTATTTCAACCCATCTAATTAAAATTATATGACAGTTCTTACTTGTGCCAGTACGGGAAAATCAATTACTCTGTTGAAAGAAATAGCTAATAGTGGTGAAGCAAAAGTTTGGCGAACTAATCAAAATGGTTATTTAGCGAAAATTTACCATTCTCCAACACCTGAACGGGTGCAGAAGTTAGCGGTAATGATAGCACATCCACCCACAGAACCAAATTCCCATCTTCATCATGTTTCTTTTGCTTGGCCTAAGTCGGCGTTGAAAAATGCTCAGGGTGATTTTGTGGGCTTTTTGATGCCTGAAATTAAGGATGGAAGAGAACTTATTGATGTTTATAATCCTCGTCGTCGTAAAGCTTTGAAACTTGAAATTGATTGGCGGTTTCTGCACACAACGGCGCTAAATATTGTTTCAATTATTGAAGCCCTGCACGTTGCTGGTTATGTGTTGGGAGATATTAAACAACAAAATATTTTAGTGAATAATCGGGCTTTACCTTCAATTATTGATACAGATTCTTTTCAGGTGAAAAATCCAAAAAACGGTAAGGTTTATCGTTGTTTAGTTGGTTCGGAAGGATATACACCACCGGAATTAATGGGAAAAGATTTTGCTAGTATTGAGCAAACGGAAGTACATGATAGATTCCGGTTAGGGGTAATTATCTATCAATTGTTATTTGGTGGTAATAGTCCCTTTCAAGGAAAGTGGACTGGTGCGGGGGAAACTCCAGAACCTAATGAACTTATCCGTCGGGGTTTATGGGTTAATGGGTCAAATACTTTAATTACCGCAGCAGCAAGAACAATTCCCCTAGAGATTGTACATCCAGAGATTCAGCAATGTTTTTTGAAATGCTTTAATGATGGTCATAATAACCCCAATTTACGCCCCACAGCTAGGGAGTGGTTAGAGGCTTTAAGAACAGGGAATGATAATTTAACTATTTGTGGCAGGGTAGATAGTCATTATTATAGTAGAACTTTTGGTAATTGCTATTGGTGCGATCGCTCTACAAATCTTGGTATTGATATTTTTCCTGGTGTTGTTAAAGCAAAACCATCTGTTGTTGAGGAATCAATATCACAACCACAAGTTATTAGTAATCAATTCATAGAAAACCTCTTACAAACCCTCAAAGGTCATTCTAGCTCGGTTTTGTCAGTAGCATACAGCCCCGATGGTCAAGCGGTCGCTAGTGGGAGTAGTGACAACACTATCAAACTATGGAATGTAAATACGGGAAACCTACTGCAAACCCTCACTGGTTATTTAAGTTTGGTTAGATCAGTAGCATACAGCCCCGATGGTAAAACTCTGGCTAGTGGGAGTAGTGACAACACTATCAAACTATGGAATGTAAAAACGGGAAAGCTACTGCAAACCCTCACTAGTCATTCTAGATCGGTTAATTCAGTAGCATACAGCCCCGATGGTCAAACTCTGGCTAGTGGGAGTGATGACAACACTATCAAACTGTGGAATGTAAAAACAGGAAACCTACTGCAAACCCTCACTGGTCATTCTGACTGGGTTTATTCAGTAGCATACAGCCCCGATGGTCAAACCCTGGCTAGTGGGAGTAGGGACAACACTATCAAACTATGGGATGTAAACACGGGAAACCTACTGCAAACCCTCAAAGGTCATTTTAGATCGGTTTATTCAGTAGCATACAGCCCCGATGGTCAAACCCTGGCTAGTGGGAGTTATGACAACACTATCAAACTATGGAATGTAAACACAGGAAAC